>CAZZCH010000072.1:0-17737 GCA_964652895.1 uncultured Eubacteriales bacterium
CTAGCGGCGGAAGTGGACCCCCGGAAAACTCGGGGCACCAGCCGACGCGTAACTCCCGGGCCCGGCTTGGCGTTATAACGAGTGCTTTGATTTTTTCGGCGATATCCTCTATATATGATAAGTGAAAGGTTTCAGATCATGAAGAGTCTCACCCGATTATTCGGCATCGCCACGCTCATCACGGCGTTCCTTTTTCCGGGGGCGGGCCTTTCCTCGGCCCAATCGAAAGTCAAGGTCAAGGACCTGCCGCCGACCTACCAGGAATGGCTCAAGGTCGTGAGCTATATCATCAGAGACAAGGAACGGGACGTTTTCCTTTTCCTTCAAAGCGACCGGGACCGCGACCTGTTCATCGATGCCTTCTGGAAGATGCGGGACCCGACACCCGCGACGCCGAAGAACGAATACAAGGAAGAGCACATGAAACGGTTTACCGAGGCCAACCGCCTCTTCCGTTTCGGCTCGGCCCGCGAGGGTTGGATGACCGACCGCGCCCGGTTCTATATCATCCTGGGCCCGCCCGTGAGTAAGATCTATGACGCCGGCTCCAACGAAATTTACCCGACGGAGATCTGGAGCTACTACGGAGATACCTCCAAAGGCCTGCCCGTCCATTTTCAGCTTGTCTTCTTCCAGTTCCGAAATGCCGGTGAGATGAAGCTCTACGACCCCATGACCGACAGCCCGGAGAGACTCCTCGTCCGTTCGGCGACGGAATTCAACGTCGGCGATTATGGAAGAATGATCCAGAAAATACATGATCTTCGTCCGGAGCTGGCTCTCGTCTGCCTGTCCATCATTCCCGGCGACGTCCCGCCCGGTTTTCAGCCTTCCATGGACACGGCGATCTACATGGCCGCGATCTACGACTCGCCGAAAAAGGGCTTGAGCGACAGCTACGCCACGCACTTCCTCAATCTCCGGGGGATCGTTTCGACAGAATACCTGACTAATTTCATGAACAGCGAAGCGGCCGTGGCCGTCATCCACGACCCGGCCACCGGGCTGACGACTTGTGATTTCGTCATCGTCCCCGAGCGACTCTCCGTCGATTTTTACGGGCAGAAGAACGAATATTCGACGAATTTCGCGGTCGACGTCAGTCTCCGGGCGGGCGAAAAGATCATCCTCCAATACAGCAAGGAGTACCCCCTGACGATCCCCGAAAGCCAAATGGATGCGACACGGAGCATGGGCTTCGCCGTGGCCGATTCCTTTCCCGTCATCGAAGGTTCCTACAAGTTGACCGTTCTTCTCAGGAACGTCGTCGGGAAGGAGTTCAGCGTTCTCGAGCGCGATCTGGTGGTCCCGCCGACGACCGGCGTTCCCCGGCTCCTCGGACCGACCCTCGGTATCGGGCTGGTCGTCTCCCGCGCGGACTCCCATCTCCCCTTCCAGCTGGTCGCCCAGAAGCTCAACGTCGACCCCAAAAACACGTACTCCAACGCCGACCAGGTGGCCTACATTTTCAGCGCCCTGGGTGTCACCCGAGACCTCTGGAGTGAGGGAAAGGTCGTGGCGACGGTGAAGGGGACGAGCCCCACCTCCGTTTTTCAAAGATCTTACACCCTGCTTCTCAACGGCCAGCCCTATCGTTCCTCGCTGGCTCTCTCCCAGGTTCTGGCGGCCTCCGAGTTCCCGCCCGATTATTACGAGTTGAGCCTGGCCCTTCAAGACGCCAAGGGAAATGTCCTGGACACGAAAACAGCCAGTTTCATCGTTTCGCCAGGTAAGGCCGTTGCCCATCCCATCGTGGCCTCCCGGGCGTTCGCGACCGCCAACAGCTTCCAGGTCCAGTACATTCTGGCCCACCAGTACGACCAGGCGGGTCAGCTCGACCGGGCCGAAGAGGCTTACCGCAGGGCCCTAGCCCTCAACCCCGCCTACCTCCCCAAGGTCCCCGATTACGCCGCCTTTCTCCTCAAAGCTAAAAAGCCCGGGGAGGCCCTGCGGCTCATCGAGACGGTCAAGGACGACGCCAACCTCAAGTTCTCATATTTCCTGATCAAGGGACGGGCCCTGGCCGGACTCGAACGCTACGCCGAAGCGGTCCTCAGCCTCCAGGAAGGCAACAAGGTCTACAACAGCGACTCGGGGCTCCTGGCCGTCCTCGGCAGCTGCTACTACAAAACGGGAGAAAAAGAGAAGGCCCTGGCCGCGCTGAAGGCCTCGCTCAGCTTGAATCCGGAACAGCCGGAGGTCAAGGCGCTCATCCAGGAGATCGAAGGGAAAAAATAGTCCGGCCGAGCCGCGACGCTCCTACCAGGCGATGCCGTAGTCCTCGCCGTAATTGCTGCTGCCGCCCCAGAACGTGCCGTGGACCCGGTCGAAGAAAATGGCGTTGATCGGGCCCGAGGTGTATCTCTTGACAGACAAGAGATATCCCATGAGCCGGAGTTTCTCCCGGACCTCGGCCGGAACCCGTTCATGGACATCGAGCTTCCCCGGAAAGATCTTGTGGTCGTTGAAGGAATCATGCATCTGGTAGCTCGTGATGTTGGCGGCCTCGCAAGCCTGCTGGACGTTCATCCCGAACTCGACCACGTCGAGGAAGAACTGGAGGAGGTTCTGGTCCTGGGTGTCCCCCCCTTGGACGGCGAAAGAGAGAAAGGGCCGGCCGTTTTGCATGGCCAGCCCCGGCGTCAGTGTCGCCCGCGGCCTTTTCCCGGGCGCGATGACGTTGAAAGGATTCTTGTATTCGTCGAGGACGAAGCTCTGGGCCCGCTGGCTCATGCCGACTCCCGTCTTCCCGGCGATGACACACGGCACCCAACCCCCGCTCGGGGTCACCGAGACGACCCAGCCTTCCTTGTCGGCGGCCTGGATGGACGTCGTCCCCGTTTGAAAAGACTCCTCCACGGCCGCCGCTTCATCGGGACCGAGCGCTCCGGCATCTCCCCTGCCCCATTCGAGCCAGCGGTCGAGAAAGGCGAGATAGGGATTGGTTTTCCCCTCGTAGGGGTAAGGGTCGCCGGGTTTGATATCGGGATCGTTCTTGTCGCTCCGGATGAGCTTGGCCCGGTCCTTGGCGTAGGCTTTTGACAGCAGGCCGCGCAGCGGCTCCTGCGGCGGAAAATACGGATCGCCATAATAGAAATCCCGGTCGGCGAAGGCCAGGCTCATGACCTGGTAGAGGGTGTGGATGTAGGCGGCGCTGTTGTAGCCCATGGAATTGAGGTCGAGCGTTTCCAGCATGTTGAGGGCTTGGAGCATGACCGGGCCCTGCACCCAGCTCGTCAGCTTGAAGACTTCGATGCCCTTGTAATCGGTCGACACGGGCTCTTCGAGACGGACCTTCCAGGCGTCGAGATCGGCCATCGTGATGAGGCCGCCCTGCTCCGCCGAGCCGCGCACGAATTCGCGACCGATGTCGCCCCGGTAGAAGCGGTCATACGCGGCGTAGATCGACTCTTTCCGGTTCTTGCCGGCGGCCCGGGCCCGCCGCTCGGCATCGACGAGTTTTTTCAAGGTGTCGAGGAGGTCCGGCTGGCGGAAGAGCTCCCCGGGATGCGGCGCCTCGCGGGCCTCGCCGGAATGGGGCAGGAGAACGGCCCGCGAATAGGGCCACAACTTGACCTTGTCCTTATCCTTTTCTATCCGGTCGCCGATCTCCTTGTCCATGGGATACCCTTCGGCCATCCGGAGGGAGGGCTCGAGGACATCTTCGAGGCTCATCGTGCCGAATTCGGCCAGCATCGTTAAAAGGCCGCCGGGAGTGCCGGGGGTCACCGCCGAAAGGACGCCGTCGGCGGGCGGGTACTCGAAGCCCTTGGCTTTGTAGAACTCGGCCGTCGCGGCCGCGGGGGCGACGCCCAGGGCGTTCAGTCCAAGGACCTTCTTCGTCTTGGGATTATAGATGAGGGCCTGGGTCTCGCCGCCCCAGCTCAGCACGTCGTACATGGTGCAAACGGCGCCGAGCATGGCGCAGGCCGCATCGACGGCGTTGCCGCCTTTGGCGAAGACGAGCGCGCCGGCCGTCGCCGCCAGCGGCTTTCCGGTGATGGCCACCCAGTTTTGGCCGTGGAGGACCGGCTTCTCCGTCCTCTGGCCGGACGATACCCCGACTCCGAGCACAAGACTCGCCATGAGAACGACCGGCACCAGCAATATTTTCATGAGCCCTTCCTCCTTAGTTGTCCCCGCCGTCGCCGCGAGGATATTTTCTCTCGACCTCACCGTCTCCGTCGGAATTATACATCACCTCGGATTTTTCTACTCGCAAAAAATCCTTTGTGCTATAATACGCGCCTTTGCCGGCCCGCCGTCGAAGACGGAAGGAGAATGGTCGCCCGTGCATCGTATTGAACACCACCCCATCCTGCCCATCCCTCCCCGCAAATCCATCTCCTTGACATGGAAGGGCCGCCCGTTGGAGGCTCTTGAAGGAGAGACCCTGTCGTCCGCCCTTTTCGCGGCCGGGGTCCGCGTTTTCGGACATCACGCCAAGGACGGCGCCGCCCAGGGCATCTTCTGCGCCAACGGCCAGTGCGCCCAGTGCCTTGTCCTGGCCGATGGGATCCCGGTGAAGGCCTGCATGGAGCTCGCGCGGCCCGGCCTGCGTGTCGAACCCGTCGAGGGCCTTCCCGAACTGCCCCGTGTCGACGCCGCCGCCATCGGCTCCGCAGAACCCGGCCCGATCGAGACCCTCCACGTGCCCGTCCTCATCATCGGCGGCGGCCCGGCCGGCCTCTCGGCCGGGATCGAGCTCGGCAAGCGAGGCATCGAGACCCTCATCATCGACGACAAGCACCGGCTCGGCGGCAAGCTCGTCCTCCAGACCCACCGCTTCTTCGGCTCGATCGAGGCCGTCTATGCCGGCACGCGCGGCATCGATATCGCCACGCGCCTCGAAAACGAGGTCCGCTCGCTTCCGCACGTCCGCGTCTGGCTCCAGAGCGCGGCCCTGGCCGTCTACAGCGACAAGACCGTCGGCGTCCTCGCCGAGGGCCGGCGGTACGTCGTGGTGAAACCGGAAGTCCTTCTCACGACCGCCGGAGCGAGGGAGAAGAACCTGGCCTTTCCCGGCAACACCTTGCCGGGGGTTTACGGCGCGGGTGCCTTCCAGACGCTCGTCAACAGGGATCTGGTCAAACCGACGGGCCGGCTGTTCATCCTCGGCGGCGGCAACGTCGGTCTCATCGCCGGGTACCATGCCCTCCAAGCCGGGATAGCCGTCGTCGGACTGGCCGAGATCCTGGCCGAGTGCGGCGGCTACAAGGTCCACCGGGATAAGCTGGCCCGCCTCGGCGTGCCCATCTACACCTCGCATACGGTCCTCGGCGCCAACGGCCGGGACGCCGTCGAATCGGTCACCATCGCCCGCGTCGACGATAAATTCGAGCCCATCCCGGGGACCGAACGGTCCTTCGATTGCGACACCCTCCTCATCGCAGTCGGCCTCGACCCCGTCAACGAGTTCCACGAAAAGGCCCGCGAATTCGGCCTGACGGCCTTCGCCGCCGGCGACGCCGAAGAGATCGCCGAAGCCTCCGCCGCTATCTTCTCGGGCAAGATCCGCGGGCTCGAGGTGGCCCGGGCGCTCGGTCACGATGTCGGCGAGATCTCGCCCGATTGGTACCGGACGATCGACATCCTCAAGTCGCGGCCCGGTGAGACTATTCATGAAAGGACCCCGGCGGCCGAAGCGGGCGTCTTCCCCGTTCTCCACTGCAACCAGGAGATCCCTTGCGATCCGTGCACCGCCGTCTGTCCCAACGCTCTCATCGAAATGGATGAAACGGACATCCGCCGGCTCCCCAGGTTCGTCGTCGAGAAGGGCGGCAAGGGCTGCACGGGCTGTGAAAAATGCGTCGCCATCTGCCCCGGCTTGGCCATCACACTGGTCGATTACCGCAAGGACGCGGACTTCCCCACGGTGGCCGTCCCCTTCGAGCTCCTCAAGGAGACTCTGAAGCCGGGGGACATCGTCACCGTCGAGGACACCGAGGGCGCCCCCTTGGGCCGGGTCGAAGTCGGAGCGGTCAAGGCCCTCAAAGCCAACGACCGGACCGTCATCGTCAAGGTCCGGGCGCCGAAAGAATACGCGAAGAGGATCGCCGGCATCCGCATCCAGCCCCCCCAGGTCGCCGAGCCCCTTTCGCGCTGTGTCGGACGGACGTCCGAAGAAACCGTCATCTGCCGCTGTGAGCGGGTCGCGGCCGGGGAGATCCGCAAGCTCATCCGCGAAGGCGTCCGGGACATCAACGAGATCAAGGCGGTGACCCGGGCGGGCATGGGCTCCTGCGGCGCCAAGACCTGCACGCCCCTCGTCCATCGACTTTTCCGCGAGGAAGGCGTTCCCGAGTCCGAGATCGTCGACCAGACGAAACGGCCCCTGTTCCTGGAAGTCTCCTTGGGAGTGTTCGCGGGTCTTGACCGGGAGGAAGACGGCCATGGCAACGAATAAGTCCTACGATGTCGTCATCGTCGGGGCCGGGAGCGTCGGCGCGCCCGCCGCGCTGGCCCTGGCCGAGGCGGGGCTTCGAACCCTGGTCGTCGACAAGCATCCGAGCGTCGGACAGGGCTCGAACAAACGGGCCATCGGCGGCCTCCGCGCCACCCATTCCGACCCAGCCAAGATCCGCATCTGCCTGCGCAGCCTCGAGGTCTTTTCGACCTGGGAGGAGCGCTTCGGCGACAAGATCGAATGGCGGAAAGGCGGCTACTTGTTCGTCGCCTACCGCGGCGAAGAGGAACGGACCCTCAAGGAGCTTCTCGTCGTCCAGAAACGATACGGCCTGAACATCGACTGGCTCGACCGGAAGGCCCTTCTCGGCGTCATCCCCGACCTCAATCCCGAAGGCCTCATCGGCGGGACGTTCTCGCCCGAAGACGGCCACGCCTCTCCCCTGCTGGCCGTCCATGCCTTCTACAGCCGGGCGAAAAAGCTGGGCGCCGAGTTCCTGTTCAATGAGAAAGTCACGGGATACGCGATCGAGGACGGTCGGGTCCGGGGTGTCCGCACCGATAAGGGCGAATACGGCGCCGCGGTCGTCATCAACGCCGCCGGACCCCGGGGAGCGGAGATGGCGGCGCTGGCCGGGATCGACGTTCCCGTCCGGCCCGACTCGCACGAGGGCGCGGTGACCGAGGCCGTGGCCCGTTTCCTCGAACCCATGGTCGTCGACATCCGCCCCGCCGCCGGCTCGGCCAACTACTATTTCTATCAACACGACACCGGCCAGGTCATCTTCTGCATCACGCCCAGTCCCAGCATCTGGGGGATGGACGTCCGCGAGACGAGCTCGTTCCTGCCCATGGTCGCCCGGCGGATGGTCGACCTCATCCCCCGCCTCAAGAACCTCCGCGTCCGGCGGACCTGGCGGGGTCTCTATCCCATGACGCCCGACGGATTTCCGGTCGTCGGTTGGACGCGCGAGCTCGAGGGCTACATGCTGGCGGTCGGCATGTGCGGCCAGGGTTTCATGCTCGGGCCCGGGCTCGGTGAGCTCATGGCCCGCATGGTCCTGGGAACGACCGACGAAAACGACCGGCAGACGCTTTCTTACCTCAGCCCCTACCGGGAGTTCAAGGGCCAGGAAAAATTGAAATAGGCTTCATTTTTTCCGGATTTCCGAGACCCAGACAGCCAGGCGCAGGAGGACCGCCGCCGCGCCGAAGGCGGCGACGGGAAGGCTGAGGGAAGGCAGGACCGAACCGAACGTCTTGAGGTATTTCGTCCAGCTCGCCCATTTGAGAAGCGCCGCGTGGGCCATGGCCAGCAGCAGCGCCGTGTACCCCCCGTAGCGCAGAACTTTTCTCCAGGCTTCCCCTCCCAATCGTCCCTTGACCGCGGCGTTTGAGAGAAGAGCCATAGCCCCGAAAAGGACGAGCGCGACAAGACCTGGGACGTCGGAAAGCCACGCGTCGAGCTTCCTCTCCGGCTGAAGGCCCACGGCGGGAAGCCAAAAATGGTTGACGGCGCCGTGGACGAGGCCGGTCCAGAATCCCGTGAGGCCGTAGTGCTTCCGGTAGGCCAGCGACATTCCCGGGCGGCGCGAGAAATAGGCCGCCCCCGTCAGGAACATCGACAGGGCGACGAGAAAGAGCGCCGCCGTGCCGAGGGATTTGTTGACGAGGGATAGGTCGAACCGCCAGATCCCGTCCTTGAAATATTGCCTGACGAAAAAATAAAGACTGCCGAAGGCGACCGCGGCCGCGGCCACGACTCCAGCCCGAACCCAGAGCTTGAGGACGAGTTTGGAGCCGACCCGACCCGCGTTTTCGGGGGTCCCATTTTGAATCGTTAGCATGGTCATGGATCGCTCCGCCCGGATCCCGGATAATATAAAGGAGGGGATTATAGCCGAAGACCCGCCGGAAATCCAAGCGGCCCCGACCGCGTTGACCCGTCCGCCGGGCGTGTGCTAATCTCGGGACGCCGCAAAACGTACGCTCCAAACGTCGCAAGCCGGAGGTGATATCATGAAAAGGGCGGGCGCCGTCTTCAACGGACGATGAGCCGCCGGCCCCCCACGTCGAGGATGCCCATCTCGATGTCGTAGACGGCCTTGAGGAGCCCCTCCAGGATGATCCCTGGCGGGCCGGCGGCCACGACAAGCAAGGCCGCGACAACGCAAACCAGGATATTCCGGGCCTTGATCATACCGTCATCCTCATGGCCCGAAGAGGATCTCGCCAAAGAATTCGGGCTGGACACGTATTTGACGCGCACCCGGCGCTCCCCCACCTGGAACCTGACCTGGAGGGAGCTGCGGGAATAGCACAGCTTGACCTCGACCGGAGGGCGATAGCCGTTGTCGAGCCAGAGATATTGATCGACCCCGATCGACGGGATCCTCGACCACGGCGACGCGGCGGCGCCCGGCGCGAACTCGACGTCGACGGACATGATCGTGTATGAGCGTCGCGGTGCGGCGAGCGTCATTTGACCGGTCCCGAACAGGCCTCGACCAACTTGGTCACGGCCGGGAGAATGGCCAGCTCGGCGTGAGCCGCCGGTTTGGCCGCTTCGGCCAGGATCTTTCCTTTTTCTTCCGCCCAGGCCGCCGCCGGAGTCTGCACCTTCACGATCCGGTCAAGCGCCTCGAGCCCGACCTCGCAGGCGCGGGCCAGTCCAAGCGACAGAGGTTCGACCTCTCTCAAGGCGGGCGACGCGGCGATGAGGGGCAGGACCTGGACGTGGTTGGCCTTCCAAAACGCCAAGGCCTCGCCGATCTCCCGGCCGAGCACCGGATCCTTCCCGACCAGGAATCGGTCGACCTTCTTCCTGAAACCCCGCGCGGCCAGGGATTCCGGCGCGCAGGCGTCGACGAATCGAGTAAAGGGAGAAAGACTCGTGTACGCGGCCTGGCCATGCCGCCGGTAATTCTTGAGCGGCTCGACGGCTTCCGCCAGGACCTGGAGCGGCTCGATCCGCATGTCCCCGGCGAGGCGCCTGAGCAGCATGCCTGGGTTCGTAAGATGGAGGAGCCCCAGCTCCTCGAGTTCGATGCTGACCGGTCCGAGCCGGCGGTACATGTCGTCGACGTTTGTCACCGAGGCCGGGGACCAGAGCCGCTCGGCGATGGCCGCCGTCCGCGGCCAGATCCGCGAGTCGATCGTCTCCGGCGTTACCAGCTCGGACCACATCGTCGCTTCGCCGCCCAGGATGAGCGTTTTTTGACGGTCGTCGAGCGGTGTCGCCGGCGGCAGGGGGTCGTTCAGATAATGGGCCTCGGCCGGCTGGCAGAGGTCGATGTAATAGCCGTTCGACAGGATCCCCTGATATCCCTTCTGGGCGGCTTCGACGAGGGCCTTCGGGCCGCGCCACGAGTGGATGACGATGTCGTTCGGCAGCCCGGGCTGGAAGATCTCGTCCCAGCCGACCATCTTCTTGCCGTGCTTGGCCAGGATCTTGAGGAGGCGCTTGTTGAAGTAAGCCTGGAGGGCGCCGTTGTCCGCGAGGCCTTTCTTTACCTTGAAGGCCTGGATGGGCGGGTTGGCTTCCCACTGATGGCCTTCGACCTCGTCCCCCCCGATGTGCAGGTAGGGGTCGGGGAACAGCGCGCTCATCTCCTTGAAGAACGCGTCGAAAAAAGGATAGATCCGTTCGTCGGCTGGGTTGAACGCCGGTCCGAAGACGCCGAACTTACGTTCGACGCCGTAGGGTCCCGGCGCGCTCGAAAATTCGGGGTGGGCGACGAACCAGCTCGTCGAATGGCCGGGGATGTCGAATTCGGGCATGACCCGTATGCCGCGTTCGGCGGCATAGTCGATGATGTCCCGGATCTGAGCCTGGGTGTAGAACATCCCGTCGGACCCGAGTTTATGGAGCATGGGAAAGACCTTGGATTCGACCCGGAAGCCCTGGTCTTCGGTCAGGTGCCAATGGAAGACGTTCATCTTGACGGCGGCCATCCCGTCGAGGTTGCGCTTGATGACGTCGACGGGCTGGAAGTGGCGGCCGACGTCGATGAGCAGACCGCGCCAGGTGAACCGGGGCTTGTCGGCGATGGTGACGCACGGGAAGTAATAACCCGTTTCGTCGGCGCTCAAGAGCTGGAGCAACGTTTCAAAGCCCCTCAGGACACCGAGGTCCGTCTTGGCGTCCAACGCGACCTTGTCCGGATCGACCGTGAGCGCATAGGACTCGTCCTCGTTGGGCAGCAACGCGCCGGGCCGGGCGTAGGCGTAGCGGATGCCGCCCTCGACCGACGGGGTCTCGGAGGCCAGGAAATCTTGTTTCAGGAAGAGGCCCGTCCGGCCGGCCAGCCGGGACATGAACCGGGCCGCGGCCCCGAAAGCGCGCCTCGGCACCGCGCCCTTGGGATCCCCGGTGGACGCGGGAGCGATGGTGAGGTTCTCGTCGACACGGAAACGCCCGTCCCGGACGGTCAGGCTCGCGGGGACGGGCATGAGATCGAGTACGCCGTCGACGGAAGCCGCTGCTGCGGCCGGCGGGCGCGAAGCCAGAACGCTCCCGAGTGTCAAAAAGGTCAAGATGACGAGAAAAAGAAATTTCGCCGGCAGCCGTCCGCTCATGATCGCTCCTCCGTCCTTCGGAATCCGAGGGACCATTTATAGCACGGAGGAGCGCCGAAGAAAAGCCGCGGGCGGGAAGGTCAGTCCTCGGCCTTCTCGACGATGATGGTCAGGTTCGAAGCGAGCGCGGCGACCGCACCGACGGCGGCCAGGACGGGGGCGACGATGGCCCCGACCACGCCGACGGTGAGAGGGAGCTCCATGAACGTCTTGCCCTGCTCGTCTTTGAGGATGATCCGGCGGACGTTGCCCTGGTGGATGATCTCCTTGACCTTGTTGAGGATCTCCCCGCCGTTTAACCGGAATTCCTCGTACTTCGTTTTGCCTTGTTTTTTTTCATCGTCCATATCCATCCTCCGAACGTCGATTTTGAACGCCCCGGCCGGCGGCCGGAAAAGTTGTGTCATTCAAGGATACGTTAAAGGTCCGGAAAAAGTTTCTTCAGGATCTGCAGGGATTCCGGAAAGAGGTCGGCCAGAGAGACCGATCGCCATTCCGCATGGGCGAAGCGCCACTCCCCGTTCCCGGATTTTTCTAGGTCGAACCGGAAGCGATAATATTCGCCGGAGTAGCTGAAGAGTTTTCGCAGGACCTCCGCCGCGCCGTGCGAGAAGGACATCTCGCATTCGACGGCGGCCCGTCCGTCCGGGCCGGAGACGTCCACGCGCGAGCTCAGAAGATGGATGACGATCCCCCGGAACTCCCCTAGGTAATCGGCGATGAGCCGCTCCGTGGACGCCTTGTCCCGCCCCTCGAAATCGGAATATTCCGGCGAGAAATGCTCCATCAAGGCCGCGATCTCCCTGTTCCCGGCGAGGACCACGGCCTTTTTCAGGAAGTCCCTGATGCGGATCTCTTCGGCCGGCCTGCCGCAGCCGGCCGGGATAAGAACGGCCGCCGCGAGGATCAGGGCCCAGAGGAACGGAGCTTTCCCGGCTTTCATCAGCCCGCGCCTCCCCCGCCTCCGCCTCCTCCCCCGCCTCCTCCCCCGCCGCTGAAGCCTCCGCCTCCCCCGGAAGAATAGTGGGCGGCCGAGGTGCTGGCCTGGCTGATGGCCGTCGCCGTATGCTCGATACTGCTGATCACGCTCTGGAGCCCACCACCGGCCAGGAAATTCGCCTGGTTGAATCCGGCGTACCACACGGGTGCGACGGCCCGGTCGTCCTTCAAAATGACGGGCAGCATCTTGAGAATTTTTTTGGCGTTGCCGAAGAGGATGCCGAAGACGAGGTAGTGTTCCCAGAGCTTGTAGGCTTCCGCGGGGATCTCCTTGAATTCCGAGAAATCGTCGAGGAAGCGCTTGAGGCCGTTCCAAGCCTCGTTCTCGCGGGCCCAGGCCATCGTCCGTCTTTTAAAAGTCGGGATGAGGACCAGCGCGAGGATGAGCAGGACGGGACTGAGCGTCAGGACGGCCAGAGGAACGGAAACGGCGTAGAAGATATTTCGGGCCTTAAGCCCCTCCGGCTCGAGGAAGCCCAGGGCTTTCGCTTCTTCCCGGATCCCTTTGGTCCACTTCAAGTACCAGGCCTGGAATTTCTGCGGCTTCTTCTTCATGAAACTCTGAAGCTCATCGACGCTGAAGGCGGCACCCCGGCCCGTCCCCACGGGCACGGCCTCATTGAAGAGAAAATCAAGCAGCGCATTCTCGAAGGGCCCCAGGTCCGCGGACAGGGAAATGTCCTTTTTTAGCGTGATGACCGTCTCTACCGCTGCTTTGGAACCGAAAATCCTTTTCTTCAGGACGTTCCGGTCCTCCATCTCCAGGATGCCCCGCCGGGCCAGGTCGAAGAGAGTCGCCGTGAACGCCGCCGGGGTCACGGCGCGACCTTCGCGCATGAGCGTCTGGACCAAGGCGGGCGGCTTATTGGAAGGCAGCTCCCGGACATATTCCGGCAGGCCCTCGAAACGATAATCCTTGCCCACAACGGACCAGGATCGGAAGTACAGGAGGAGCCAGAGGAGCGGGCCGACGAACTGCCAGGTCCCCCAAACACCCAAAGCCTTGAAGAACCGGCGGTTGTTTTCCGCGGACCTTTGTCGGTCGAGCTCATCTTCCCTCTGGGCCCTGCGGACGCGCTCGATCGTGTCCTGGACGAAGCCCGCCTCCTCGGCCTTGATCGAGGCGAGAGTGTTCCGGTCCGACGGGATCCCGGCGACGATCCCGGATGGCCAAACGACGCGGATCTCGAAAAACTGGCGAGAGGCCAGGTCCGGAGCGGAAAACCGCGCTGTGCGCTCGTCGACGACCTCGGCCCAGCCGGCGAGGGGGCCGTGGCCCCAGACGTTGAGCTCCTCTTTCTTCGCGACCGGAACGGGCAGACTGACCGTGACCCGGATGTTCCTGGCCGGCTTGTCCCAACCGTCGCTGATCGCCTGCCAGTAGAGCTCGGTGACGTCCGAATAGCTGATGATCCCTCCCGCGACGCGGTAGTGGATGTGGAACGTCCGCCGCTCGTCGCGGGCGGAATAATACCATTTGGCCGTGAGCCGCCCGCCCTGCTCGCCGAGCTCCGTTCTCAAAGCCCGATCCTGCTCGTCCGTCACCGCGACATCGGACACCGAAACCTCGCGTCGGAGGCCCGAACGATCGTCGCGAAGGGGGATGACGATATAGGCGTAGCTGAAACTCCCCTCGAACTCGAACGTCCGGTATTCGTCGACGAGGAACGTGCCGTCGCTCGCGATCGAAATGTCCACCCGGACTTCGGGGTAATAGTAATCCTTGGGCGCCGCGGCCGAGGTTGCGGGGATAAGCCAGACCGCCAAGACCGCGGCGGCGAGGACGAGGGCTGTTTTCGATTTTCGCATGTTCACCGCTGTTTCAGGAAGAGCTCGACGAACTTCATTTTTAGCTTAGGACTCGCCGAAAAGCAAGCCCGGCAGGCCGGGTTCAGGTCCCGGAGGCGGCCTTGACTCCGAAAATATGGTCGATCAGCGCGAATTCGGCGTCGGGTTCCAGGCCGACGAATTGGAGCCCGGCCTCAAAGACCTCATGGCCGTAGAGCTCCCTTGACCAACGGACTTCCGCGACGGCCCGGATCCGTTTGCGGGAACGGCCCAAAGTGAGGTCCAGCCGGAGGCGGGCTCCCGGTTCGAGCGGGGCCGAGGTCATGATGCGGACTCCGCCCATGGAGATGTCGCGGGTGAGGGAATAGAAGACCGTCGGAGTGCCGGGGTGGATCTCGCCGGTCATCAATGAAACGACGACCTTGTTTTCCTCGACGAGGCGGACGTCCCGGCGCTTGTCCTTCATGGCCTCGCGCTCGCCCCAGGTTTCATCTTCCCCTAACGGGTGCCTCCGGATATACAACGTCCCGCGCAGAATTAGTCGGTCCGGGCCCATCGAGAATGAATTTTGACATTTCGAGGGGCCGGACGTACGATTCCCCGACTTTTCGAAGACAGCGTCGAGGCTTACCCCGGGAACGTTCTCATCTGGGAAAAGACCGGCGAGCGGTACGAGCCGACGACCTTTACCGAGATGCGCCTCCTCGTCCACAGATTCGCGGCCGGGCTGATGAGCCTGGGCCTCGGCCGGGGCGACCGGGCCGCCCTCATCTCCGAAGGACGGCGGGAATGGATCGTAAGCGAGCTCGGGATCCTCTATACCGGGGCCGTCAACGTGCCCATTTCGGTCAAGGTGGACGAGCTCGGCGACCTCAAGTTCCGCCTGGCCCACTCCGGATGCCGCCTGGCCATCGTCTCGAGATCCCAGGCCGCGAAGATCCGCCAGGTCCGCAAAGACCTGCCCGAGCTGGCCCTGACCGTCGTCCTGGACGAGCTTAGCGCCTACGACGTTGACGAGATCCCCGCGACGGAGGTCCTTCGGCGCGGCGAGGAATTCCTGAAAACTCGGCGGAAGGAATTCGAAGCCGCCTATGAGTCCTTGAAAGAAAGCGACTATGCCAATATCTGCTACACGTCGGGGACGACGGCCGACCCCAAGGGCATCATCCTGACCCACCGGAACTACACGGCCAATATCGATCAGGGCCGGGCCCTCGTCGACTGCCCCGAGCAGTACGTCTCCCTGATCATCCTTCCCTGGGACCATGCCTTCGCCCATACGTGCGGCATCTATTCGTTAATGAAGAGCGGCGCCGCGATGGCCTCCGTCGAGCTCGGCAAGACGCCCATGGAAACCCTTCGGAACATCCCTCGGAACATCAAGGAAACGCGCCCCCACATCCTCCTGAGCGTGCCCGCACTGGCCAAGAATTTCCGCAAGAGCATCGAGAAGGGCGTTCGGGAGAAAGGGCCGAAGGTCGAGGCCCTGTTCGAGAAGGCCCTGAAGCTCGCCGTCGACTATAACGCCGAAGGGTGGAATAAGGGCCGGGGCGCGAAGAAGCTGAAGAAGCCCCTCTATGCCCTCTACGACAAGCTCCTCTTCGGCAAGATCCGGGAGAATTTCGGCGGGCGGCTCGAGTTCTTCGTCGGCGGCGGGTCGCGCCGTCGATCGAGCTCCGGATCCTGGACGACCAGGACCGCGAGCTCCAGCCCGGCAAGACCGGAGAGATCGTCGTCCGCGGCGAGAACGTCATGGCCGGGTACTGGAAAAACGAGAAGGCGACGCGCGAGGCCCTCCGAAACGGCTGGCTCTACACGGGGGACATCGGCTATCTCGACGCCGACGGTTTCCTCTTCGTCCTCGGCGAAGGCTTCACCGAACAGAACCATCTTCTCAATTCCACGTTGAAAATGGTCCGGGGCAAGATCGTCGAATTCTACCAGACCCGGATCGATTATCTCTTCACCCCAGAGGCCAAGGACTTCGCCCACCCCCAGAACCGGGCCATCGTCAGCCGCCTCGACGAGACCCCCTGAAAAATTGACAATCCGTCGATTTTTAAGGTATGTAGAATCATCAAAAAAGGAGGTCCTATGAGCGTCAAGTTCCGTCTCGGCGTCATGATGTTTCTCCAGTATGCTATCTGGGGCTCCTGGGCCCCCGTGCTGTCGGCCTATCTTCAGAACAACCTCGGTTTCACGGGCTGGCAGCTTGGCCTCATCTTCAGCCTTCTCCCCCTGGCGACCATCGTCTCGCCCTTCATTGGCGGCCAGTTCGCCGACCGCTGGCTCCCGACCCAGAAGGTCATCGCCGGGCTCCAGCTCGTCGGCGGCGTCGTCCTCATCCTCATCGCCAACGTCACGGCCTTCGCGCCGATGATGTGGCTCATGCTCCTCTACTGCCTCGTCTACGCCCCGACGCTGGCCCTGACCAATTCCATCGCCTTCGTCAACCTCAAGAACTCAGAGAAGGAATTCGGCGCCATCCGCGTCTGGGGAACCATCGGCTGGATCGCCGCGGGCTGGGCCCTGGCCGGCTGGCGGGCCCTGGCCAAGTCTCCCGAGGGCATCGCCATGAAGGGCGACACCCTCCTTCTCGCGGGCCTCTTTTCGCTCCTGATGGGCGTCCTCTCCTTCGGGCTCCCCCACACCCCGCCGCAAAAAGAGGGCGCCAAGCCCTGGGCCTTCCTCGAAGCGCTCAAGATGTTCAAGGACAGGAAGTTCCTTGTCTTCGCCATTATTTCGTTCGTCGTCGCCACCGAACTCCAGTTCTACTACGTCCTGACCTCCCCGTTCCTGACGTCGCCCATCATCGGCGTCAGCCAGAAATACATCTCCGCGGTCATGACCATCGCCCAGATCGCCGAGATCTTCGTCATGGCCTTCATGCTCTCTTGGGCCCTGAAGAAATTCGGCATGCGCCGGACCCTGACGTTGGGTATCCTGGCTTGGCCCATCCGCTATATCATCTTCGTCATCGGCCAGCCGTCCTGGCTCGTCGTCGCTTCGCTCGCCCTGCACGGCTTCTGCTATGTCTTCTTCTTCACGGCGGCCTATATCTATGTCGACAGCATCGCGCCCAAGGATATCCGGCACTCGGCCCAGGGCTTGATCGCGACGATCATCCTCGGCTTCGGAAATTTCGTCGGCAGCCTCTTCTGCGGCTGGATCCAGTCCCTCTTCCTCAAGGACACGTCGGGAGCGGGCATCGAGGCCCTCAGGGCCGGCTGGCAGAAGACCTTCCTCATCCCGACCGCTTTGACCATCCTTTGCCTCATCGTCTTCGTGGCCTTTTTCCGGGAAAAGAAGGTGCCGGCGCCTGAGGCGACAGCATGAAAAAAACGACATTACCACTCGGTATCGGCATCATCGGCGGCGGGTTCATCGCCCGTTTCCACATCAAGTCCTGGGTCGGCGTCCGCGACGCCGACATCCTGGGCATCTTCGACCCCGACGCGAAACGGGCTCGAGAGGCCTCGGCCCTGGCCAAGTCGCTCGGCGTCGGCCCGGCCAAGCCCTACGCTTCGATCACGGACATGGCCGCCGACCCTCGCATCGGGGCCCTCTGGGTCTGCGCCCCGAATTACACCCGGGGCGCGGTCATGGAGGAGATCGCCCAGGCCGTCATCCGGGGAAAGGCGGAGCTTATCGGCGTGGCCTGCGAGAAACCGCTCGGCCGAAACGTCCGCGAGGCCGGGAAGATGCTCGAGCTCGTCCAAAAGGCCGGCCTCCTCGACGGCTACCTGGAGAACCAGGTCTTCTCCCCGGCCGTCGTCCGAGGCAAGGAGATCGTCTGGGCCCGCGGCGCCGCCCTCTCGGGGCCGCCCTACCTGGCCCGGGCGGCCGAGGAGCACAGCGGACCCCACATGCCCTGGTTCTGGGAAGGCGCGCTCCAGGGGGGCGGAGTCCTCAACGACATGATGTGCCATTCGGTCGAGGAAGCCCGGTTCATGCTGACCCCGCCCGG
>CAZZCH010000073.1:0-17604 GCA_964652895.1 uncultured Eubacteriales bacterium
AACAGGTGGCCGGCTTCCGTCGGAATGACTGGCCGGGATCGCTCGGAATACGCAAGAAACGTGCGTGATGACGCTATGGCCGAAAACATCCGTTGGATTCTCGAGCGAGAGGGAGCTGACGTTAGGATGGTTTTGTGGGCGCACAACGACCATATAGCCGTATCCGAATCAGGCTGGGGCATGCTTGGCATGGGTTGGAATCTTCGGAAAATGTTTGGCGATGATTACCGGACATTTGGCTTCGCGTTTAATCAAGGCTCTTTTCAGGCCGCTCAATTGAATCCATATAGAGGGAGCCAGAATCGCACGTATACCGTCGATCCCGCGCCGGATGACTCTTTCGATGCCATGATGGCCGCCGCCGGCTTGCCGGTCGCGGCGATCGATCTCCGTGACATCCCCGATGACGGACCGGTTCACGAGTGGTTTTCATCGCCCCGCGCCACCTATGACATCGGCGGAGGATACAATGAAGAGGATGACATGTCGTTCCGCGGCCTCTCGGACCTGCAGGTCCTGCCGACTCGGTATGACGCCGTCCTTTTTGTCGAGAAGACCGAGGCCTCCAGGCCGAACCCATCGGGCAGGTTCAAGCCATGGCAGATTCTCGATTCGCCCCGGAATCTCGACTTCGAGGAGAGGCACGCGGGGAGTCCGCCGCCTGAGTGGGAGATCCCGGCTCGAGCGAGTTCCCTTTTCTTCCAGGCAGCAACGAATGGCGAATATCCCCGGAACGGCAGACTGTGCGCAATGATCAACAGGCTCCCGGGCAAGGGATACGGCGAGACATTCGGCTCGATCGGTCAAGTGATCGATGCGGCTCATTATCGAGGGAAGAAAATCACCCTCCGCGCTGCGGTGAGGGTAGATGGCAGCATTGGAGATAACAAGGCATACCTCTGGCTGAGAGAGCAGGGGCAGGGTTACCGTCATATTCTCGGGGAATGCATAATCACGAGCAGCGAATGGTCCGAATACGAGATCATCGGTGAAGTGAGCGCCGATGCCGTGGTCATTGCCTATGTGCTTGCCTACCCGGGTATCGGAGCAGCCTATATCGATTCGGTCTCTCTGGAAGCCAAGCTTCGCTGACAGGTGGGAAGATGGACCTGTCCCCCTCAAAGGGAGCCAGCGTTTTTTGGCCGGACCAGTTTTCGGGTGAGGCTCCTCTGATTGAATTCCTCATTTAAGAAATGGTATCTTGATCGGGGGCAGGTCAGTTCGATCCCTCTCGCTGGCTCCACCGGTCCCCCCCCATATAAGGCACCATGATCAGAGACTTGGACATCGAACCGGCCCCGGAAAAACTTGATTTTTGGGTTGCGCGGCGGCAGGCCGCTGATGTAAGGTATATCACGTGACTCTGAAGGAGGAATCAATGACAAGACAACAACGTCCGAAGAGAGTGCGGATGCTCGCCCTTATCCTCGTTGCGGCTGGATCGGTTTTATTGGCGGCCTGCGCCAAGGGTGTGACGGATTCCGAAGAAGGGACCGCCCGGCTCGAGAACTTCAAGAAACACCAGGAGCTGCGGGCGGCTTCGCAGTTCAAGGATCTGATCTGGACCGCGGCAGGTCCGCACCGCCCGTCTGGCCGTATGACCGACGTCGAGGCCCATCCTTCGCTGCCGGGGACGATGTATTGCGCAGCCGCCCAGGGGGGAGTCTTCAAGACCACCGACGAGGGCAAGACCTGGACGGCGATTTTCGAAGATTTCCCGACCGCCTCGATCGGCGACTTGGCCCTGGCCCCCTCTAATCCGGATATCGTCTGGGTCGGGACCGGAGAGGCCAACATTTTCCGGTCGTCGATGGCCGGGGCCGGGATCTGGAAATCTACCGACGCCGGAAAGACCTTCAAGCACATGGGTCTCACCGACACTCAGCACATTTCCCGCATCCTCGTCCACCCAAAAAATCCCAACATCGTCTATGTCGCCTCGGCCGGTCACGAATACACGTTCAGCCCCGACCGAGGGGTATACAAGACCCGGAACGGCGGCAAGACCTGGACCAAGGTTTTTTATAAAGACGAAAAGACGGGGATTATCGACCTGGCCATGGACCCCGAGGACCCGGACATCCTCTATGCCGGGACAGCCCAACGCCTGCGCTACCTCTGGAACGATCCCATCGAGAGTCCCGAGAGCGGTCTCTACAAGACGACCGACGCCGGCAAAACATGGGTGCCCCTGACGAACGGCCTGCCCGACTTCTCGAAGGGGGAGTGCGAGCGTATCGGGATCGACATCTGCCGGGCCCAACCTAACGTCGTCTATGTGGTCGTCAACAGCAAGGGGGCCTTCCTTTATCGGAGCGACGACAAGGGCGGGAGTTTTTCCCTCGTTGAAGGCAACGACAAAATCAAGAGGATCTTTCCGGGCTACGGCTGGGTTTTCGGCCAGGTCCGGGTCGACCCCTCCAATCCAGACGTCGTCAACGTCCTAGGTCTCCAGCACATGCGCTCGAAGGACGGGGGAAAGACGTGGGAGAGCATCCGGGGTAACCATGTCGACTATCACGGCATGTGGATCGATCCCAAGGACTCCAGCCACTCCATCGTCGTCAACGACGGCGGGGTGATGTTCAGCCACGACGACCTAGCCACCTTCGAGCACCCGGCCAACCTCCCCATCGCCCACGAATTCAGCCTCGCCATCAGCCAGACGGAAGGGAAATTCATGGCCTACAGCAACATCCAGGACACGGGCGCTTGGCGAGGTGAGATCGACGCGTCGGCCGGCCCGGGCAAGATCACTTGGAGCCCGTGGGAGAGCACGATCGGCGACGAGAGCGGACGACACGCCGTCGATCCGACCAACTCTGACATCGTCTATTACACGACGCGTTACGGCGGCGGCCCCTTCGTCATGGACTTCAGTCAGCCTCAGCCGGAACCGCAGGAGGGGCAGATGCGCCGGCGATCGCGGGGCAAGACCATCGCCCCGAACTTCGGAGAAGAGAAAAAACGGGCCCAGTGGGCAGCCCCCATCATCATCTCCGCGCACAGCCCGAAGCGGGTCCTTTGGGGAGCCCAGTTCGTCTTCGTGACGGACGACGGTGGCGAGAACTGGCGGAAGATCAGCCCCGACCTGACAAATTTCGACCCCGAGAAACAGGGCAACATCGCCTTCTCGACGGCCTGGTCCATCGCCGAATCGCCGCTCAAGAAGGGCCTCATCTACGCCGGGACGGATGACGGCAACCTCCACGTCACGATGGACGAGGGCGCGACCTGGACGAAGTGCGCCGGCGACTGGCCGGCCGGCCTCTTTATCTCCAGCCTCGAGGCGTCATGGACCGACGAGGAGACGGCTTACGTCACGGTCAACGGGAAACGGCACAACGACTTCACGCCCTACGTCTTCAAAACCACGGATTACGGCAAGGCCTGGACGAACATCGGAGCCGGCTGCCCCGGCGAGTGCGCCAACATCATCAGGCAGGACCCTGAGAACGGGAACATCCTCTACCTGGGGACCGACCGGGCCGTGTATGTGTCGCTCGACGGCGGCGCGACTTGGGATGTCCTTGGGACGGGCCTGCCGACCGTCTACGTTCACGATATCGCGGTCCAAAAACCGGAGAGCCTGCTCGTGATCGCGACCCACGGCCGGAGCAGCTGGGTCGTCGACCTTCGTCCGGTGAGGGCCGCCGCGAAAAAATAACAGAGGAAGCCGGGCTCGGCTTTTGTCTTTCAGAACCGGGTGTTGAGGCCCAGGTTGAGGATGCCCGGAAGCGGCTGGCCGGGCTGAAGGTACAATGAATTGTGCCTGCAAACTTGTTTGATAAAAGGGGAGTGTCAGCGGGGCCGCAGGTGAGCACAATCTGCAAAGCCTAAATCGGGGACACAATACCTATTCCCCAATTTCCGGGAGCACGCGGTGCACAGGTCCGATAGCCCAACGAGTCCTTGACTGTGGCCCGGGTCGGGGTTATTCTCTGCCCTTGGCAGCCGGAAACAGAGCCGGGAGGTATCCATGACGCTTCCATCGAACCCTTGTTCTCGTCGGGGAAGAAGCCTGGGCGCGCGCGTCTCGTTCGGTCTACTCGGCGTTCTCGTCCTGGGGTTGCTCTTCGGCGGCGCCGTTTTCGCCCAGGAGCGCGGCGACAGCGATAGCGTCCGTAAGCAGATCGAGTATACCCGGGAGCACTACGTCAAGCATGAGTATCACATACCGATGCGGGACGGAATCAAGCTCTTCACCGTGGTCTACGTCCCGAAGGACGATGGACAGGCCTATCCGATCATGATGCAGCGGACCCCCTATTCCGTCGCCCCCTACGGCCTCGACAATTTCAGGCCGATCCTCGGTCCTTCGGAGCTGTTTGAGAAAGAAGGATTCATATTCGTCTACCAGGATGTCCGCGGGCGCTACATGTCCGATGGCGAGTTTGTCGACATACCGTTCCACAAGACCTGCCTCTCCGGGCCCACGGACACGGACGAGAGCACGGACACCTACGATACCGTCGACTGGCTCGTCAAGAACGTGCCGAACAACAATGGCAAGGCGGGCATCTGGGGCGTCTCGTACGGAGGCTTCTATGCCGCGTTCGGGATGATCGACGCGCACCCGGCGCTCGTCGCGGCCTCTCCGCAGGCGCCCCTCGGGGACGTTGCCGACGGAGACGACGCCTTCCATAACGGGGCCTTCTTTCTGGCCGCGAACTTCCGCTTTTACCAGTTCTTCTGGCCGCGTACTGGGCGGCCTTCCGGGCCCGCGCGAGTGCCCGACGCCTACGATTTCTTCCTCCGGATGGGTCCTCTCGCGCGGAGCGAGGAGCTGTATTTCAAGGGAAAGAATCCCTATTGGACAGCCAATCTGGACCATCCGAACTACGACGAATACTGGCAGGTCCGCTCGCTCGTGCCGCACATGAAGGCCATCAAGCCGGCCGTCTTGTTCGTCGGCGGCTGGTTCGACGCCGAGGACCTCGCCGGTCCGCTGAAGCTGTTCTATGCGCTGGAAAAGAACGGTCCGCAGGGGCCGAACACCCTCATCATGGGTCCCTGGTCCCACGGCGGATGGTCCCGCGGGGACGGCGACCGGCTCGGCAACCTGAGCTTCAAGGTGAAAACGGGGGAGTTCTACCGTGCGAACATCGAATTCCCCTTCTTCCTCTATCACCTGAAGGGCAAGGGGGAGGGCCTTCGGGGGCCGGAGGGGGGAGCCGTGCCGAAAGCCTGGGTCTTCGGGACGGGCACGAACGAATGGCGGCGGTTCGAGGTCTGGCCTCCCCGGGAAGCCCGCGAGAAGATCCTCTATCTCGGCCCCGGCGGCACGCTGTCCTTCGAGCCGGCCGCGGGCAAGGCGGTGGCTTATGACGAGTACGTCAGCGATCCGAACAGGCCCGTGCCCGTCATCGGCCACACGGGCGACGGCATGCCGGGCGACTACATGAGCGAGGATCAGCGTTTCGCCGCGCGCCGGCCGGACGTGCTGGTCTATGAAACGGAGCCGCTCAAGAGCGACGTGACGATCGCGGGTCCCGTCTCGCCGTTGCTCCAAGTTTCCACGTCGGGGACGGACTCGGACTTCGTCGTCAAGCTCATCGACGTCTATCCGAACGATTACCCGGACCCGGCCCGGGTCCGCATGGGCGGCTACCAGCAGCTCGTCCGCGGCGAGCCCTTCCGGGGCAAGTTCCGCAAGAGCCTGACGCAGCCGGAGCCGTTCGAGCCCGGTAAGGCTGCGACGATCGATTTTAACATGCCCGACGTCTGCCACACGTTCCTCAAAGGCCACCGGATCATGGTCCAGATCCAGAGCTCCTGGTTCCCGTTGACCGACCGGAACCCCCAGAAGTTCGTGGACATCCCCAAGGCGAAAGTGTCGGACTTCAGGAAGGCCGTCGAACGGGTGTATCGCGGCGGTCCGGAGGGGTCCAGGATCCGCGTCCTGGTCCTCGAATAGAGGAGGGGCCGATACGAGGATTATGCGGACCCCCGCATGTCCGAGGTCGAGGATTCCCGGGTGCGATGGGCCGGGTTGATGGGCGGCTGATTACCACTTTGGGGTAGCGACGCAGGTGAGCACAAGTTGTGCACAATCCCCCGCGCAGCCCAAATAAATATATTTATATCAGTCAGTTAGCTAGCCGGAGCAGTCCCTTCGTAATCACCAGGTCGGAGGTTCGATCCCTCTCGCGGGCTCCACCGATCCCGCGACATCCTTAACCTCTCATACCGACGCGGTTTGTGCCATGCCGGCTCACAACTCTTATGGCCGGAATATTTTGAAGCACATTTGTGCCTCCATGAGTTGACTTTCCTCCCTGGCAACGCTATCCTCTGGCTAACCAGCGTTGGGGTTGTATAACA
Organism: uncultured Eubacteriales bacterium; assembly: GCA_964652895.1. Lineage (GTDB taxonomy): Bacteria > Acidobacteriota > Aminicenantia > Aminicenantales > Saccharicenantaceae > RBG-16-66-30. The sequence goes on from CAZZCH010000073.1 coordinate 6,325, forward strand.
ATGAAATGCCCCAAGTGTCACTCCGATAATGTCGATACTTCCCGATTCTGCGGCAACTGTGCCACCCTCCTGAGCCAGGATAGCCCGCCGATCGATCCCTTGACGCAAACCATTCAGACCCGTGCCCACGTGCTGTCGAAAGGCACGCTCATCGCCGGGAAGTACCGGATCGTCGAGGAGATCGGTCGGGGCGGGATGGGCATTGTCTACAAGGCCGAAGACATCAACCTCCAGCGCGCCGTAGCCCTCAAATTCCTCCCGGCGCAGTGGACGTCCGATCCTGAAGCGCGAGAGCGGTTCGTCCACGAAGCTCGGGCTGCGTCGGCCCTCGACCACTCCAACATCTGCAACATTCATGAGATCGGAGAGGCCGAAGACGACCGGATGTACATCGCCATGGCCTTCTATGAAGGGGAGAGCCTGAGGGAAAAGATCAAGCAAGGCCCGCTGAAGCAGGAAGAAGCCCTGGGAATAGCCATCCAGGCGGCAATGGGCATGGCGAAAGCCCACCAAAAAGGCATTGTCCACCGCGACATCAAGCCGGCCAATATGCTCATCACGTCCGACGGTGTGGTGAAAGTCGTGGACTTCGGCCTGGCCAAGCTCGCCGGCCAGGTTAAGCTGACCCGCGAGGGAACAACCGTGGGCACGGTCGCCTATATGTCTCCGGAACAGGCAAAGGGCGAAGCCGTCGACCAGCGTACCGACATTTGGTCGCTGGGAGTTGTCCTCTACGAGATGCTCTCGGGGACCCTCCCGTTCAAGGGGGACTACGAGCGGACGTTGATCCGTTCGATCCTACAGCAGGAGCCGGAACGCTTGGGCAGGCTCCGGAAAGACCTTCCGGCTGGCATTGAGAATATCGTCTTCAAGGTCTTGTCAAAGAATCCCGCCGACCGATACCAGAGCATGGACGAGCTGCTGGAAGACCTCCAATCGGTCGCTGCAGGCTTGCAGCCGGTCCGAGCCGCCTCGATGATCTTCCGTGGCCGGTTCCTGGGGTTCAAGAAGGTCCATGTTTATCCGACGATCGCGGGAATTTTGATCCTGGCCATCGTCGCGTGGCTAATGATCTTCCCCAAACGCGGCCAGGCCTTCGACTCCATCGCAGTCCTGCCGATCGAGAACCTTACCGGAAACCCCGGGAAGGAATACTTCGTCGACGGCGCCACCGATGAGCTGATCGGGCAGCTGGCCCAGATCGGATCCTTGCGCGTGATCTCCCGCACGTCGGTCATGAAATACAAGGCGATGAAGAAGCCCGTGCCGGAGATCGCCCGCGAGCTCAAGGTGAAGGCCATCGTCGAGGGGACCGTGCATCGGGTCGGCGAGAGGGTGCGGATCCGGGTGGAGCTGATCGCGGCGCTCCCCGAAGAGCGAAACATATGGACGCAAACCTACGACCGGGCCATGACGGACGTGCTGGTGATGTACAGCGAAATGGCCCGGACCATTGCCGGCAAGATGCGGGTCAGTCTGGCCCCTCAGGAAGAGACCCTTCTGGCGGGCGCCCGCCAGGTCAATCCCGAAGCCTATGAGGCCTATCTCCAAGGCCAATTTCACTGGTACAAGCTCACTCGATCGGACCTCGAGAGCGCGCTGCAGTATTTCGAATCGGCCCTGGCCAAAGATCCCAGCTATGCCCAGGCCTATGCGGGGATCGCCAACGTTTGGGTCGGACGCCAGCAACAGGGCTTCGTCCCGACAAGCGAGGCCGCGCCGAAGGCGAAGGCGGCCGCCGCGAAGGCCCTGGAGCTCGACAGCATGCTCGCGGAAGTCCATTCCACGTTGGCGGGCATCAAAACGTGGACGGATTGGGACTGGGAAAGCGGGGAGGCGGAGTACCGTCGGGCCATCGAACTCAATCCCAACCTTCCCGGGTCACGCGCCTCTCTCTCGCATTTATTGAACATCCTGAAGCGTCCCGAGGAGGCGATGACGCAAATCCAGCGGGCGCTCGAACTGGATCCTCTCAATGCGTTGTTCCGTGGTTTTTACGCCATGGACCTGATGTACGCGCACCGGTACGATGACGCCATCGCCGAGATCCGCGACACGCTCAAGACCTCGCCGAACGACCTAATCGCGTTGTCAACCCTCAGGTCCGCCTACCACATGAAACAGATGTACCCGGAAGCGCTGGAGGCATGGAAAGCGTCCTATGCCGCGAGGGGGGACCAGGCGGCTGAAGACGCCTTGGCGGGTGGCTCCAAAGAAGGCGGTTACCCGATGGCTTTGCAGCGGGTGGCCGAGGCACTAGTGGCGCGCTCGCGCACGGCTTATGTGCCGGCTTGGCAGATCGGAACACTCTATACCCGCGCTGGAAAGAAGGAGGAAGCCCTCGAATGGCTGGAAAAGGCCTACCAAGCTCATGACCCCAACATGCCCTATATCAGCGTAGATCCCATATTCGACATCCTGCGGGATGACCCGCGATTCGAGGATTTTCTGCATCGGATGAACCTGAAATAACTAGGAATGAACAGGATGCGACGTCTTAGCTGGGCTATGCCCGGCGCCGGGAGGTAACCGCCTTTGAAACACACGGAATTCTCTTCTGGCCCCAATTCGGTTATAATAGATGCAATCTTCGGGAAAATATCGTTGGAGGAAACCATGAAACGTTTTGGCCTGACAATCGGTGTTGTCCTGGTCCTGGCTCTGGTCCTGGCTCTGCCTTCCCCATCCCTCGCCCAGGGGGATAAGGTCCCCGTGAGCCTCAGAGCCAGTGTGACCCAAAGATTGGGAACGGATTGCGATATCACCATCGACTACGGCCGGCCGGGCGTCAAGGGACGGAAAATATGGGGAGACCTGGTCCCTTACGGCATGAGCCCCGGAAATCAATATTCCAATAACAAACCCTATCCCTGGAGGGCCGGTGCCAACGAGAACACCACCATTGAATTCAAGAAGGACGTCCTCGTCGAGGGGAAGCCTCTTCCGGCAGGCAAGTACGGCCTCCACATGATCCCCGGGGAAAAGGAATGGACCATCATCTTCAGCAAGAACAACTCCGCCTGGGGGAGCTTCGCCTACAACCAGGACGAGGACGCCCTCCGCGTCATGGTCGCGCCCATGAAGGCCCCCCACCAGGAGTGGTTGATGTTCGGGTTCGATGACCTGGCCGGGACGTCGGCGACCGCCTACCTCCACTGGGAACAGCTGAAAGTCCCCTTCAAGATCAAGGTGGCGCAATAACCCGCGGCGGGGATTCCCGGGGCGGCTTTTCCGAGACGCAGACGCGTTGCGGCCGATGAACGGGACTATCCTAAAAAAGCTCATGACGATAGCCATGGGGTTAGCCCTGTTCCCGAACATTCATGTTCAGGCCCAGCCGGCCGGGGCCGTCAGTTCCGCGGATCTGGACATCGCCCTTCACAAGCTCAACGTCCTGGGCAGCGTCCTCTACGTGGCCGCCCATCCGGACGATGAGAACACGGCCGTCCTGTCCTATTTCTCGAAGGGCCGGAAGTTCCGGACGGCCTACCTGTCCTTCACCCGCGGCGAGGGCGGCCAGAACCTGATCGGCCCGGAACAGGGCGCCGAGATCGGGCTCATCCGGACCCAGGAGCTCCTGTCCGCCCGCCGGATCGACGGGGCCGAACAGTATTTCACGCGGGCTGTCGATTTCGGCTACTCCAAGACCGCCGAGGAAACATTCGAGTTCTGGGGGAAGGAAGAAGTCCTGTCGGACATCGTCTGGGTGATCCGGAAATTCCGGCCCGACGTGATCATCACCCGGTTCACCGCGGATAACTCCGGCGGGCACGGCCACCACAAGGCCTCTGCGATATTGGCCCAGGAAGCCTTTGCCGCCGCCGCTGACAAGACCCGCTTCCCCGAACAGCTGAAATTTGTCTCGCCCTGGAAGGCCCGGCGGCTGTTTTGGAACGGTTTTCCCCAGTCCCAGGCCGAAACCCCGAGCCGGCTTCGAATCAATACGGGCGAATACGATCTTCTGCTGGGAAAATCCTATAACGAGATGGCCGCGGAGGGCCGCTCCCAGCACAAGAGCCAGGGATTCGGCTCGGCCGCACGGCGCGGAAGCCAATATGAGGTTTTCGAGCTTCTGGCCGGGGAGCCGGCGAAGGACGATCTTTTCGAGGGGATCGATGTCACCTGGGACCGCGTCCCCGGCGGGCGCAAGGTGGGCGTCCTCCTAGCCGAGAGCTTGCGGTCGTTCGACCCGGAACATCCCTCGCGATCGATCCCCGGCCTGCTGGCCGTTCATGACGAACTCGCCAGGCTCCCCGACGAAAATTGGGTCCGGCTCAAGAAAGAAGAGCTGGTCCGCGCTATCCAGGCTTGTGGCGGGATCTGGATCGAGGCCATGGCCGATGATTTTGCCGCCGCGCCGGGGGACGAGATACGAGTCAGAACGACGATCATCAACCGGTCCGACCGACCTTTCGCTATTCACAGCGTGGGCTTCCCGAAAGTGGGGCCGGACAAGGTCCTCGACCTCCCCCTCAATAGCAACGAGCCCGCCGTCGTCGAAAACACCCTTCAAATCCCCGGGGATTTTCCGCTGTCCCAACCCTATTGGCTGGACGCCGCGCACTGGGAAGGCCTCTTTTCGGTCGGGGACCAGAACCTCATCGGGCTCGCGGAAAACCCTCCGGCGATCAGCGCCAGGATCAGCCTGAACGCCGGCGGACATCTCCTGGAATACTCGATCCCCGTGGGCTTCCGTTGGACGGACCCGGTGGACGGCGAGCTCCTGCGTCCCTTCGAGGTCCGGCCGCGCCTGACGATCCAGGTCGAGGACAAGGTCCAGATCTTCGCCGGGGAGAACTCCAAAAAGATCAAGCTGCGGCTGAAGAGCCACTCCCCGAACGTCGCCGGCGAGGTCCGGCTCAAAGGACCGCAGGTATGGACGATCAGCCCGGTCCGTCAGCCCTTTTCCCTGACCGGGAAATATGACGAGGTCGAGGTCACGTTCGACGTGGCCCCGCCGAAAGCCGCCGGCGAGGCCGTCTTCACGGCCGAAGCCGAAGTCGGGGGCGAAAGGTTCAGCGGGGAATTGGTCGAGATCTCCTACCCTCATATCCGCCGCCAGGTCTATTTCCCGGATAGCCGGTTCAAGGTCGTCAAGCTGGACATCAAAACGGACGGGAAGAGGGTCGGCTACATCGTGGGCGCGGGGGATGAGGTTCCCCGAGCCCTCCAGAACCTCGGCTATGACGTCGTCGAGCTGAGCGACGAGATGCTCGAAAACGAGGATTTCTCCGTATTCGATACGATCATCACGGGGGTCAGGGCTTATAATACACGGAATATCCTCAAGCTCGTGACGGAGAACCTCCTCCGGTACGTCGATCGCGGTGGGACGCTCGTCGTCCAGTACAACGTGGCCTCCGGTTCGTTGCCCGGGCGCATCGGTCCTTATCCCTTCACGATCGGCAGGGATCGGGTGAGCGTCGAGAACGCTCCGATGGTCTTCCTGGTTCCCGGCCACCCGCTGCTGAACGTTCCCAACAAGATCACGCCCGAGGACTTTAAAGGCTGGATCCAGGAGCGGGGCCTGTATTTCGCTTCCCAATGGGACGAGAAATACGAGACGGTCCTGGCTTGCCACGATCCCGGTGAGCCCGACCGGACGGGCGGTCTGCTCTACGGCCGGTACGGCAAGGGAATTTTCGTCTACACCGCCTACTCCTGGTTCCGGCAGCTGCCGGCCGGAGTTCCGGGCGCGTTCCGGCTTTTTGCCAATATCATTTCGGCGGGGAAAACCACTGAAAGACCATCCGACAAAAAGAAATGAGGACGAGGAGGGGCGGCCTCCCTTCTTCTCGTCGTGGGGCCGTCTGTACGCCGTCGTCCTGCTGAATCTGGCCCTCCAGATCCTGCTCTTCACCATTTTCACCAGGGCGTTCAAGTAGATGACGGCTCCGACTCGGCCTATGCACCTACCGGCCCTGGTCGAGGACTACCTCCATGACTTTGGCAAGGTGCGCGAGTTCTACAACGGCGACTTTCGGGAGCCCGCCGCTTTTGAGCGCCAAACCGAAAGAGTCCGGTCGCGCCGGATCGCCCGGGGAGACCTGGCCGCGATCCTGAGCGAACAAAACGGAAGTTACGGCTGCGGGCCCGAGACCCTGGACGCGATCGGGAGACTCGTCCGGGATGAGGCCTGCGTCGTGGTCACGGGACAGCAGGTCGGGCTCTTTTCCGGGCCGCTCTACACGATCTACAAGGCGCTGACCGCGATCAAGCTTTCGGCGAGCCTCAACCGTCGCGGTCTCGGGAGCTTCGTGCCCATCTTTTGGCTGGCCTCGGACGATCACGACCTGGCGGAGATCGATCATATCGCCCTTATGGACAAAGACAACCGGGTCCGGGAAATCCGGTGTCCGACCTTTTCGCGCGAATCAAAGGTCCCTGTTTCGGATATCCGCTTGCCCCCGGAAATTGGGGATTGCCTCGAGCAGCTCAAGGACCTGACCCCGGACACCGAATTCAAAGCGGCCATTTGGCGCTCCCTGAGCGAAGCCTACCAGCCCGGCCGTTCCTACGTCGAAGCCTTCGGCCGCTGGATGACCCGCCTGTTCAAGTCGCGCGGCCTCGTCCTCATCGACGCCAGCCATCCCGGTCTGAAAGAGATGGGGCGCGACATTTTTTATCGCGAGATCGCCGACGGGTCGCCCTCGACCCGGCAGGCCGTCGCCGCGTCGGAGCGGCTGCGCCGGGCCGGATATGAGCCCCAGATCCCCCTCCACGAGGACATCCTCAACCAATTTTACGTGGAGCGGGAACGCCGGGCCATCCAATGGAAGGACGGCGCCTTCGACATCAAAGGCCTCCCGGCCGCGGTCGCGAAAGAGCGTCTCCTCGAGCTGGCCAAAGACAAACCCTCTCTGTTCAGCCCGAACGTCCTCCTGCGCCCGCTCTATCAGGACGCCGTCTTGCCGACGGTGGCCTACGTCGGCGGTCCGTCCGAGATCGCCTATTTCGGCCAGCTGAAAGGCGTTTATGAGGCCTTTGGACTGCCGATGCCCGTGATCTATCCGCGGAAGAACGTGACCATCGTCGAAAGGAAGATCGATCATATCCTGAAGAAATACCATCTGAGCGTCCCGGACCTTTGGCGCGACGCGTCAGGGGCGATGGGGGACATCACCAAGGAAGAGATCCCGGATGCCGTGGGCCAGGCCCTGCTCCTCGTCCGCGATCATCTCGAGCGGGACTATGCCCGCCTGAAGGCGGAGCTCCTGGCTTTCGATCCGGGCCTCGCCGGATCCGTTGATCTGGCCAAGGGGAAGATGAACCAGCAGCTGGACTTCATGGAGAAGAAGGTTCAGCAGGCGGCCCGCAGGCGGAACGATATCGCGATCCGGCAGCTCCGCAAAGCCGTCGACTCCCTTTTTCCCAACCGGCGTCCTCAGGAACGGGTCTTCAATATCGTGCCGTACTTGATCAAGTATGGCCCTCCGATTATCGATCAACTCGACCAGGCTATCGATATCGATATCACGGATCATCAGTTTCTCGTAATGTGAAGGATTTCGCCTGACAAGGAGATGGCCATGGATTTGGACGCTTTGGCGTTTGGGGCCCACGCGGACGACGTCGAGCTCGGCTGCGGCGGTACGTTGATCAAGTTGGCGGGGTTGGGTCGCACAACGGGAGTCGCCGTCCTGACCCGGGGCGAGCTGGCGACGCGGGGCAACGCCGAGATCCGAGCCGGGGAATTTAAGAACGCGGCCGGGATCATGGGCCTCGCCGTCCATCAGATGCTCGATATCCCCGACGGGCGGGTCGAGGGGACATGGGAGAACAAGCTCAAGATCATCGGCGTCCTGCGCGCCCACAGACCGAAGATCGTTTTCGCGCCCTATTGGGTCGACCGTCACCCGGACCACGAGGAGGCCTCGCGTCTCGTGCGCCAGGCGGCCTACCTCTCCGGATTGAAAAAGATCGAAACGGGCCAGCCGCCCTTCCGGCCCCATAAGGTCATCTATTATCAAACCCGGTTCGCATTCACTCCCTCCTTTATCGTCGATGTCTCCGGCGTGCACGAAATGAAGATGAAGGCCATCCGGGCCTATGGATCCCAATTCCACCGTCCGGACGAGATCGAACCCGGGAGCGGCGAGACGCTCATCGGCCGTCCCGAGTTCCTGGCCGCCATCGAGACCCGGGACAGGCACTCCGGCGCTCAGATCGGCGTCAGGTTCGGCGAGGCTTTTCTCGTTCGGGAAGCCATGAAATTGGAGGATCCCGTCGGATTCTTCGGACCCGAGTACCTGTGGACGATCCCATGAGGTCCGGCATGAAGATCGGGATCGTCTGCTATCCGACCCACGGCGGCAGCGGGGTCGTGGCCTCGGAATTGGCCATCGGCCTGGCGAATAAGGGCCATGAGATCCATATCATCAGCTACGCCACGCCGTTTCGCCTGCGCACGTTCCACCGGAATATCTTCGTCCACGAGATCGAGGTCACGACGTATCCGCTCTTCAAGTACCCCCCCTATGAGCTGAGCCTGGTCACAAAGCTCGTGGAGATCGCGGAGACGCGGGGCCTCGACCTCATCCACGCCCACTATGCCGTTCCCCACGCCTCCAGCGCCTACCTGGCCAAGCAGATCTTGAATTCCGGGTGCCTGAAGACGGTCACGACCCTCCACGGAACGGACATCACCCTGGTCGGCGCCGACCCGTCTTTTCATCGGGTCGTCAAATTCGCCATCGAGAGATCCGACGGCGTGACGGCCGTCTCCCGCTATCTCATGAATCGGACGATCGAGGAATTCGACATCCGGCGCGAGATCCGGGTCATCCCCAATTTTGTCGACGCCCTCCGGCCGTCCCGGAATAGCGACTTGTGCTCGAGGGACGCGCTGGCGCCGAACGGGGAGAAGATCCTGATGCACGCCTCCAATTTCCGTCCGATGAAACGGATCGCGGACGTCGTGCGCATTTTCGCCCGGGTCCGCGAACGCGTCCCGGCCAAGCTCGTCCTCATCGGCGACGGGCCGGAGCGGCTGTTCATCCAGCAGCTGGTCAGGGAACTGAAGCTCACATCCGACGTCCAGTTCATGGGCGAACAGGATCAGCTGGAGCCGCTGTTCCTCTGCGCCGACCTGTTCCTCCTGCCCAGCGAACAGGAGAGCTTCGGGTTGACGGCCCTCGAAGCCATGAACTGCGGCGTCCCCGTCATCGCCACCTCGATCGGCGGCCTTCCCGAGGTCATTACGCACGGGGAGACGGGGTATCTTTTCCCCGTCGGCGACGTCGCGGACATGGCGGCGAGCGCCGTGGCCCTTCTCACCGACCCGGCCCGGCACGAGCTCTTTAGAGCGCGGGCCCGAAAACGGGCCGAGCAATTCTTCAACGCCGACCGGATCATCCCGCTTTATGAGTCTTATTACGAAGAGGTCCTGAGCTCTTAGCCGATGCATGCCCTGGACTGGATCGTCCTGACGTCGTTCCTCCTGTTCGTGGCCGTCTACGGCGTCTGGAAGGCCCGGGGGAAACAGGACATGCCCGGCTATTTTCTGGCCAACAAATCGACCCCCTGGTACGGCGTCACGGTCTCCATCATGGCGACCCAGGCCAGCGCCATCACGTTCCTGTCCATGCCCGGCCAGGCCTATGTCGACGGCATGCGGTTCGTCCAGTTTTATTTCGGATTGCCCATCGCTATGGTCATCCTCTCGATCACGGCCGTCCCCTTGTTCCATAAGCTCAAGGTGTACACGGCGTATGAATTCCTGGAGCAGAGGTTTGACCTGAAGAACCGGGCCCTGGGGAGCCTCCTCTTCCTCATCCAGCGGGGGCTCGCGGCCGGATTCACGATCCTGGCCCCGGCCCTGATCATCTCCGTCATCCTCGGCTGGGATTTCCGCCTGACGATATTCATGATCGGGGGCCTGGTCATCCTCTACACGGCCGCGGGGGGGACGGAGGCCGTCAATAAGACGCACCTCTTGCAGATGACGATCGTCACGGTGGGCATGGGCGCGGCGTTCTTCATGATCTTCCGCCGGCTGCCGCCCGACATTTCGTTTTCGAGCGCCGTCCATCTGGCCGGAAAGCTGGGCAAACTGAATGTCGTCAATTTCACCTTCAACTGGGCGGACCGCTACAATTTCTGGTCGGGCCTCATCGGCGGGGCCTTCGTGGCCCTGTCGTACTTCGGGACGGACCAGTCCCAGGTCCAGCGCTACCTGGCCGGTCGGTCCGTCGCCCAAAGCCGCATGGGGCTCCTCGCCAACGGTGTGGTCAAGGTCCCCATGCAGTTCATCATCCTCTTCATCGGCGCCATGATCTTCGTCTTCTACCAGTTCATAACGCCGCCGTTGTTCTTCAACCCGGTCGAAACGGCCCATGTCAAGAACGGGGTCTACGCGGAAGCCTATACGAAGCTCGAAACGGACTATCGAGGCCTGAACGGGGAGAAGCAGGACCAGCTCAGGCGGATGCTGGCGGCCATCGAGAGCCGCAATAAAGCGGACGAAGCCGCGGCGATGGAGAAGCTCCGGCTGGTGGAGGAATCGGAATCAGGCCTCCGGCGGGACGCCATCGGGCTGATCAAGAAGAACGATCCCCTGGCCGAGACAAATGATACGAACTACATCTTCTTGAGCTTCGTGACCCGCTATCTCCCGGTCGGAATCGTCGGGCTGATCCTGGCGGCCATCCTCTCGGCGTCGATGTCGGCGTCCTCCGCCGAGCTCAGCGCCCTGGCTTCCGTCACCGTGATCGATGTCTACAAGCGTCTCGTCCGGCGAGACGCTTCGGAGCGGCACTATGTCCGTGTGTCGAAGGCGGCCACGATCTTCTGGGGGATCTATGCCATCGGGTTCGCCCAATTCGCGAACCATCTCGGCTCATTGATCGAAGCCGTGAACATCATGGGGTCCCTTTTTTACGGGACGATCCTCGGCATATTCCTCATCGCCTTCTATTTCAAGAGGATCGGCGGAAACGCGACCTTCATCGCCGCGGTCATCGCCGAGCTCACTGTTCTAGCCTGCTACTTTTTCACAAAGATCCCCTATCTCTGGTTCAACGTCATCGGCTGCGCCCTTCTCGTTATCCTGGCCAACATCTTGAATCCTATTTGGCCGGGGAGGAGGATGGGATCGCCCGGGCCGGCCCTTTCCGCCTGACCCACCCATTTTCCTAAGACGGGATTTCGGCCTCGTTTAGAGACGCAGGTGAGCAGGACCTCATCCGCGAAAAAAGGGTCCATGGAGGTTCCCGAGATCGGAGGCTTGCTAACCTGACCTATTCATAAACATTCATGACGGTGCCAAAATTGAGAGGAATC
>CAZZCH010000074.1:0-2608 GCA_964652895.1 uncultured Eubacteriales bacterium
TGCGCCACGCCTCCCGCCTCGACTTCGCCATCGAGGAGAGGACCGCCGAGGCCATTTCCCGCCACCGCGACCGTCTCGCCGCCTGCCCCGGGTCGCGGCTCTTCGAGGAATTGAACAAGGACATGAAGTCGGGTCGGGCCCGGGCCTTTTTTCAGAGCGCCCGGATCCACGGCGTCCTGCCGAAGATCCTCGGCGCCGTCGGAGAGCTTTACGAAACATCCGACGACCGCTTCGACAAGCTGACCCTTCTCATCGGCGCGCTCGACGCGTCCATCAACGGCGGCGGATCGCCTCCCCCCGAGGTCATGTACGGTCTGTTCCTCTGGCCCTGGGCCGAACCCCTCCTGGCCGCCATTCCCGGCGACAAACCCAAGGTCCTCTATGACGCCTTCCGCGCGTCCGGCTCGGCCGCCCTCGTTCCCAAGAGCCTGCTCCTCGAAACCGTCCACACGCTGGTCATCGTCGACCACATGCTCCAGTCGCTCGTCGACGGGAAGATGCGCTGGTCGCTGAAAGAACGCCCCCACTACCCGGAGGCCTCCCGGATCGCCTCCCTCCTCGTCGAGGGCACGTTCGGCGATTGCGAAGACCCCTTCGCGGTCGTCTACGAGCGGCGGTTCGGCCACCGGCCCCGGTCGAGGCCCCGCCGCAAGAGGCGTTTCAGGAAGCCTATCCCGCCTTCAGCGTGATCTTTCGTACCGCTGTCCCGCCGGCTTTCGAGCGGACCGTGAACTCGACCGAGCCTCCGGCCCCGCCCATTTTGACCAGAACGCAGAACCTCTTTGTTTCATGCGCCTTGAGACGGAATTCAGTCCCCTTGGAGGAGACCGTCTCGCTCGAAGCGGCCCGGTTCAGCGCATCCACGGCCGTCGTGGCCATGGGCAGTTCGACGACCTCGACCCCGCCCGCGCCGCTCACCGTGATCTTGTCCATGACCGCCCGCTTGAGGGCCACGGCCCGGTCCGACGACGTCGGGTAGGCCTTGTCGTTTTTCACTACGACCTCGACCCAGGCGAGGTTGTCGGTCACCGGTGTTACTTTGACTTCGCCGAATTCGACCTTGGGGAACTGGCTGGCCGCATACATGGCGAAATTGGCGTTGCGCAGGGCCTCGGTCTCGATGTAGCGGGCCGGCGGCGTCCGGCCGACGTGTTTGCGCGACGTGCCGCCGATCCAGACCTCGCCGAGGTCGGGATGCTTGACCTTGTGGGGCAGGACCCAGCCATCGCCCATGAGTTCGAGGTCGATCCACTTCATGAACTCCTCGTCGGAAACCTCGCCATCGCCGTCGATGTCGGCCTCAAAAGCGGGGTTGCCCCAGAGCTCGATGAGATAGCTGTAGGCGCCGAGCATGTAATAGGTGGCCGCGTGGGCCTGGCCGCTGAGGCCGCCGATCGTCGGCGTGTATTCCTTGAGGATGCGGGCGCCGGTGCTGACGATCTCGTTCTGGACGTCCAGGTCGTGCTGGTATTCGGGCGCGACCTGCCTATCGGCGAGGTAGGCATATTTGTCGGTCTTGCGCAGCTCCTCGAGCCTCTGCTGGACCGATTGCTGCCTGCGCGGGCCCTGCGCGCCGGGCCCCTGCCCGGCCGGCGGCCGAACGGCCGGCGGCGCCTGGAACATGATCAGCCGCCCGGTGTTGTGGTAGTGGAAGGAGGCGAAGATGTTGGGATGCCGGAGCTGGAACTCGAAGACGTTGCGGGTCTCGGCTTCGCTCATCGGATACGGGTAACCCTCCGCGACGTTCCAGCCGTAGGGAAAATTCCGGTTGGGGTCGGGCCCGCCGATGTCGTCCTCGTTGATCAGGCCGTCGCCGTCGTTGTCGAAGCCCTCGGTGCCAACGCGCCTGAACCGCGGGACCTCCTCGCGCGGGTCGGCGACACGGACGAACCGCCGCTTATCGGGCGAAAGCTTAAACTCGCCGGCCGGGTCCTCGACGTACATCACCGATAGCTCGCCGTCCCCGTCGACGTCCTCGGTCTGGTCCTCGTCGAATAGGCCGTCGCCGTCGTCGTCGGCGGGCCGGTAGGGTTCGCGCGGATTGTTCTCGGTGTTGGGGAAGCTGACATAGGAGTCGTTGGCGTCGACGTTGAGCCCGGGGAGGACATAGAACGTCGTCGAGTCGACGAGCTCGTGGACGAACGGGTCGTAATCGTAGCGTGTCAAAAGGTACCAGGCCAGGTAGAGCGAACAGGTGATGCCGTTGACCTCGTTGCCGTGGATGGCCCCGTCGACCCACATGGCCCGCTTGTCCTCGGGCTTGCCGGTCGATCTGGCGGTGATGGTCAGCAGCAGCTGGTCGCGGCCCATCCGGCTTTTTCCGATAGACTGGATGTCGGCCAGCTGGGGATATTTTTTCTGGAGCTCGCGCATGATCCGCGTCCACTCATCGTAGCCGTAGTAGCGTTTCCAGCTCATGGGATAATCGAGCTCGCCGTGGTATCCGCCCGGATTGGTCTGGAGCTTGGATTGGGCGACGAGGGAACCGGCCAGGAGAACGGTAAAAAGGATGGTCCATTTCGTCTTCATGGCATGCCTCCTACTGGACCTTGACGTCCTGGACCCGGGTCCCGCCCTTCTGGGAAGAAACCACGATCTTCAGGGGCGC
>CAZZCH010000074.1:2708-17482 GCA_964652895.1 uncultured Eubacteriales bacterium
CCGAGCCGCTGATAGGGCGTCCCCTGGAGGAACGTCACCTTGTCCCTGTCGCCGACGAGCCAGACGACGTCCGCCCGGTTGCCGCGGAGAGCCGAGCCGCGGGCCGTGTGCGTCGCCAAGGGGCCCTTGTTCTCGACGACCGCGGTCACCTCGACGATCCGGTATTTGCCCTTGGCTCCGCCCTTCTTGATCCTGACCTCGCCGCCCGCGGTCACGGCCGTCGCCTCGCGGGCGTTCTCGGCCGTATAGAGGAGCCGGGCCTTGGCCTCGTTGATGACGACCTCGGGCAGGAGGCCCGCCCGGAACATCTCGAAGCGGTAGTGCTTGTCGCATACGCCGAGGAGCGGCTCTCCCGGCCAGGCGTTGGACGAATACCTCGGGATCCAGCCGCCGATCTCCCCCTCGCCGAGTTCGGGATGTTTGAACGGCTTCCAATTGAGGAAGAGCTTGCCGCCGTATTTTTCGTCCTGGAACTTGAGGAGGGCGCGGTCGAGCGCCAGGCGCGCCCCGGGCCCCTCGTCGTCCCCTTCGGCCCCTGCGGAACCGGCCACCCGGGGCAGGCCGGGGATGTCCGTGGCCGGGTTCCAGAGCTCGGTCGTGATGGACCAGATCCCGAGCTCGAGGAAGTCCCAGTCGGTAGTCATGCCGAAGCCGTAGCGGCGGTCGTTCAGCTCGTCATAGCTCACCGTCCAGCCGCGGGGGAGCTCGTAACCGCGCTCGATGGCGTACTTGTTCTTCGAGGTCTTGCGCAGCTCTTCCCGGAGCGCCGGTATGGAGGCGGGGTTCTTCCAGGCCTCGGGCACGGTCTCGCCGATCGTCTCCAGGTACTTTTTGCCCATGACGAAGTCGAGCACGGCCACGTCCCTGGGATCGAGACGCGTTGGAGGCGCCGTCCCGAGCGGCCGGTAGGTGAAGCCGCCCGAGGTGTGGTAGAACTGGGCCATGAAGATGTTCGGGTACGAGACGAAGAACTCGGCCACGGCCCGGGACTCGGGGGCCGAGGTCGGATAGTCGCCCGACCCGCCCGCGAACCCCTGGTCGTTCCACCAGCCCTCGGGGAAATTCCGGTTGAGATCGATGCCCGCCTCGGGGTCTTCGCCCCGCCGCTTGTCGCCGTCGTTATCCTTGTCCTCGACGACGACCGACCAGCGCGCCTTCTCCGTCTTCTCGTTCGGGCGGATCCGGACCATGAGCCGGGGGTCGACGTCGTCGACGACGAACGTCCCGTTCGGGTCCTTATAGCGGAACTGGGTGATGAGGCCGTCGCCGTTGAGGTCGTCGGGCCCGTCCTCGTTGACCTTGCCGTCGCCGTCGTCGTCGCGCATCATGCTGTTCTGACGCTGGGAGATGCCCTTCTCGAGGCTGTTGAAGACGCCGTCGGGGTTGACGATGGGGCAGATGTAGAAGGTCTTGGCGTCGACGAGGGCCGTCGTCTCTTTATCGACGCCGTAGCCCGTGACCAGCTTGTCAATCGTGTAGAGGCAGACCTCGTTCCCGGTGTATTCGTTGCCATGGGTCGCCCCGCAGATCCATTGGCCGGGCTTTCCCATATAGGGTTTCATCGGGGTGACGTTCTTGACGCCCTCGGCCCGCGGATTGCGGAGCCGGACATTGGCGTCGACGGTCGTCCCCGTCTTCATGTTCGAAACGACGAGGACGTAGATCGGCCGGCCCATCGTGCTCTGGCCGATCTCCAGGAGCGCCGTGATCTGCGGGTAGGCGGCGGCGACGGCCTTGAGGTATTTCGCCGTCGCCGGGTAGCCCTGGTAGTCATCGAAGGATATCGGCACCTTCTGGGCCGCCCCGGCGGCAAGCGCCGTCAATGCGACGGCCAAGACCACGAGCCCGATGCGCTTGAAGAACCCATTAGGATGGTAGGATGTCACGCTGTCCCTCCTCGTCGACGGTTTCGTTCTTCCGGCCTTTCCCCCGGTCGGAGACGCTCACTATATCGCTTTTTCATTTAAAGCGAAAGAGGAAGAAGGGGGACATGTACTTCCGGTACGTGTCCCCATTCTTTATCCAGATATTTCCCAGAAGTGCGGCTCCGGGCTGCTCCGCCGCACTTCTATCGGTCGCTCCCAAGAGTCCGCTCCCTGCCGGTCCCCGTCACAGCCCGGGCGGCGCTAAGACGGCCGGGAAAAAATTAAGAGGGTGGAGGCCGTGCGAAACAGGGGCTGAGGGTGTCGTCGGAGTGAGCATAAGCGGTGATTTCGCTGGCTAGAAGCCGGACGAGGGGAGTTTCAGGGGAAACCGCCAAAACGTGTTTGAGCTCGGCGTAGCGGACGCCGAGCGAGTTGTTTTGGTGCCGAGTTCGGCGCACTAGCCGGCGTGAAAAATCACCGCAGCGAACGAAGACGATATCCGAGGCCTCATCACGGAGAATCCGGGCAGCGTCCCAAGGCCCATCTCACCTGGTTGCACCAGGCGCGGGAACCCCATATAATACCTGCACCGCGGGCGGAAAGCGGCCGCAAAGGAGACCGGAATGGACACTCAACGGACACTGACCCTGAGCGGGCGGCGGCTCCCGCGCGTGCTCAGCTTCGTCGCCGGGTCGGGCATGATCGCAGCCTCGTTCATGACCATCGACCACTTCTTCCGGGCCAACTACCCTAAGACGATCTTCGAGGGCTCGTTCTGCGACATCAGCGCCTTCTTCAACTGCGACAGCTCCGCGTTCTCTTCGATCTCCCAGGTCATGGGCGTCCCTATCGGCTTTTTCGGCATGTTCATGGGCGCCCTGGTCATCCTGGGCACGATCTTCCCCTCGGAGGCCTTCGAGCGGACCAACAAGTCGCTCTCCCTCCTCAACGTCCTCGGCGTCGTCAGCCTTTTCAGCTACGCCGTCTTCGTCCTCGGCAGCCTCTGCCTCCTCTGCTCGGGATATTATCTCTTCTCCATCATGAGCTTCGTCCTCTTCTGGAAATACGGCATCGACCGCGAGACGAAGAACATCTTCCGCCGCTGGGTCCGGCCATCTTTCAAGCTCATCGTCGTCTTCGGCCTCGCCGCCCTGGCCGGCGCCACCGGCATGGTCGAGTACCACAACGCCCGCAAGGAGGCCCGGTCAGGGACGGCCATCAACATCGTCAAGCAGTTCTTCGAACTGCCCAAGGTCGCATTCCCCAGCGTCCTCTCGCCCTACTGGTCGGTGAGATCGACGGACAAGTTCGAGGACGCGGCCATCCAGGTCATCGAATACACCGACTTTTACTGTCCCGACTGCCTCTACCTGAGCCAGCAGCTCGAAAAACTCAAAGTCGATTTCGCCGGAAAGATCAACGTCGCCATCCAGTTCTTCCCGCTCGACGGCGCCTGCAACTCGGTCGTCCCCGAGAAAGCCAACCTCCACCCCGGCTCCTGCGAGATGACCTATATCGCCGCCGGCAACCTGGCCCGCTTCGCCGAGATCCACGACGAGATGTGGGCCAACTACAACTCGCGAAAGGACCCGGCCTGGCGTGCCGCCCTGGCCAAGAAATACGGGACCGAGGGCGCCGCGAACGATCCCGCCCTCCACGAACTCGTGAAGAAGATCATCGACACCGGGGCCGAGTACGAGAAGACCTCGGAGAAGTTCTCCCACGGCATCCGCTCGACACCGACCATGATCGTCAACAACCGGATGATCATCGGCACGCTCCCCTACGAGCATATGAAGGCCATATTTCAAGCCCTGGTCGAGGAGCACGAGGGCGGGCCGAAGAAGTTCATCGAGAACTGGATGCCGCCAGCCAAGAAGAAAAGGAAATAGGCCCTTTCAGAGCCAGAGCGAAGCGGCCTCGGGGACGGCGGAGCGGTCGTCGAGCGTGATCGCGTCGCGCGGGCAGGCGTTCCGGCAGATGCCGCAGCCGTAGCACTTCTTCCAATCGACGCGGGCCTTATCCTTGCGCTTGTGCGGGGCGAAGGCCTCGAACGGGCAGATCTTGACGCACTCCCCGCAGCCGCTGCACTTGTCGGCGTCCACGCGGGCCACGTACTCCGACCGGAACATGATGGGCGTCTTGTGGGTCAACGTGGTCTTCATGGCCAGACAGCCCGGGAGCGAGCAATTACAGATACCGCCGATAAAGGGTGTCACGAACGACCAGATCGTATGGCAGAGCCCTTCCTCCTCGTTTTCCCGCATCAACGTCAGGGCTTCCTCTCTTGGTAGATACTCCAGCCCGCCGGTCTGGGGCCCGATGAGGTAGTCGGAGTCGATGCTCTTGAGGATATTGACCAACTCGCCGCCCTGCGGGCTTAGGCTTATCCCGTAGCAGTAGCGGTGCTCGGGCCCGAGCGTCACGTGCCGGCATATGCAGGCCAGCCGCACGACCGAAGTCGTGAAGCCCAGGATCTTCTCGATGTCCTCGATGGGCACGACCTGGCCGAAGTGCTTGACCATCTGTTTCCCGGTGATCTTCCGCCGGATGCCGCGGGTGAAGAACGCCGGGATCTTGTCGAGTTTATTGAGAGCCCGGTCCCCCTTGGCGAGGTGCTCGGGCGAGGCGAAAAAGCGCTCGATGTATTTCCGCCTGCCGAGGTCGCTGAGAAGGTCTTCAGAGTAGTTCCGGGCGTCGAGGTACCACTTCTTCCCTTCCCCGTGCTGATGGCAGAAATCGCACATTTTAGAGTTTAAATTCGTGATTCTCGATGAACTCGGGAAACAGCCGGACTCTCTTCGCGCCTTCCGGCCGGTAAAGGAACGGCGCCACATCGTCGGCCAGGCTATCGAAGTCCAGCTCCCGGCAACGCGTGATCAAACGGGCTCTCAGATCGTGGGCGCTCTCGATGCGGAGTTTTTCCTTGAGATATGCCGGCCGGGGCTCGGTTTTGCCCCACAGAAAAAGCGCGTCGAAAAAATCCCGCCCCATGGGCCGCGGCCGCGAGAACATGCAGAGAATTTTTTGGGCCAACAGAAGGTCCGCCGGGGCGACGAAGATCCGACCGAAAACGTCGAACTTGTCCATTAGGAAAGCCACCGGCTCGTAGGGGAAACGCTGGGGCTCGGCGTCGACCCGAAGATGAATCTTCTCTCGAGGATCCCGGGAGAGATTCATGAGTCGAAGCAACCCGGGGAACCGGAGCGACAGCCGAAAGGCGCCTGCCGCGACGGTCGTCGTCTCCAGCGTGAATCCCTGGAGCCCCATTTTCGACCGGATGAGCTCTCCCAACGACTCGAAGGCCGGCAGGTCGAGGCCGCGGTTGTCGAAATCGAGGTCCTCGGAAAACCGGGGGTTGCCATGGACGATATGGATGGCCGTTCCGCCCATGAAAGTCAGCTGGTCGCCGAACTTGGAATCGTAGATGACCTCCAGGACCTTGTACTGAAGATACTCCCTGAGCAGATTCCGTTTGAAGGCCCTCAGCGGCTCCGGAATATAGGAGACAATTTTATGAAGATCGAGCATGGCCTCCCCCTCTAGGTCCGGCTCCTTAGATGGTTCAGAAAAAGATCGACCCGTAAAGCAAACGCCTTACGGGCGTAGCGGGCCACCGCGGCTCGAAGGTCCCGGCTGGCGACCGTCCGGAAAAACCGGTCCGTGTCGATGCGCAGGCTCTCGAAATCCAGCGCGCTCCGGTAGCGCGGATTCAGGTAGAGGAAATCCAGGACCGCCTTTTCCGGTCGGGCGATCTTGACGCGCTTTCCGCGGACGGACACGAGGTCATAGCCGAAAAAAAGGTCGGGCCTCACCGTCCGGAAGCGGAATTCGGCCAGCTCGGTGGAGAATCGATAGGTCCGGCGGGTCGATATAGAAGTCACCCCGAAAACGCTTTCCGGGATCAGCTGATAATGGGCCAAAGCCGACTCCAGGGAGACGTAGGATGGCTTGTAAATCCGGTTGGCGATTTCGAAGAGGGCCATTTCGTCAAGCGGGAGGTCGGCGAAGACATAGAATCCCTTGAGCACCTTGCGGATATACCCCTTAGCCTGCCAGTCGTTCAGGCGCCGGCGATGGAACCCGGGTTCGACCCGAAAGATATCGCGGAGCGAGAAAACGGTGAAATTCTTCAAGGAGTCGCGTAAGCTGTGATAGTTCATTTCGTATTCGTGCTTAAAATAGCACTAATGAGAAACAACATCAAGCCAATTCTCAATGAAAATCAAAACCTGGCCCTCATCGGCCGCAAGAAGCTGGCGAAATAAAATCGGGAATAAAATCGGGGACAGCCCGGCTTTACGGCGTCAGGTTCTCGTGGGCCATGAGCAACTTGACCTGGGCCAGCGTGCACATGTGGATCATCAGGCAGTCGGCGTAGTCGGTTCTCATGCGCTCGAGGCACTTCATGAACCGGTCCCGGATGTCGGCCTTGGTCGCCGCTTTTCTGAAGGACAGGTTGAGTTTTGTCGTGATGAACAGGGACTTCCGGTCGTGGGTCTGGAGGACCTCGCCGATCGTCCGCTCCGAGCCGCCGGTATTCCTTGATCTTGGGCATCGGCTTGTCCTTCGCGGGAGCCTGGGCCGGCGCGGCCGCGACCTGGCCGAGGGCGCGCTCCTTGGCCTTCAATCCGGCCGCCGAAACCGCGGCCAGCGACGCCCCGATGAATCCTCGCCTCGAGATCGTCATAATGTAGATAAGCCGGCCGCGGCTATGGTATAATTCGCCTAGAAACAGATATTAAATGGTTAAGAACACATTGAAGCTCCAGGCTTTCGAGGCCGAAAGAATCAGGGCCGAGAAGGTCGACGTCGAGCAAAATCTCCGGATCCTCGATGCCCTCTATGAAGAGGCCCTTATGCTTGGAGCATTGCCGCCCAAGGACCCACTGGATGGGATCGAGGTCAAGATCCGGGTTGCTAAGGCGGTGAACAATGTTCAAAGATCTGATTAAAAAGATCGCCGCGGAACTCGCGTCGTGGCTGGACGGGCCCGGGACATCGAAGACGTCAAGGCCATTCTCTTGAAGAATCCGGACTACGACAACAAGTATATTAGGAGCTGGCTGGCGGATTTCGAAAAGAGCCTTGAAGAGAAGCCACTCCAAAAATTTGAGGAAATTATTTTATCGATCCAACGCGAGGCTGCTAAGAAACTAGCGAGGCTCGGCGGCACAGCCAAAGATCTGCGGCCGATTCCCCGCAGACGAAGCCATTCCTAATCAGCTTCCCCGGCTGAATTCGCTCGACAAGGTTGCCGCCAAATTCGATGTCCTTTTTCCCTAGTTAGGGACATGTGCCTCTGGCAAATGTCCCCTTTCCTTGGAAAGCGACCGCATGGAAGCGACCAGGGTGAGTTCGGCGGAGCGGCAATAATCAGGCTAATTCGGAAATTGGTATTGTGTCCCCGAATTAGGGGAGGAACTGCTGGGCGTCGATGGCGATCGCCGAGCCGAGGTAATAGGCCGCGGCCCGGGCCACGGTGAAGACGATGAAACCCATGACGACGATGGCCAGGCCGACGAGGGCGATCGCTTTGACGTTCGAGACCTTCTTGGCCAACCCTTGAGGCGCCAGGACGTCCCAGAGCGATTTCCCGACGAAGAGGATCATGACGGTCAGGCCCAGGGCCAGTCGGTAGCCGTTGATCCTCCCGTTAGCTTCGTCCGAAGCGTCGAGCCGGAAAAACGGCGAAACGAGCCAGACGGCGAAGAGCAGGACCAGAGCGGTCATGCTAAGGGCCAGGACCTTTTTAGAGTCGAGCGCTAATCTCATCTGTCCCGATTATAAGCCCTCTTTAGCCGCCTAGTCAATTTTTATAGCCCGCTGTACTTTTCCAGGAGCTCGACGTGCTTGCGCTCCTCGCGCCGGAGGATCTCGGCGAAACGCGGCTCGCCGCGCAGCTTGTTGTAGAAATAATCCCGCGTGTTGTTGAGGAACGGGAAGAAGTAGACGTAGTCGTGGACGTCGTCGAAGCACTTGTCGATGGCGAGCTGCATGTTGCCGAGGGCCTGGTCTTTCATGCCCAGGGCGGCGTAGACGCGCGACAGGTAATAGGTGTGGAGGGAAGGCCGTCCCGGATCGAACGCCGGAGCGATGGCCGCCAGGGCCGCTTTCTTGTCGCCCCGCGCCGCCGAGATCAGGGCCCGGATAAAGCCGGCATAGGGATCCGCCGGGGCGAGGGTCTCGGCCACGGCGAGCTCGGCGGCGGCCGCGTCGTATCTCTTCATCAGCACCAGCACCCGGGCCCGGTGGCATCTCGTCCGGTAATCCCCCGGCTCGAGATCGACCATTCTGTCGAGATCGGCCAGGGCCGACTCGTAATAGCCCATCTGCTCGTAGGACCAAGCCCGGAGGAAAAGGATGTCGGCCGACCCTCCTCCGGCCCGGATGACTCGGCTGAAATACACCGTGCTCCGCTCCAGGACTCCGACGGAGGCCAGGAACGCCCCGACGTCGAGGAGGACGTGAAGACTTTCGGGGTCGAGCTCCATGGCCTTCTTGAGGTAGGCATAGGCCCGGTCGTTCTCGCGGCGGAAATACTCGACCCAGGCCATGCCAACGTTGGTCTCGGCTCTCTCCGGGGCCATCTCGTAGGCCGTCCGATAGTATTCGTTCATCCGGGCCAGGCTGTCCGGGTTCATACCTTCGTAGACGAAACGGTATTGGTAGGCGTCGCCCAGGCCGAGAACGGCCAGCGCGCAGCCCGGGTCGGCCTTCCGGGCCTCTTCGAAGAGGTCGATCATCTGTACGAGTTCGGCCGGCGACTGACTCAGGACGTACCGTCGCTCGACGGCCCGGGCGGTCTCGTAGAACCGCGTCGCCTGGACCGAGCACGCCAGGAAGGCGGCGGTCGAGGCGGCGGTCGGGAGGCCGAAGACCCTGCGGACATCGTCGCTAACGCGGCCCTCCATGGCCGGCATCTCCGTCTCGGTCCCCGGCACGTGGCCCGTCTTGAGGGCCTCGGCGGCCTTAGCTTCCCGGATCTCGTAATCGACACGGAGCTTCGACCCCGCCTTGGAGACATAACCGGCGAGGAGCCAGCCGGCGCCGGTCTTCGATGCCACGGCGGCCAGGTCGTTGGGCGTGAGCGGCTTTCCCGGCTCGATCCCGAGGTCGCGAACCGCGCCGACGACGACGTCAAAGCTGAACACGGTGATCTGGTCGGCGTTCCTCTGCAAATTGAGGATGAGGTGGTCGGGCACGGATTCCCGGAGATAATCCAGGCCCGCGTTGCCCGTGCTGTTGACGAAGGGCAGGACGGCCAGGGTGGGGTGTCCGCCGTTGGAGATGAAGTGCGGCCGGCCGTTGCTGATGGAGCGCCAGCCGAGGACGCCGACGACGAGAATTCCCGCAAAGGCGGCCACGACAGGCCAGCGTTTCATGAAATCCAGGAGGTTCGGCTTGACGACCTCGCGCTCGTGGAGCTTCATGTCGAGCCAGCGGTCGATCTCGTCCTGGTAGGCCATGACGCGGGCCTTGGCCGAGCCGTTGAGGCGGTGGACGGGAAGGCCGAGCTTTTCCTCCCAGCGGCGGCAGGTCCGGACATCGCGGCCGAGGTAAGCGGAGATGTCCTTCCAGGATTGGAGGACTTGTCGCGTGTTCATCGCCCTTTCCCCGGTGGGCTCGCCCTAAATTATTCATAAGAAAGGGCGATTGTCAAGTGGAGCTCATAAGGGGTCTGACGTGCTTTTTACGCCCTTCTTGGCCCGGAAAGCGTAAAAAGCAGGTCTGACCCCTTCTTAGGGGCTTAGATTGAGGGGACATGCCCCGCTTCTCTTGAAGCGGTGCGTGTCCCCGTTCTTGAGTTATAATGCTTACGATATGAACCCCCTGCACCAGAATGGCTTTTGGTACCTGGCCGGACGTCTGTACGATCTGGCCTTCGCGGGCATGTTTAAGGGCCTGCAGAGGCGGGTCGCGGCGGCGGTCGAACGGGAGAATCTCTATCCATGGCTCGACGTCTGCTGCGGGACGGGCAGCCAACTAAGGGGACATGTACCTGTGGTACGTGTCCCCGATCGCGTTGTCTGCGGCCTGGACAAGAGCCTCGGGTTCGTCCGCTACGCGGCGGCCCGGGCGCCAGGGCGCCCCTTCATATGCGGCGATGCCGAGCAACTTCCGTTCAAAGACGGGGCTTTCCGGGCCGTTTCCGTTTCCTTCGGGCTCCACGATAAGAGCCCGGACCTGCGGCGCGCGATGATGGCGGAAGCACGGCGGGTCCTGGTTCCGGGCGGCCGTTTGATCGCCGTCGATTTCGAGAATCCCTGGAACTTTAAATCGAAGGTCGGGGCGCTGGCCGCGCGGGTCATCGAACGCCTGGCCGGCGGCGAACATTACCGGAACGGCCGGGAGTTCCTGAGCCGGGGCGGATTGAGGGCTTTCCTGCGGGAGAGCGGATTCGCCGAAGTCTCGCGCCGCGATGTCGAAACGGTTTCCATCAGCGTCGTCGTCGCCCGCGACAGCCTCCGACCCGGCTTGCGGAAGGGACCCCGAACCTGATATTTTCAGGTTTTAGATGGCTAAGATAACGATGCTCGGGACGGGTCTCATCGGGACGTTCTACACCCGGACGCTCCACGGGCTGAGGAGCCGCGATAGGGTGGTCAACGTCTACTCGCGGTCGGCGGAGCGGGCCAAGGCGTTCGCCGCAGAGCAGGGCATTCCGCGCTGGACCGCGGACATGCGAGAAGCCGTTCGTGACCCCGAGTCCGAGATCGTGGTCGTCGGACTCCCCAATAACGTCCACAAGGAGGCCGTGCGGCTCGCGGCGAGGGCCGGGAAGGCGGTCCTCTGCACCAAACCCCTCGGCCGGACGGCCGCCGAGGCCCGGGAGATGCTCGATGCGGTGGAGGTAGCCGGCGTATTCGCCGGCTACCTCGAAGACCTCGTCTATACGCCGAAGACCCTCAAGTCCCTCGAATCGGTGCGGAAGGGAGCGATGGGCCGCATTCTCTGGACGAGATCGCGCGAGACCCATCCCGGGCCGCACAGCGCCTGGTTCTGGGACCCGAACCAGTCGGGCGGCGGCGCGGTCGTCGACATGGGTTGCCACTGCATCGAGATCGGGCGGAACTTCATCGGCAAAGACAAGCGGCCGCTCCGGGCTTTCTGCTGGGGCGCGACCCAGGTCCACCCGATAAATGCCGAGGACCACGCCATCGGGCTCGTCGAGTACGACGGCGGGGCGATCGGCCAGTTCGAGGTCAGCTGGACCTTCCGCGGCGGGATGGACCTGCGGGACGAGGTCGCCGGGACCGAAGGAACGATCCGTCTCGACCATTTTCTGCGCACCGGCTTCGAGATGTTCACGGCCACGGGCGAAGGCGGCTATGTCGCGGAAAAGGCCGAGACCGGGACGGGCTGGCTCTTTCCCGTGGGCGACGAGGCCCACGCGCTCGGCTATGTCCACATGTTCAAGGACATGCTCGACGCGTGGGAGGCGGGCAGAGCGCCGATGGAAACCTTCTACGACGGCTACGTCGTCAACGCCGTCATCGACGCCTGTTACAAATCGATGAAGTCGGGCCGCTTCGAACCCGTCGCGCTGGATTTGTGGCGGGGGAAGGGAGAGCCCCCGAAAACCGGCAGGAAAGGGCCTGGAATGCCCGCAGAAGGGGTAAAAGGGCGGTATCAAGGGAAGAATAAGGGTTCGGGCGGGGATGCGTCCCTGATCGCGATAAAGACCGAAAAGTTGCCCGACGGCAGGGTCAAGCGGATCCTGAAGAATAAGGCCACCGGTCGGGTGGTCGAGAGGATCGAATGAAGGGATTTTTTAAAAGGGGACATGTACTTCCGGTACGTGTCCCCGCTCTTCATGTTCTCGTCTTAGAATTTCTTGTCGCACTTATATCATAAGCCGCCTTGCGGCCGGGGCAGTGCTCCCGCTCACATAGTTGGCAGGCCACGAACCCCTCCTTAGAGGGGAAGAGAATCCCGGAAATCGACTTCCTCGGCAGCATGAGCATGCTGTCGGTCAGCCGCACGCCGATAAGGCGCTCCGTATCGCCGAATATGGAGAAGAGCTTCGTCTGCTCGGTGATCGGCCAGTCCTCGAGCGAGCCCGGGCTCATGTTGGCCAAGCCTGTGACGCCGTAGCGGGCCTCGAGTTGACCGCCCAGCCAACCCGCCGCACTCTCCAGAGCCATATTGGCCATCTCCTCGAGGTAATACTGCTTGAGGAGATCGCCCTGGGCGCTGGCGGCGCGTTCGAGCTCAGGGCCCACGGTTATGATATACGGGAAAACCTTGTTGGCCCCATCGAGGTTCTTGCGAAGGATATGACTCTCGAACGTTGCGCCGGCCACCTCGACCGTCCCCTCCCCTTTCGCCCCGATATATGCGACCTCGTATACGGCGCGTGGGCGGATAAGCCCTTGGGCGAGCGCGATGAGTTCGTCCAGACTCTCGAACCCCGCTCGCACCGGATCGAACCGCAGTCTCGCGGCGATCTCGCCCGCATCGAGGACAACCGGAATCCTATCTATGGTTTCCATTGCGGAGCCTATGATACCAGAAATTTATAAAAAAAAACGCCCCGTCCCTCGACAGGGCGTCGAAATTCCGAACGTCAGACTATCAGGTTTCTTGTTTACTGCTTCTTGCCGCGTTTCTTCTTTGCGTAAACGGCCAACGAAACTAGGCCAGTCCCGAGAAGAAGGATGGCCGTCGGCTCGGCGACAGAATAGCCGTTGCCGCCAGACCCACCATGTTTGTGATCGCCCTTTGCCCAATCAGGCCACATGCCCGCGGCACTGGCTACCGTCGAAAGGACAAAAAACAACAGAATGAAACTAAGAAATACGACCTTGGCTTTTTTCATGAAAAGCTCCCTTTTTTCAGAAATACATACAACTTGGCTAGCTAACTATCTCATAAGCCCCCCCATTTGTCAATAGAGAAGGGCCAAGACTGGAAAAAATCACCCCCCCATATCTATCTTATTTATTTTCTTATCGTTAAGAACTTGCCGGACCCCTTTTGCCCCGAATCTTCGGTTCTCCCCCTCCCTGAGCAGCCAGAGTAGCGAACCTAGGACAAAGAGCCCCAGGCCGAAGAAAATGAAGCCCCCAGACCTGTGCAGGAACCCTCCCATGATGATCCTCATGTCCACGAAGTAAGAAAGCAGGTAGAGAGTCACGATACGGATGGCGTTCTTGAAAAGAGCCACGGGGAGCACAGCCAGGGCCAACAGGGCCTTATTCCCGAGCTTCCTCAGGAAGATGTGCCCGGCCAGGACGGTAGTGATGAAGAGGGCCAGACTCGAGCGTATCCCACTGCATTCCTGGGCGACTTCGATGAAAAAGCCCGGCAGATAGAACACGGGCCCATCTTGTACGAAAGGCACTCCGAAGGCCACGAACAGCAGGCGGGTCATGTAGGCCGATCCGACGACAAGGACAGCAATGACCTTCTCAATAATCAGGACCGGTATAGGCACGGCAAAAAGGAGGAAGGCGATCGGGAAGAAGGCCCGCCGGCTGCAGTTTTTCCCGTAAAGCACAAGATAAGCGCCGCACCAAAAGAGAAGCCCCCCGAGCGTTGTCAGAGAGGCCTGGATATCAATCTCTCCACCGAATATTCTACCGGCCACAAACAGCCCGATGCCCGCGGCTACAGCCAGAATCCCCCAAGAATGGACCGATGCCGTCCCCCGGAACATCTCCCGCCTACGCCGGAAGATCAAGTAAGCACTAACCACCGGGATCAAAGTAATGTGACTGTAGTACTCGGACGTTCTCGTGTTCCGCAGTAGATCGATGAGCGGGGGTAAGGCCAACGCCAGCGCCGCTACAGTTAGCAGTGCGAACAGCCAGTCTTTCTTCCTCATGAACGTATCCGCTAAACCCTGATGAAAATCTTCCGTTTATAGAGCCAATAGCAAAGGGCCCACAACAAGCCCCAGACGGCCAGGCTCGTCAGGATCTGGGACGGCCACTCCCCTATCCAGCCGGAGAAAGCCATGGTGAACGGCACGACGATCCTGTAGAGCCAATCCGCCCCGCCCGAAAGGGCGAAAAGATAGATGAAAACCGGGTTCATGCCAACCATAACGAAAAACACAGACCGCTTCCGGAATCTCATTACGTCGATCAGCCAATACCCCAGGGCGAGAGACAAGAAAGCCAAGCCTCCACTCATGATGACAAAAGAGCTCGTACCAATGCTCCTGATAATCGGAGTCAGCAAATTGAGCGCGAGGACAAGGGTGACTCCGGCTAGCCCCACTCCCACCAAAGTAATGAGCTTTTTCTTCTGCGACCGCCCGCTCTTGAGCAACCCCGCCGCGAGGACTCCCATAATGGCGAACGCTGCGGCCGGCACCATGTTGAACGTGACCAAGCCCTCCTCTGAGGTTGCGCCGAAAAGGGCCGTATCGAGCCACGAGCCGAAATTGTGACCGGCTGTGAAGGGCTGGTTGAAGCCGGCGACGGGCCAGAGGCGGTAGAGAAGCTCCGTCAGGATGATGAGGCCGAACGCGACACCGACCTGTATCCTTATCGACCGCTTGATCAGAAGAAAAGCGACGAGACTCGCAAAAGCGAGTTGAGGCAGGATGTCGCACAAGAACGCACCTTTGAATCCGCCCGCCTCGGACCCAACAAGATAGAGCGCCCAGCCGAGCGCGAACAGCAGGAACGACCGCCGCAACGCTTGACCTAGCGTCGCCCTCCAGCTTTCTCCCCTCTCCCAGCGTTTCTCGTAAGAGAAAACCATGGCCACGCCGCTGATGTAGATGAAGAAGGGCTGGCCGAGGTCAAATAACCTCAGGCCGTGCCAGGGGTGGTGCTGGAATTGAAGGCCCAGGGCATGGAGGACCGTCCCATCGAGGACCGGCGCCGCGAGAAGATCGTAGAAGCCCGTCACCTTGCCGATCAGGAGGAACATCACCACGCCGCGGAAAAGGTC
>CAZZCH010000075.1:0-17004 GCA_964652895.1 uncultured Eubacteriales bacterium
ATCTATGAAAATCCTTGTCAGACGTGCTTCAAATGCGAATCACGCAACAGGCTCTAAAGAAGCTTGATTTTATCGATATGTCGGACATGACCCCGGGGAAAAAGACCCCAGGGATAATCCTTTCTTATCGCTGGGGGGTCGTTGGCGGTCGGATATTCGTCGGGAACCTGCAGAGGGGCTATGAGCTTTGGGAATTCGACTCCCGAGGGGATCTTTTACGGAAAATAAGGAAGGAATTCAAGCCGGTTCCGTACCCGGAGGAATTCAGGAAACAGACGGAAGAGCTCGCCGCCAGTCAACCGGCCCTGAATCTATTCGCCCTGCAGGACGCGCCTCCGTTCAACTCATTTTTCCACGATGATGATGGACGGCTTTTCGTCATGACCTACGAGCAGGGACCGGGCAAAGACGAATTTATCCATGACATTTATAGCGCGGAGGGGGTTTTTATCGGGAGGATCCCCTTGGGCCGGTACGGGATCTTGGGAAGGGCCTTGAATCCTCTCAGGACAACGGCCAAGAACGGGAAATTCTACCGGCTCCGGTTTAAGGAAAGCGGCTATCCCGAGCTGATCGTTTATCGAATGGTATGGCGCTAGTAGCAGTCTACGGGTCCTAAAAAAGTTCACCACTCCAGACCGATCCGGCCACGCCGCTTTCCGACAAGAGTATGCAGGAATCGGGGTTGTTGTGCGGGTGGGGCTGATGTAGAATCAGGAAAGCATCGGGGAGGCCGATATGAAAAAGCCGCTCAGCTGTTTGATCGCGGTCTTCTTGCTGCTTTCCTGCGGGAGCAGGCAATCCAAGATCGACAGGATCACCGAGGACGGCGTGGAGGTCGTTCTCAATCACGTCGCGCCATACCTCATCAAGGGTCAGCCGTCCTCGTTTTCCCTGGAGAAAGTCTTTTCCATTGATACGGAGAGAACCGACCTCGCGGAAGCGGGAATGGGAAGCGCGGGCGAATGGGATGCCGACAACGCGGGCAACGTTTACGTCGTTTGCTTCAAGAACAATAAGAACTTCATCTATCGATTCGACCGCGCCGGCCGTCTCTTGGGCTCTTTTGGGAGGAGCGGACAAGGACCGGGCGAGCTTCAGTGGCCCTTTCTCGGCGGGGTTTCCGAGAGCGGCGAAATTTCCCCTGGCCGATTACCTCCAGAAGTACATCGTCTATGACCTGAACGGCGCGCTATTGCGGGAGACGAAACTCAAACGCGGGGCGCTCCATATCGACGCTCTCAAGAACGGCAAGTTCCTCTCTTTCGGCTTCAGGCCCGAACTCGCATCGGGCGGCTCTTATGTCGACGCCTTGACTCTTTGCGACAGTGAATTCGCGGAGCTCAAGATCCTGGACCGCTACGAATACACCATGGACAACAGCCGGCAGGTCCCGTATTTTATGTGGCGGGTATCAGGTGATCGGATCATCATAGCCAACGAGGCCAGGGGATACGAGTTTTGGGTTTATGACCTCGACGGGAATCTCGTTAGGAAGATCCGGAAGGAATACCGGCCGAGCACGGTGACCGACGAGATCAAGGACGCCATTCTCGGACCTGAATCTCGAAGATCCGGGATCCCTCAGAATAAATACTTCCCAAATCCTCTCCCCCCGTTGAACCAGTTTTTCGCCGACGACGAGGGGCGGATCTTCGTCATGACCTACGAGCCGGGCCCGAATCCGGGCGAGTATGTCTGGGATATATTCAATCCGGACGGCGTGTTTATCGGGCGTAAGGCGCTGAACATCTTATAGGCCGGCCTGTATCTCGGCCCTCGTTACACATTTATCATGAAAGGCCGTCTCTATTGCCATCTGGAAAAGGAATCGGGCTTCCACGAGCTTACCGTTTACAAAATGATATGGAAATGAAAGGGGGGAGGCATGAGCTTCAAAACCGTCGCGGTTATAATCCAGTTCGGGGCCTATTTTGATATCAGACTATTATTTTCATCTTCCTTCTTCCTATAGCACAGGACATCGCCCGGCTGGCAATCCAGAACTTCGCAGATTTTTTCGAGCGTCGAGAACCGGATCGCCCTGGCGTGCCCTTGCTTGAGTATCGAGAGGTTGGCCATGGTGATGCCCACCTTCTCCGAGAGCTCGGTGAGCGACATTTTCCGCTTAACCATCATAAGGTCAAGATTGACTTCGATCGGCATTGTAAACCTCAGACGGTTAGGTTTTGGTCCTGCTGGAGCCGGACGCCAACCTCAATGACTCTGGCGATGACCAGGAACCCGAATCCCAAAAGCAGCGTGGTCAGTCCACCATAAAGGAGCCGGAGCGCGGTGCCCAAGAAACTGGCCCATGAAAAGACAGTCAGTTCTGAAGATAGCGCGTTGGCCACAGCATTAATAAGTGCCAGGATGAACACAGCATACGCGATTCTCCGGACGTGCCGCGGGGTAGCGGGGTTGAAAGATTCGCCGCTAATGGTTAAGTCGAGAAGCCGGAAGATGCAATAGCCGATGAAAAAGTAAACAGGACCGGCCAAACCAAATTCTAACAGAAAGCTGAGGTGGTCCCTGAAGTAGACATCTATAAAGTCAGGGGCGAAACTGGCGATGACTATGGTTATTAAAGCGCCGATGAAACCCACGCCGTAAAAAATAAGCAATGTCATTAGCACAATCCGGAGCGCCTTGACCTCGGTCCCTACTCTCGAAATGGTCTTTCCTGTCATTTTTGCCTCCCTTATTATCGTTTATCAATAATTAATATAAGCCAAAAGAATCGTATGTCAAGAAATATTTATTGATAATCAATATTTTCTATTTGCGAGAGGTGCTCGATAAGGCAGTGCTCAGGCCGAACAGTCATTTTGCGACCTTCAGGGAGGCATTCGGCATGTTCTTCGGGATGGATCGGGCAGGGAAGGGACTAAGCGGCATTGCAGAAATGATCGTCCCGGACTTATAATTAGCCCAAACGCTGCGGAGGGGAACATGAGAAAGCGTCTTTGCCTTCTCTTGGGAATTTGCCTCTTGGGTGCTTGTTCGGGCGGGAAACCTCAGGTTGACAGGGCCATCGAGAATGGCATCGAAGTTGTACTGAATCACGTCAAACCCTATCGGGTTCCGAACGAGCTCTCCGTGCTCAGTCTTGAGAAGGAATTCGTCATTGATGCGGAAGACCCCGAATTGCTCAAGGCAGGGCTCGCGGACATCTATCGCTTCGGGGCAGACTCTAAAGGAGCCATTTACATAGCGCAGCGTCCCCGCAAGGACGCGGCCATCATCTACAAGTTCGATGACCAAGGGCGGCTTCTGAGATCGTTCGGGACGGTAGGGCAGGGGCCCGGCGAGATTGAACAGAGTTCCTATTTCAGCGTCAACTCCCGCGACGAGATATTCAATTTGGATGCCCGGAGGGACACGGTCACGACGTTTTCCTCCTCCGGCGAACTCCGCGGGCAGATCCGCCTGCCCCCGGCACTGAGGGCGGCCATCCCTCTCGACAACGGGTATTTCGTGGCAACGGAAGATGAGGTTGATCCGGATTTGGGATCCGAGGAGATGACCTGGAATCTTCTCGACGGGCGATTCGTGCTGGTCAAGGCTCTCAACCGCTTCCGGTTCCCGGTCCAGGTCCCGGGCATGGGGAAGAAGGCCAACGCCTTCCTGCCCAGCCCGGTGGGCACCTTCACTCCGGACCGGATCTTCCTAGGGATGCCCGGGCAGGACTACGAGATTCTCGTTTTTGACCTCGGGGGGACTCTGCTGAGGAAGATCCGGAAGGAATACGAATCCGTGGAGGTCACGTCCGACTACCGTGAGGACGCCACAGCCCGCCTCCCGCAGGGGAGTCCGGTCGCCGGGCAGCTCTTCTTTCCCGATAACCGACTCGCATTTCAGTACCTTTTCGCCGACGAGGCCGGCCGGCTCTTCGTCATGACCTCCGAAAAGGACCAGAAGACAAGCCAGAACATCTGTGATATCTTCAGCAAAGCCGGGGTCTTTATCGGCCGCGCGGCCATCGGCTGCTATGACCGGTTCCGGCACCTCTGGGAGGGCGTGAGCCTGGACGTCGTAGCTAAGAATGGACGCATGTACGTCCTTCATGAAAAGGACAACGGATACAAAGAGCTGGTTGTCTATAAGGCGATATGGCGCTGACGAGCGTCTGCCGTCCAGGCCGGTCCCCGGTCTAGTCGGATATCCGGGATTATCGAAAGTGGAGTTAACGACGGTAATCGAACCCGCGACTTTCGGATCCATAGCCGACAGTATATGTTCCGGTTTGACAACTCTCCCCGTTTGCGCATAAAAATAGGGCATGCCTCCCAGCCGAAGGGACTTCCTGAAAACGCTTGGCATGGGCCTCACGACCGGGTCCTCGGCTATCGCTTGCTCATTCTGCGGTAAAAGGACCGCCGAGCGGCACCCTCCCAACATCGTCCTGATCTTCATCGACGACATGGGCTACGCCGACCTGGGTTGTTTCGGGGCCAAGGGCTACGAGACGCCGCGCATCGACCGCCTGGCTGCCGAGGGCATCCGGCTCACCGATTTCTACGTCTCCCAGGCCGTGTGCGGAGCCTCCCGGGCCTCACTCCTCACGGGGTGCTACGCCGAGCGGGTCGGCTACCAGGGAGCGCCCGGTCCCGCCTCGAAAATCGGCCTCAATCTGGGCGAGGAGACCATCGCCGACCTCCTCAAGAAGCGCGGCTATGCCACGGCCATCTTCGGCAAGTGGCATCTCGGCTGCGTCCCGGAGTTCTATCCCACCCGGCAGGGCTTCGACGAATACCTCGGCCTTCTCTATTCCAACGACATGTGGCCCTACGGATACGACGGGACGCCCGTCGCCGAGGGCCGTAAAGCCGCATATCCGCCGCTCTCTCTCATCCGCAACGAGGAGCCGATCGCCGAGATCAAGACCCTCGAGGACCAGTCGACCCTGACCGAGCGATACACACGGGAAGCCCTTCGCTTCATCGACGAGAACAAGGACCGGCCCTTTTTCCTCTATCTTCCCCACTCCATGGTCCACACCCCGATCGCGGCTTCCCCCGAGTTCCGCGGCCGGAGCGGTCACAGCCCCTACGCCGATGTGGTCATGGAACTCGACGCCTCGACCGGGCGGATCATGGATCGCCTCGAGCGCCACGGCCTCGACGGGAACACCGTGGTCATCTTCACGAGCGATAACGGGCCCTGGCTCAACTTTGGGGACTCCGCAGGGTCCGCCGGGCCCCTCCGCGAAGGCAAGGGGACGATGTTCGAAGGAGGGCCGCGCGTCCCCTGCGTTATCCGCTGGCCGGGCCGTATCCCGGCTGGCAGAGTCACGTCGGAGATCGCGACGACGATGGATCTCCTTCCGACGATCGTCGCCTGGGCGGGAGCCCCTCTTCCCGCCCTTCCCATCGACGGCCTCGACATCCGGCCGCTGCTCCAAGGGCGGACCGAAACCGGCCCCCGAGACAATTTTTTCTATTATTACGAACATGAGCTCCGGGCCGTCCGAAAGGGTCGCTGGAAGCTCATCTTTCCCCATAAGTCCCGCTCCTACGTCGGCGCCGAGCCGGGAAGGGGCGGCCTCCCGGGGCCCTATGCCACGGTCGAAACAGGCCTCGAACTCTATGACCTCGTCGCCGACGTCGGCGAAACCCGCGATGTCGCCGCGGAACACCCCGATATCGTGGCCGAGCTCCAGGAGCTCGCGGAAAGGGCCCGCGACGAGCTCGGCGACCGGCTGACCGGGCGCAAGGGAAAGGGCGAGCGGGAGCCGGGCCGGGTCTCGACACGCTTCCCTGCCGACATCACTCACGCCGCGGTCGGCGCCGCCGTCAGTCTCTCCGGTCCGCCCAGCCCGAGCTACCCCGGAGACGGACCGGCCACCCTGACGGATGGGAAGAGGGGCACGTTCGATTTTCACGACGGTCGATGGCTCGGATTCGAAGGCGAGGACTTCGGAGCCGTGATCGATCTCGGCCGCGAGGTTTCGGTCTCCTCAGTCGTCTGCGGGTTCCTCCAGAACCAGGGGTCCTGGATTTTCCTGCCGACGGAGGTCCGGGTATCCCTATCGAGGGACGGAACCGCTTTCCGGGAGGCGGGCCGGATCGGACGGAAACCCGTCCCCGATCCGGCGGCGGCCTACGTGCCCGAAGAAATCCGTTTTGCTGCGTCTCCCGTCCGTTTCGTCAAAGTGAGCGCCAAGAACGTCGGGACCTGCCCTTCCTGGCACGCCGGATCTGGCGGAAGATGCTGGATTTTTATAGACGAGATCGTCGTCGAGTGATTCTTCCGAAGCCCCGGGCTTCACAAATCTTGTGACCGAGTTTCCCGAAGAACTGTCGATCTGGTCTTGCTCGTCACCCCGAGTAGCAGGTGTGGGGCTGGAGCTATATCAGGGGGTCCGGCCAATCTGTCGGCTGTATCCTTGGCGGCGGTACTTGTCTAGCAAAGCGGCGAGGGAGGCCGCGATCTCCGGATTCCTGGCCGCGAGGTCCCGCTGTTCCGCCGGGTCCGCGTCCAGATCGTACAGCCGGCCTCGCCCCGCCTCCGTCTTGACGTCGATTAACTTCCATCGCCCTTGGCGGATGGCCAGATCGCCGTTCCCGGCCTGAAAGACGAGAGCTTCATGAAGCGGACGGCCTTTGGACGTTCCGAGGATAGTGGGAAGGACGCTCCAACTGTCTTCCGCGGCGTTGTCAGGGAGGGGCGTGCCGACGAGATCGGCGAAGGTCGCGAACATGTCGCCTAGGCTGACGAGGTCGCCGGAGACCGTTCCCGGTTTGACCTTCCCGGGCCAGCGGACGATGAACGGCACCCGATGGCCCCCTTCCCAGATCTCGCTCTTGAATCCGCGGAAATCCAACTCGGATTTGTGTCCGTTGGCCCCCTTCTGGCCTCCGTTGTCGCTCGTCACGATGAGGAGCGTCTTTTCGGCGATCCCCCGCGTTTTGAGATGGGCGTCGACTTCTCCGACGACCCAGTCGAACAGGGCCACTAGGTCGCCGCGCGGACCTTCCCGGCTCTTGCCCTTCATGAACTCGGGGACGAGCCAGGGAATGTGCGGGGAGTTGGGCGAGAGACAAAGGAAGAGGGGATCGTTCGGCCGGTTCCGGAGATGGCCGTCAATGACCGCCTTCGCTTTGCCGGCAAGGACAAGGTCGATGTCTTCTTCCGACCAGCCTTCGGCCATCGGACCCGGCAGGAATCCGGGAAGCCCCCGCCATTCCTCCTTGCTCATCTTCGTCGGCACCGAAACGGCCCGGTCGTTCTCCAGGAAAACATACGGTGGGTCGTTGCTGGGGCAGCCCGCGTTGCCGAAGAAATAATCGAATCCGAGGCGGGTCGGCCCACCGCCGAACGGCCGGCCGAAATCGACCCGCCATTGAAGCGTCTCGTCCGTTTCGAAGGGCTTGTCCCGTTTATAAAACTCCACGGCTTTGCTGCCGTCCTTTGTCGTCCATTCCAGGCCAAGATGCCATTTCCCGACATAGGCCGTATCGTATCCGCAGCTGCGTAGAAGCGAAGCGATGGTGGGCCGTGACGGCTCGATCAATGGAAGCTCGTACGGCATCAACACGCCCTTTTGAAGCCGCGTCCGCCAGGAGTACCGTCCGGTGAGAAGACTGTACCTGCTGGGCGAACACAGTGCCGTAGGAGAGTGGGCGTCGGTGAACCGCGCGCCTTCGGCCGCGATCCTGTCCATACGGGGCGTCGGGATCAGCGATTCCGGATTATAGCAGCCGGGGTCTCCGAACCCCATGTCGTCGGCCATAATGAGAACGATATGAGGGGGCTTTTCGGGCGTCGCGGCTGCTCCGAGAACCGCCTTTCCGAACGGGAAGCCCAGGAGGGGCGCGCTCAGGCCGAGGGATCTTAAAAAACGGCGCCGGTCCACGAAAATCACGTTATATCAGCTGCGGAACGATGTCAATGAAGCGATCCTCTGACCACCGCACAGCCGCTTAAAGGCGACGATGCTCAGGGGGGGAATTACTCTCCACCTGGCACGAGCCGTTCGCGACGCTCTTCACTATGAGCCGACTCGTTATAAAAAATGACAGGTGGGGTCAGTGACGGGAATCGGTCCCGCAACCTTCATAGGAACTATCCAAAATAACTAATAAATCCAAAAATGTGAATGGAGAAACTGAAATAGATATCGATCTAATTTTAGAGCAGCTGACATATTTTTAAGACACCACCCTATAGATTCCCTCCCTATTCCCTCCCTGTTGGAAGCAGGTTGATTCTGGCACATTTATTGCGGTTTACTTCTTTAAAAGAGGGTTGGCTATGAAGAGATTGTGGCTTCGATTATCCTTTCTGTCTATATTGGCCGTTTCCCTGATTTCCCTATCGTGCGACTCGGCAACTTCACCAAGACTGGGCTTGAACATTGTCGCCACGGTAATCCAGCAGACGGCCGGGAGCATAACTTTCCGAATCGGCGTCGAGAACACTGGAACGAAGACTGAAATCCTTACTTTTTTCTCCAGTCAATTCTTTGATATCGAGGTCAAAGACCGAGGTGGACATCTCCTCTGGCAGTATTCTTATGGCTTATATTTCGCTGCTTTGGTATGGAATCTTGAACTTGCGCCGGGCGAATCATCCCAAGTTCGGGAGTATGTCTGGAACCTCACGGGAAACGACCAGAAGCCACTACCCTCTGGATCGTATAAGGCGACGATTTACATCACGAACAGTCACCGATCTGAGGGGCTTTCGACAGTCATCAGTTTGACTATTTGAACCTGCCCTCGGTAAAAGATCCCAGCGCTGGGAAGCATTACAGGCGTAGTTTCAGGCAGGGCAGACTCGTCCACCGTGTCACAAATTGTGCGTAATCTCGCCTAACCTCCGAGAAGGGCAGGTCATATGTTGATTCGGGAGAGCGGAGGGAGCAGAAGAATCGATGATTCAACACGACAAAAAGACGACACCCCCCCAGGAACGGTGACGGTTATAGTCCCCCCGGCCATAAATATCAGAACCCGCGAGAATTAAGGGTGGGGTGAGTGACGGGAATCGAACCCGCAACCTTCGGATCCACAGTCCGATGCTCTAACCGTTGAGCTACACCCACCGTCCGATAGGGGCTAAATTATCGCATTACGCGAAGGAGTAGTCAACAATCACCGGTCCGAAAAATCGCGGGACACGATCCTTTTTCAAGAAAAAAAGGTCATGTCCCCGATTTAGCCCTTTTGGCCCTCGATGAGGTCGAGGACGTCCTCGGAGTCGCGCCAGCCTTCGCGGACGCGGACCTGGAGGTCGAGGTAGACCTTGTGGCCTACGTACTCTGCGATCTCCTGGCGGGCCTCGATGCCGACCTGCTTGACGAGCGAGCCGTGGCGGCCGATGACGATCTTACGGTGGTTGTCCTTCTCGACGAAGATAGAGGCGCGGACGAGGGTCAGGGGCCGCGTCTCGCCATTCTTCTTCCAGTCCGCCTGCTCCTTCTTTTCGATGGCCTCGATGTAGACGGCGGTGACGAACGGCAATTCCTGGGTGACGTAGCTGAGAATCTTTTCGCGGATGATCTCGGCGAAGAGGAATCGCTCCGATTGGTCGGAGATCTCCTCGTCGGAGTAGATCTTCTCGGCTTCGGGCAGGGCCGCCGTGAGCAGCCCTTCCATGACGTCGAGGTTGACGCCCTTGAGGGCCGATATGGGTATGATCTCCCGGAAGGGGAAGAGGTCCTT
Source organism: uncultured Eubacteriales bacterium (assembly GCA_964652895.1). Lineage (GTDB taxonomy): Bacteria > Acidobacteriota > Aminicenantia > Aminicenantales > Saccharicenantaceae > RBG-16-66-30. The sequence goes on from CAZZCH010000075.1 coordinate 9,669, forward strand.
GTAGTGGCCGATGATGGGCAGGACCGTGTCCTTGCGGACGATATCGACCTTGTTGATGAGCAGGAAGACCGGCGTTTTCGCCCGGCGGAGGATCTCCAGGACGTACTCGTCTCCGTGGCCGAATTTCTCGGTCGCGTCGACGAGGAGACAGATGACGTCGGACGTCTCGAGCGAGGAATAGACAAAGTTCATCATCCTCTTGTTCAGGGTGTGGAGCGGCTTGTGGATGCCCGGGTTGTCGACGAAGATCGTCTGCCCCTTGTCCGTCGTCTTGATGCCCAGGATGCTGATCCGGGTCGTCTGGGGCTTGTCCGAGACGATGGCCAGTTTCTGTCCGAGCAGGGCGTTGAGGAGCGTTGATTTCCCCGTGTTCGGCCGCCCGATGAGGGCCACATACCCCGTCTTGAAGACGGGCGTAGGCGCCGCTTTTTTCGGGCCGGCCTTTTTCGCGCGCGGCTTTTTCGGAGCGGCCGGCTTCGCGGCTTTTTTGGCAGGCGCCTTGGTCGTCGTCCTCGGCATGGTCCCCCCTCGGCCCGTCTCAGGCCTTCCAGATCCTCAGTTTTTTGACTTTCTTCTGGTCCGCGTCGAGGACCTCGAGGAGAAGGCCCTTGATGTTCAGGGTCTCGCCCTTGACCGGCAGCCGGCCCAGGGCGTGGGTGATTAGGCCGCCGACGGTGATGAAGTCGTCTTCGGCCAGCTCGACGTCGAAGAGCTCCTCGAGCTCCTCGACCTCGGTCGCGCCGGAGACCGTGAAATCGAGCGGCCCGTTCTCGGTGATCTGGGCCTCCTCGGTGTCGTATTCGTCATGGATCTCGCCGACGATCTCCTCAACGACGTCTTCCATCGTCACCAGGCCGGACACCCCGCCGTGCTCGTCGACGACGATGGCCAGCTTCTGCATGACCTTCTGGAACTCGTGGAGGAGGTCGGCCACAGGCATGGACTCGGGGACGAAGGCGACCGGACGGATGAGGGCCTCGATGGGCTGGCCTTTGTGTTTCTCGTCGGAGTACTCGATGATGTCCTTGGCCATGACGATCCCTTCCATGTTGTCGAGCCGGTCCTTGTAGACCGGGACCCGCGAGTACTTCTCCTTGATGATGAGGTCCTTGAGATTGTCGATGGTCGCGTCCTTGCGGATGCAGACCATGTTGACCCGGGGCGTCATGACCTCCCGGACCACGGTGTCGCCGAATTCGACGACGCTCCGCAGGAGCTCGTCCTCGCCCTTGTCGATGATCCCTTCTTCCTTCGCCTCGTCGATGAACGTCGCGATCTCCTCGTCTGAGGCCTCGCGGTCCTCCTCCTTATCCTCGCGCTGTTCCTCGCGTTCGAGGAGGTTGCGGGAGATGGCGAGCAGGGGAGAGGCGAGGAAACGGACGAGGGGGAAGGCCGGCAGGAACATCCGCATGATGACCGGCTTGCCGACGAGGACGAGCAGGCGGGGGACGAAATCGAGGAAGAGGCCGTAGACGGCCAGGGCCGAGAAGAAAAGCCAGAGGGGCCGCAGGGCCGAGCCGGGGACGAGGACGAAGCCGTAGACGACCAGGGCCAGGATGATGACGATCCTCAGGAACTCGACGGCCAGCCGCGTCTCCTCGAAGGTCGCCAACACGTTCGTCCGCTCGGACTTGTCGCGGTTCTCGAGGAAGCGGCTCAGGGAGATCTTGGAGAAAGAACCGAGGGCGACGTGGAAAAGCGACAGGAGGAACGCGGCGAGGAAGGCGAGGGCCAGTCCTGTCCAGGTGATGGCGGGCATGATCATGTCAGGTAGAGCCGGTGGGCTTTCCGCTCCTCGTCCTCGATGCCTGCGGAATGGTCATAGCCGACGAGGTGGAGGAACCCGTGGATCGTGAGCAGGCGGAGCTCGCGGTCGAGGCTGTGCCCCTTGACCCGGCATTGGCGGAAGGCCACGGGCACGGCGATGACGATGTCGCCCAGGTAGAATTTGCCGTCGGCCCCTTTTTCGCCCAGGGGGAAGCTTAGGACATCGGTGGGCCTGTCCTTCTTTCTGAACTTCCGGTTGAGGGTGCGCATGGCCCGCTCGCCCACGAAAGCCAGGGTGATTTCCGGGTCGGCGAGCCGGTAGCGGGCGCTGAGCTCGCCGAGAAGGCGCTTAAACGCCTTCGTCCGGACCGGGTGTTTTCTCTGGCGGTTGAGGATCTCGATCATTGTCCTTTTTCCTGGCCGGGCCGTTTTTCTTGGGCTTCCGGCCGTTGAAGCCGAAGCCCGGATATTCGACCCGGGGATGGTAGATCGCGAAGAGGATGGTCAGAAAAGAGGCGGCGACGGAGCGGAGCTCCCGGATGGTGAAATCGCAGCCGTCGAGCTGGTCGTCCTGGAGGGCCGAGTTGATGATATCGGCGATGACCCGCTTAAGGCTGTCCTTGGTCGGGAATTTGAGGCTCCGGGACGCGGCCTCGATGGCGTCGGCCAGCATGACCAGGCCGGCCTCCTTGGTCTGCGGCGTCGGCCCGGCATAGCGGTAGGCCTCCTCGCCGACGGTCTGCTGCTCGGGGTCGTACGTCCGCTTGGCCTTGGCGTAGAAAAAGCGGACGAGCGAGGTGCCGTGATGCTGTTCGATGATGTCCCGGAGGGGCCGGGGGAGCTTGAGCTTACGGGCGAGCTCGACGCCTTCCTTGACATGGTTTTTGATGACGAGCGTGCTCATGGAAGGCGTCAGGTCTTTGTGCATGTCGAATTGCCGCGACCGGTTCTCGATGAAATACTCGGGCATCTTGGTCTTGCCGATATCGTGATAAAGGGCCCCGGCCTTGGCCAGCTGGACGTCGAGGCCCAGTTCCTCGGCGGCCTTCTCGGTCAGCGTGGCGACGATGAGGGAGTGGTGGTAAGACCCGGGCGCCTCCATGGAGAGCTGCCGGAAAACGGGCAGTTCGGAATTCGTCAGCTCGAGGAGTTTGGAGCCGGTGACGAATCCGAAGGCGGTCTCGACGAGAGGCAGGAGGAGGAAGGCCAGGACGGCGCTGGCCGCCCCGCCGAGGAGGCCCATGGCGACTTCCGACGCGAAGAAGGCGAAGTCCGCGCTCCTCTCGATGAGGTGGAAGGCCAGGATGACGAAGATGTTGACGGCCGGCAGGATGACGAAACCCGCCCGGAGCGTCGCCGCCCGGTACCGTTTCTTGTAGTACTTGACGCCGTAGAGCGCGGCCAGGCCGCCGACGAAGGAGAAGATGGTCAGGAGGAAATCCCCGCCGAGGAGGATCCCGACGGTCAGGCTGTTGAGCATGATGTAGAGGAATGTTATCGGGTCGGGAACGAGAAAAGCGAAGATCAGCGTGCCCGCCTGGAGGGGGAAGGCGTAATAATACGTTTCGACCCTCGAAAGGGTGGGCGAGGTGACCGCCCCGCCGACCGCCGCGGCCAGGTACAGGAACACCTTGTAGAGGACGAGACTGCCGATGAGGGCGGTCCCCGTCATCCGGAATTGCCTCTCGGCCGGCTGCGGCTTGAAGACGGTTTGGAGATAATGCCAGAGGGTGGAGAAAAGGAAAAAATAGAGGAGGAGGCTGCCGATGAAGTTGGGGAGCCAGCTCGAGTGCCGGCGGATCAGCCGGTTGTACTCGTCCAGGATCTTGAGCGCGTCGGCCGTGACCTCGTCGCCTTTCCGGACGATGACCCGGTCCTTCTTGACGGTGAAGGTGACCATGCCCACTTCGGCGCGGGCCTGGGCTTTTCTTCTCTCCGTCTCGATCTTGTTGTAGGTGACGTTGGCGGTCAGGAAAAGCTGGCCCAGATTCGAGAGAAGTGCCCGGTTCCTGGCCGGGAGCTCGATCTTCTCCAGCTCGTCGGCGAAGCGACGCTCGCTTTCCCCGATGTCCAGGATGTCCCCGACCCGGATGGTCCGTTCGGTGCCCTGGAGGTCGCGGAGTGTCAGGCCGTGTTCCGCTTCGCCATGAATAAAAAGGTTCTTCGACGGGATGATCCCCAGGCTGAAGATCTTCGCGGCGAGGCCGGCCAGTACCTCCTCGAGTTCGGCCGGAAACTTCAGCCGGACGAGCGCGGTCAGGTCCTGGAGCTCGATATCGATGCTGAGCTTGTCGAGGAGCAGGGTCCGGAGCTCGTCGGCCTTCTGGTTCCCCGGGTAGCGGGCGGTCCAATCCCGACCCTCGGCGAAGAGACGGCGGATCTTATCCTCCGTATTGGCGAAGACGTTGGCATCGAAGCTGTAAACGGGAAGGATCGCGGCCGCGGCCTCATCTTTCTTCAGGGCCGTCTCTTCCGGGTCCGCGATGATGAGGTCGAAGGGCGCTGTGATGTCCGCGGGCGCGATGGCCCCCTCGACGAGCACCGACAGGTTACGTGAGGGACGGACGGTCAGGAAAAGCGCGATGACGACGGTGGTCACGGCGAGGAATGGCCAGGAGCCCTGGAGCAGTCTCTTGCCCAGGGGGAGCTTCTTTTCCTCTTCGACGGGTTCCGCGGGGGCCCGCCCGGGCTGGATCTCGGCCCCCTTGAAGAGCTTGATCTTGTCGAAGAAGGAGGTCGGCATGGGTCCTCAGTCCTCTTTGGACTCGGCCTTCTGGTAGGCCTGGATGATCTTCTGGACCAGGGGGTGTCGGACGACGTCCCTGTCGTTGAAATGGACGAAGGCGATCTCCTCGAGAGGGGAAAGGAGCTTCATGGCCTGGAGGACGCCCGATTTCCGGGGCTGGGGCAGGTCGATCTGGGTGACGTCGGCGGTGATGACCAGCTTCGAATCGAACCCGGCCCGGGTCAGGATCATTTTCATCTGTTCCCGGGTCGTGTTCTGGGCTTCGTCGAGGATGATGAAGGCGCTGTTCAGGGTCCGGCCGCGCATGAAGGCGAGCGGGGCGATCTCGATGACCCCCCGTTCGATGAGGCGGTTGGCCTGGTCGTATTGGAAGAGGTCGAAGAGGGCGTCGTAGAGGGGGCGCAGGTAGGGATTGACCTTCTGGATGAGGTCGCCGGGCAGGAAGCCGAGTTTTTCGCCGGCTTCGACGGCCGGGCGGGTGAGGATGATCCGGTTGACGGCCTTGTTCTGCAGGAAGGCGAGGGCCATGGCCATGGCCAGGTAGGTCTTGCCTGTGCCCGCCGGCCCGATCCCGAAGACGAGGTCGTAGTTCTTGATCGCCTGGATATAGGCCTGCTGGTTCAGGCTCTTGGGGCTGACGGACTTGCGGGACAGGCTCAGCGGCTCGGAGGGGCGGAAGTCGTCCAGGGACGCGATCGTCCCCTCCTCGAGCATGTCCAGGGCGATGAACAGGTCTTCTTCCCTGAGCTCCCGGCCCTTTTCCCCGAGCTCGCGGAGCTTCTCGAAGTAATGCTTGGCGAAGGCGGTCTTCTTGGAGTCGCCGTCGATAAGGAGTTGGTCGCCGCGCAAGGACAGGCTGACGTCCAGGCGGGACCCCAGCTTTTTGAGGTTCTTGTCCAGGACGCCGGACAGGGCGGATTCGCTCATCAGGGGCTGGGCGATCTTTTCCATGTTCAGGGGCGGGCAGGTGAGGGGTCTTCGGTTTCGGTCATGACCACGGCATTATAACCATGTTGGCGCGCCTCTTGTCAAGCCGACCGGCCTTGAAAAAAACCTCCGTCTGGTATATAAAACAGGGTATGAGCAAAGAATTTATGACCGTTTCGATACCGACCTCGCTCCATAAGAAGATCGAGGAGTTCATCAAGGGGACCGAGTACGGTTCCGTTTCGAGCTATGCGGCCAAGATCCTTAGAGAAAGCCTCTCCAAGACGGAACCCGCGACCGAGGTTTTCAGCAAGGACGAAGAAGAGAAGGTCAAGGAGCGCCTGAAGGCTCTGGGATATATCGATTAACCCGCCTAGCCGTCCGAAACCGTCATCCTCCCGACCGTCGAACAAGGAGAAGCCCATGATACAACCCCACGGCGGAAAGCTCGTCGACAGGGTCCTCTCGGGGAAAATGAGAGACGATGTGCTGGCCCGCGCCGCCCGCCTCCCCCGCCTGGTCATCGACTCCGAGCTCGTTTCGGACGTCGAGAATATCGCCACCGGAGTCTACAGCCCCCTCGAAGGTTTCCTGGGGTCCGAGGATTATCGGAGCGTTCTGGCCGTCATGCGGCTCCGGAACGACGTCCCCTGGACCGTTCCCATCGTCCTCGACACCGACCGGGAGACGGCTGCCGGCCTGAAGGCGGGCGGTGAGGTACTGCTCGCTGCCGAGGACGGCCGCCCTGTCGCCCTCCTCCATCTCGAGGAGAAATACGAATACGACAAGGGAGAGACGGTCGAAAGGGTCTTCGGGACGCGCGACGCGGCCCACCCAGGCGTGGCCAAAGTCCTGGCCATGAAGGACGTCCTGCTGGCCGGGCCCGTGGACCTCATCGATGTGACGCCGACCCCGTTCGATCGCTACAAGCTGACGCCCAAGGAGACCCGAGTCCTTTTCGAAGCCAAGGGCTGGCGGACGGTGGTCGGCTTCCAGACGCGGAATACCCCCCATATCGGACACGAATACGTCCAGAAGGCCGCCCTGACCTTCACCGACGGCCTGTTCATCAACCCCGTCATCGGCCGGAAGAAGAAGGGTGATTTCAAGGACGAGGTCATCCTGGCTTCCTACGAGGCGGCCATCAGCCACTATTACCTGAAGGAACGGACGGTCATGGCCATCCTCCAGATGGAGATGCGCTACGCCGGGCCGAGGGAAGCCATCCACCACGCCATCCTGCGCAAGAACTTCGGCTGTACCCATATCATCATCGGCCGCGACCATGCCGGCGTGGGCTCCTATTATCCTCCCTTCGCCGCCCAGGACATCTTCGAGGCCTTCCCCGACCTGGGCATCGTGCCCATGTTCTTCCGGTCCTTTTCCTTCTGCAAGAAGTGCGGCTCGGTCGTCAACGAGAAGATCTGCCCCCACCCGCCGGCCGACCATATCCAGTTCAGCGGGACGAAGATCAGGGACCTCCTGGTCAAAGGGGAGTATCCCCCGGCCGAGCTCATGAGGCCCGAGGTGGCCGACGCCATCATGCGCTTCAAGGATCCCTTCAATGAATAACCGGAAGGTCCTTGTCGTCGGGCTCGACTGCGCGGCGCCCGAGATCGTCTTCGACCGCCGCGACGAGTTCCCCGTTCTCAAGGGCCTCATGGAGGGCGGGCTTTACGGCCGCCTCCGCAGCTCGGACCCCCCCATCACCATCCCCGCCTGGATGGTCATGGCCACGGGCCTCGACCCGGGCCGCCTGGGCCTCTACGGCTTCCGCCACCGGAAGGGCTATTCCTACGACGAGATGTGGATCGCCAACTCCAAGGCCGTCCACGAGAAGAAGCTCTGGGACTACATCGGCGAGGCCGGCGGCCAGAGCACCCTCGTCAGCGTCCC
>CAZZCH010000076.1:0-16620 GCA_964652895.1 uncultured Eubacteriales bacterium
ATCCCCTCCCACATCTGGACACCCTGGTTCTCGCTGTTCGGGGCCAACTCGGGTTTCGACACGATCGAGGAATGTTTCGAGGAGATGACGCCGTCGATCTTCGCCCTGGAGACGGGCTTGTCCTCCGACCCCCCGATGAACAGAAGGCTGTCCGCCCTCGACCGCTACGCCCTCGTCTCCAACTCCGACGCCCACTCGCCCTCGAAGATCGGCCGCGAAGCCAACGTCTTCGACACGGACTTCAGCTACCGCGGGCTCGTCAACGCCCTGCGGGCGAACGACCCGTCGAAGTTCCTTTACACCGTGGAGTTCTTTCCCGAGGAAGGCAAGTACCATTTCGACGGGCACCGCAAGTGCGGCGTCGTCTCCTCGCCGAGGGAGAGCCTGAAGACGAGCGACCTCTGCCCGAAGTGCGGCAAGCGCCTGACCATCGGTGTCCTCCATCGCGTCGAGGAGCTGGCCGACCGGGAGCCGGGAGAGGGGCGGCCGGGCGGGGTCCCCTTTAAGAGCCTCATCCCGCTCAACGAGATCATCGCCGAAGCCGTGGGCAAGACGCCGGAGAGCCAGGGCGTCTGGGACCTCTACTTCCGCTTCATCCGGGAGTTCGGGGACGAGCACGCCATCCTGACCGAAGTCCCCGTGGCCGACCTCGCCCGCCTCTCTCCGAACAGGATCGCAACCGCGGTCGACCGGATGCGCAAGGGCCAGGTCCGGATCCTCCCCGGGCACGACGGAGAGTACGGCGAGATCCGCATTTTCGGCGACGAGGCCGCGGCGGACTCCTCCGCCTCCCAGCTCTCGCTCTTTTGATCCTTTTTTCCTTCCCCCGGGCTTGTCAAACTGAGGCGTTGCCCGGGCAGTGATGGAGGTCATGCATAGCCCCCGTAGCAAGAGCGCTGTCCGGTCGTTAAGCGGCCCCCAAGGCCGAGGGGATTGTCTGAACGAGCATAAGCGGTGATTTAGTCGGTCAGCGTGCCGATGGTGAGTGGCCGAAAGGAGCCCACGTCGCGCAGGGGTGTTCCCAGAGGAGGCCGCCTTGTTTGGAGGGAGAAGGCGTCCCGCCTTCCCCCTAGCCAACGGTCGCTTCGCTCCTTGCCTCCCCTCCTCGAACGCTACGGCGTTCTGCGGCCAAAGGGACATATCCCTTTGGAATCCCTTCCGGCCCAAACGGCCTCAGGGCAGATTGAGGGCTGAGCGGGCACGGATGTCCTAAAGGGACCATCCCCGAAGGAAGCTGTCCCTTTAGGGCAGAGCGAAGCCTGGACCCGAAGCGGCCCGGCTCGCCGGGACGGGCCGCGGCCGACGGCGGGAATTCCCCGAGCGAAAACACGTGGGTTCCGCGGCGGCTAATCCCGGGTCCGGCACGCTGACCGGCGTGATAGATCACCGCAGCGAGCGAGGACAATCCCCGAGGCCGCATTTGACAAGCCCCACCCCGCCACCTATATTAGAGTCGGTACGAACCGGCCATGGAAATCGAAATGAAGGTCAAGGGGCTGGTGGTAGACCCCATCTCCAAGATGCCCATCGTCGTCCTGGAGAACCCCAAAAACGAGCAGATCCTGCCCATCTGGATCGGCGTTTTCGAGGCCAACGCCATCGCCCTGACCATCGAGAACGTCCCGACGCCGCGGCCGATGACCCATGACCTCCTCAAGAGCTTCCTCGAGAAACTCGACATCTCCATCGAAAAGATCGTCGTCAACGACGTCAGGAACAACACCTTCTTCGCCATGATCCACTGCCGTCGGGCCGAGCAGGCCATCATCATCGACTCCCGCCCTTCCGACGCCATCGCCCTGGCCCTGCGCATGAGCTCTCCTATCTTCGTCGAGGACGAGGTCGTCCGCAAGGCCAACGGGCTGAAGTTCGACGAGAAGGTCGAATCCTCCGAGAAGCTCCGGAAATGGCTCGAGAGCCTGCGGCCCGACGACTTCGGCAAATATAAGATGTGATCCGATGATCAACCCGATCGCCTCCCTGGGCCGAAGCCCGGGATTTGCTCAGGGTTGATACTGAGCACCACCAACCCAGTTTTAAAAAAGGGGGTCGGTGGCCGCTAACGTATCAGGTCCGGAGCCTGAAGAGAAAGAACACCCCCGCCAGCCCGAAAAGGAGGTTGGCCCCCCACGCCCCGAGGAAGGGCGTCAAAACCTCGGCGTTGCCGAGACTCCGGAAGACCGCGAACGTCCCCCAGTAGGCCATGGCCAGGGCCACGCTCAAGCCGACGCCGACGAGGGCGCCCTTTTTCCCCATCGAGAAGCCGAAGGGCACGGCCAGCAGGGCCATGACCAGGCTGACCAGGGGAAGGGCCGTCTTCTGTCCGAGCTCGGCCCGGAGCCGGCCGGCCCGGAAGCCCATGCCCCGGACTTCGGCGGTGTATTTCCGGAGTTCGCCGAGGGTCATCTGCAGGGGCTCTTTCCACGTCTTGAGAAAAACGTCCTTCTCCTCGTCGACCGCGAGCCGGCCGCTTTCCGCCTTGGCGAAAGGCGGGGCCGCCGGCGCCGCGAAATTCCGGACCCAACCTTCCCGGTAAATCAGCGTATCCTTTTCGATAGTCGCCTTCTCCGCGAAAAACCGCCGGGTGAGGGCCCAGCGGCCGGGGTCGATGTCGAAGATCGACATCCGGCTGAAGGTCAACGAGCCGGGCTCGAAATAATCGTAATGGTAGATCCTGTTCCCGGCCCGGCCCAGGACCCAGTGGCGGTTGAGATAGCTGTAGCTGCGAGGCGGCAGGTCCGCGATCCGGTTCCAGGCGTCCTCGGCTCGGGCGTGCGCGGCCGGGACGACGCGTTCCTGGACGAGGAAAGCCAGGCCGCTCACCGCGGCCGACAGAATGAGGACCGGGAGGATCGACCGGTAGGCGCTGATCCCGCAGGCCTTCATGGCCGTCGCTTCATTGAACTTGGCCAGCAGACCGAAGGTGAGGAGCGTCGCTGTCAGGACGGCGACGGGCAGAAGATAAGCCAGGAATTCCGGGAGCTTGAATAAGACATAGCGGACGAGGAGGCCGACCGGCTTGCCGTGCCGAAGCGTGTCGCTCAGGCGCTCGAAGAATGTCGCCAGGAGTGTCGCGGCGGCCAGGGCGGAAAAAGCGAGGGCCAGGATGGCCAGGAACTTCCGCGCAATATACCTGTCCAATACGCCGGGAAAGCGGACCGGAGAAGGACGGGACGCGGACAGGGGCCCGCGGGAGACGGCCCGCGGGGCCGGCGGCTCACCCTTTTCGCGTGACCTCCAGCGGCCGGCGAACCGGATCGGCGCGGAGGCCCCCCGGTCCGCCCCCAGGAAAAGGAAAACCCCCGCGGCGACCAGGATAATGTCCGGGATCCACATGCCCAGGAACGCGGACAAGCGCCCGTCCATGGCCATCTTCTCGCCCGCCGTGAGCAAGACGTAGTAAAGGAGGATAATGACCAGGCCCAGCGAGAAGCCCCCCGTCCGCCCGGCCCGCCCGGTCATGACCCCCAATGGCAGGCCGAGGAAGGCGAAAACGAGGCAGGCAAGCGGCAGCGAGAACTTCTTGTGGATTTCGACCCAATGGGCCCGGATCTCCCTCCGGCCCGCGGCGCTGGAAGGGCCGGCTGATAGGGACTTGACGTCCCGGACGAGCTCGCCAATATCCTTTTCCCGCACCCTCTTCTCGCTCGAGACCGAGGCGAAAAGGCCTTCGACATCGACTTCCTCTTCCAGGCGTTCGAACGTCGTCAGACTGTCCTTTTCCGGCTCTGCCGGGGATCCGGAATAAACAAACCCGTCAGAGAGTTCCAAGACGGCCCGCCGCTTTTGCGGGAAGAGGCGGATCGATCCCGTCCGGGCCATGACCAGACGGGGATGGGCCGGGTCCTTGCTCATGGAGGCGAAGACGTCGTGCCAGCTCCCGTCCCGGCCGATGTCCCTGACGAAAAGGACCATGTTGGGGATGGGCTCGTTGAACTCCAGCGGATGGACCTTGAGCCGGACGCGGGAAAGGACGGTGTCGGTCATGGCCTTGACCCAGGCGTGGTTGGCCCTCGGCGCGACGAGGAGGGCGAGCGGTAAGGTCAGAAAGAATCCGCAGAGCCCGAAAAAGAGAATGGGCCGGAGGAGCCGGCGGGGGCCGATCCCGAGCGATTGGAAGGCGACGATCTCGGAGTCGGCCGAAAGCCGGGCCAGCCCGCCGAGGATCCCCATCAGGACGGCCATCGGCAGGGCAAAAACCAGAATGGACGGGATGAGGAGGGCCAGGATGCGGACCGCCTCGCCCGCCGGCACTCCCTTATCGATAAAGAGCTCGGCCAGGACGAGGATCTGATTCATCAGCAGGACGAACGCCACGAGGAGAAGGCCGACGAGGAAGGGCGGGACGACTTCGCGGAAGATGTAGCGGTCCAGGATCTTCGGCATCGAATCGAACTATAGCATAGGCGGGCCAAAAAGGGGACGAAGAAAGAAGCCATCAACCAGAGGGGGTCAAACCTATTTTTTACGCATTTTTGCGTAAAAAATAGGTTTGACCCCCTCACAAAAAAGCCCCGGGCGGCGGACCGCCCGGGGCTTCCGGTTCATTCGCTGGACGCGATCAGTACATATCACCGCCGGGGGAAGTCGGGTAGCCGGACTTCTTGTCTTCTTCGGGGAGCTCGGCGACGAGGCCTTCTGTGGTGAGCATCAGGCCGGCGATGGAGGCCGCGTTCTGGAGGGCGATCCGGACGACCTTGGTCGGGTCGAGGATGCCGCCCTTGATCATGTCCTCGTACTTCTCGTTAAGGGCGTTGAAGCCCATGTCCAGCTTCATCTCTTTGACCTTCTCGACAACCACGGAGCCTTCGAAGCCGGCGTTGATCGCGATCTGGCGCAGAGGCTCTTCGATGGCCCTCTTGACGATGTTGGCGCCGATCTGAAGGTCGCCTTCGAGCTGGAGCTTCTCGAGCGTTTTCTGGGCGCGGAGCAAGGCCACGCCGCCGCCGGGCACGATGCCTTCCTCGACGGCCGCCTTGGTGGCATGCATGGCGTCTTCGACCCGGGCCTTCTTCTCCTTGAGCTCGGTCTCGGTGGCCGCGCCGACCTTGATCAGGGCCACGCCGCCGACCATCTTGGCCAGCCGCTCCTGGAGCTTCTCCCGGTCGTAGTCGGAGGTCGTATCCTCGATCTGGACCCGGATCTGCTTGATGCGGGCCTGGACGTCGCTCGCCTTGCCCATGCCCTCGACGATCGTCGTGTTGTCCTTGTCGATGACGACCTTCTTCGCTTCGCCCAGCCATTCCGAGCCGACCTTTTCGAGCTTGACGCCGATCTCCTCGGTGATGACCTGGCCGCCGGTCAGCGTGGCGATATCCTCGAGCATGGCCTTGCGGCGGTCGCCGAAGCCGGGGGCTTTGACGGCGCAGCACATGAAGGTGCCCTTGAGCTTGTTGACGACGAGGGTCGCCAGCGCTTCACCCTCAACCTCTTCGGCCACGACGAGCAGGGGACGGCCCTGGCGCGCCACGTTCTCGAGGAGGGGCAGGAAGTCCTTGAGGTTGCTGATCTTCTTCTCGTGGAGGAGGATGAGGGGCTTCTCCAGGACGCATTCCATCCGCTCGGGATCGGTCACGAAATAGGGGGACAGGTAACCGCGGTCGAACTGCATGCCCTCGACGATCTCCATCGTGGTCTCCAGGCCTTTGGCCTCCTCGACCGTGATGACGCCGTCCTTGCCGACCTTGTCCATGGCCTCGGCGATGATCTTGCCGATGGACGGATCGTTGTTGGCCGAGATGGCGCCGACCTGGGCGATCATCTCGCCGGTGACCTCGCGGCTCAACTTCTTGAGCTCGTCGACGACCGTCTCGACGGCCTTGTCGATGCCCTTCTTGATCAGAGTCGGGTTGGCCCCGGCCGTGACGTAGCGCAGGCCCTCGCCGTAGATGGACTGGGCCAGCACGGTCGCGGTCGTCGTGCCGTCGCCGGCGACGTCCGACGTCTTAGACGCGACTTCCTTGACGAGCTGGGCGCCCATGTTCTCCCAAGAGTCCTTGAGCTCGATCTCTTTGGCGACGGTGACGCCGTCCTTGGTGCTCGTCGGGGAGCCGAATTTCTTGTCGAGAACGATGTTCTTGCCGCGGGGGCCGAGCGTCGCCTTGACGACATTGCTGAGGATGTTCACGCCTTTAAGAAGGGCATGCCTTGCATCGTCTCCGGATAGGATTTGTTTGGCCATGGTGTCTCCTTACTTCTCGATGACGGCGAGAATTTCTTCTTCGCGGACGATGATGTGCTCGACGCCATCGACCGTCACTTCCGTGCCGCTGTACTTGCCGATGAGGACCCTATCGCCCTTCTTGACGGCGAGAGGGATGGTCTTTCCTTCGTCATTGACCCGGCCCTTGCCGACGTCGATGACCTCGGCTTCCTGGGGCTTTTCCTTCGCCGTGTCCGGGATGATGATCCCGCTTTTCCTTACTTCCTGTTCCTCAAGTCTCTTGAGGAGCACTCTGTCATACAGAGGATGTACTTTCATTAAAACCTCCTTGGTAATACCTGAAATTTAGCAGTCAATAAACGTGAGTGCTAATAATACACAAATCCCGGCGATTTGTCAAGGGGTGTGGAGACGAAATATTGGCAGTCTTGGCTGTCGACTGCTAATATTTCTTCTTGATCTTCAGGAGCTTGGCCCTGTTGTGGAGGGTATTCCTGTGGATGCCGAGGGCCTTGGCCATTTTGGTCTTGTTCCCTTCGTGTTTTTTCGCCGACTGCTCGAAGAAGATCTTTTCGAATTCCCGGAGGGCGTCCTTGAGATTGATCTCTTTTTCCACCATGTCCTTGATGATCAACTCCATCCGCTGGTGGAGGTTGAGGTCGCTAGATCTTCTGTCCATGTTTCTCTCCGCTCTCCCGGATCTCTTTATAGGACGTGTTGAACCTGGCCCTCAGGTCCGCGGGGATCAGGTTGATGGCCGCCCGGGTGACGCCGAGGCAGACCGGGGCGAGGACCGACGTTTCCAGGACCGGCTTGGCCACCCGGAACGTGAACAGGGCGAAGACGAGGATGCCGCAGATGAGGACCCCCTTGACCGCGCCGAAGATGCCGCCGAAGAGCCGGTTGACGATGGCCAGCGGGCCTTTCATGGCCTTGGTGATGAGGTGGCCGAGGATGCCGCCGGCGATGAGGACGATGACGAAGATGAGCAGGAAGCCCAGGAAATTGCCGAGTAGCCGGTTCTTGATGAACGTCTCGAAGATCCCGGCCGCCCCCTCGTAGTAGAGGCTGGCCAGGACGAGGCCGGCGATGACGGCGACGAGTCCGATGACCTGCTTGACCAGGCCCTTGAAGATCCCGATGATCGCCGTCAAGATCAATATGACCAAAAGGACGATGTCGAGCCAGTTCATGCCGCACCTCTCCTTCTCGCCTTCAGCCGTTCGACCATCCCGTAGTCCCCCTCCCGAAGCGCACCGAAGGCGACGTGAGGCTTGATCCGGCCATGGAAATCGGAGCCGGCCGTGGCCACGAGATCGAGCTCCTCTGCCATCGCACGATAGAAGGCGACCTGCTCGCCCGTGTGGTAGAACGTGTAGACCTCCATGCCGGCCAGGCCGTGATCCTTGAGGACGCGGGCGTCCTCGGCCGTCGTCCGTTGGAAATACGCGCCGGGGTGGGCAAGGACGGGGACTCCGCCGGTCCCGGAAGCGGCGGCCATCACGTCGAGAAGGCCGACGAACTTCTTGGGGACGTAGGCCGGCTTGCCCTCGGCGAAGTATTCCTTGTAGAACATGTACGGGGCATGCGGCCTATTATCCTTTTTATAGAAGAATTCCAAAGCGGGATTCTTCTCGTTCGCCGGGTTCTCGAGGAGGATCTGGGCGATCTTGACGCCGAGCGGGGGAACGCCGTTCGTCTTCTCCCGGACCTCTTCCGCGGTCAGGGCGAAGCCGAGGCCCTGTATTTTTCCGACGCGCTCCCGGGCCTCGTCCATCCGGCACAGGGCCTGGCCCTCGATGATCGCCGTGAGCGCCGGGCTCGTCCAATCGACGAACGGCAGGAGAAGGTGGAACTCGCGGCCGCCGAAAAGCGTCGTGAGCTCGATGCCCGGGATGACTTCGACCCCGGCTTTGCGGCCGAGCTCGACGGCTTCCGGGTAGGCGGCCACCGTGTCGTGGTCGGCGATCGAAATGGCCCGCATGTCGAGGTTCTTGGCGAAACCGACCAGA
Source organism: uncultured Eubacteriales bacterium (assembly GCA_964652895.1). Lineage (GTDB taxonomy): Bacteria > Acidobacteriota > Aminicenantia > Aminicenantales > Saccharicenantaceae > RBG-16-66-30. Next base: position 8,176 of record CAZZCH010000076.1, read on the forward strand.
TCGGCCGGCGAAAAATCGCCGTCGCAGCTTTTGTCCGAATGGACGTGGAAGTCGACCCGTCCGCTCATGCCAGGTCGTCGAGGCCGGTCAGGACCTTGTAGATTTCCAGGTATTTCTCGGATGTCTTGGCGACGATCTCCGCGGGGAGCTCCGGTGGTGGCGTATTCTTGTCCCAGCTCGTCGTCTCCAGGTAATCGCGGACAAACTGCTTGTCGAAGCTGGGCTGGGGCCGACCCTCCTCGTACAGCGACAGGGGCCAAAACCGCGAGGAATCGGGGGTGAAGATCTCGTCGATCAGGACGAGCTCGTCGCCGGCGAGGCCGAACTCGAATTTCGTGTCGGCGATGATGATGCCCTTGGAGACGGCATAGAGGGCCGCCTTCTGGTAGAGCTCGAGGCTGGCCTTGCGGATCTTCTGGGCCAATTCGGCGCCGATCAGTTTCTGGACTTCCTTGAAGGAGATGTTGATGTCGTGACCCTGGTCGGCCTTGGTCGAGGGCGTGAAGATGGGCTCTTCCAGGCGGTCCGATTCCTTGAGCCCCTTGGGGATCTTGAGGCCGCAGATCTTCCCGGTCGTCTTGTATTCCTTCCAGCCGGAGCCGGAAAGGTAGCCGCGGACGACGCACTCGATGGGGAGGCTCCGCGTCTTCTTGACGAGCATGGAGCGCTTGGCGAGGATGTCGGCGAAGGGGGCGAGAACCGGGGGGAAGTCCTTGGTTTCCGTGGCCAGAAGGTGGTTGGGCAGGACCAGGCCGACGAAATCGAACCAGAACTTCGAAAGCTGGGTCAGGACCTTGCCCTTATAAGGGATCAGGGAGGGCAGAACCCAATCGAAGGCGGAGATCCTGTCCGTGGCGACGACGAGCAGCTTGTCGCCGACCTCATAGACGTTACGGACCTTTCCCTTCCTGAATAGGGTCAGGCCGGCCAGTTCGATATCACCGATCGGACGTTCCATAGGGGGTTCTCCTTTTTGAACCAGTAAAGGATAATGAAATCAAATTTAAAATGCAAATTGGTCCTCGGGGATTGTCTTCGCTCGCCCTTGGGCAAAGCGGTCGGTTCTCGGAAACATGTACTTCGGGGACGTGTCCCTTTTCTTACGAGCGGAGCATTACTTCGTGCACGCTCCGGCAACCCAATCAGCCCGCGGCCGAGGACGAAAGGGGCAGATCTGATTCCAAGTCCAGCGCGGGCCAATTCCGGGGATGGATCAGCAGAGGCTTGACAAGGCTCATGATTAGTTTTATATATGAATACATATAAGGTCTATAGAGTTTTTTATGAATTTACTCTCCCGCTCTGAAGAGATCGTTCTTCTTGCCGTTCGGCAACTTCAAGATAACGCTTATGGAGTAACGATCCGTGCCCTGGTCAGCGAAGCCACGGGATATCCTTGGTCCATCGGGGCCGTCTATGCGCCGCTTTACCGCCTGGAACGCAAGGGCTTGGCCCGCATGGTCCCGGGGGAACCTACGCCCGAGCGCGGCGGAAGGAGCAAAATCTATTACACGCTGACGCCGGAAGGGAGGAAGGCTCTCCTGCGGATCAAGCGTGTCCATGACGTCCTTTGGGGCGAAGCGAAGCCTGTTCAAGTCGACGAGATGTGACTATGAACAAGCTCGGCCAGTGGGTTCTGAAGAGCTGCCTTAGCCGGGAAATCAGGGACGCCGTCATGGGCGATATCGATGAAATGGCTCCCGTTGTGACTCGCGAAGAAGATTCTAGCCGGGCAAAGATCTGGTTTTGGCGCCATCTTATTCGATCCTTACCGTTTTTGCTTGCCGAAAAGCTGCAACGAAAATTGTCGCGGCTTCACGGCGGGACAACATGGCATGGCCAGGAGATAAAAAACGGAGCACGCCCTTCCCTCCTCCCGATAGCCGGCCTATCTATCGGACTGGCCTGCTGCTTGACGATTCTCGCGATCACTCGAGATCTTCGAAATGAGGCCCAGTTCGTCGATCGCGGGGAGGGCAAAGGCGTCGTCGCCGTGTCAGGCCCAGCACATCTCATCTCCCCCATTCCCGCCCTTTTCAGGCATCCGTTGAAAGGAACAGGGGGTTCCCAGGTCGAGTTCGAGCACAACATGATTCTCCACGCCCGGCGTCTCTTGGCTATCGAGTTCGTTATTATGCTCGCCGCCGGTCTCGTTTTCGTGAATTCCATGAAGAGTCGCTCCCGCTGCCGAAACCATAGATCCGGGTCCCGGCATCTGATAATACGCTCGCTGGGCTTTGTCGCAGCTATATATCTACTTGCCCGTCTCCTCACCTATTTACTGTTGCCCAATTTCCGGTTCCTTTTCGAAAAGCAGATGCTCCTATACTGGCTGATCGCTTTTTGGCTCCTTGTCGGAGGGATCTCCAACATCGTCCCCGCGATCGTTCTTTCCGTGTCGACGGCTGCCTCTCGCCGTCCCAGGAAATTCGCGGCGCTTTATCTTGCTTTTATGGCCGTCTTCATTTTCGGAACACTTTTAATCGTTCGGCAGCTTGTCCATTTAAAAGACAGCCAAATGGCGAGAAATGGGATTCGAATATCGGTGGTTCTTCCCGACGACGCTGACGACAGGCTTGAATCAAGGATTCTGCGATAGCCCTTTTGTCGATCGCCTGAAATGCTGAAAGGAGGAGCGGTGATTCATCGCTTGATCGTAATAGGCCTCACCATAGCTTTGACGGCGCCCGCTTTAGCAGTATCACCTGGCGGTCAAAAAACCATCTCGTTCAAAGAGAACCTCTCCATCACCCAGAATAACTGGTTCCCGCATCGGATAATCGTCGACGCCCAAGGGAACATATACGTTCTCTCTGGGAGAGAAAGAACCTTTCTGACTTTTAATCCCACGGGCCGGGAAGTGTCCCGCCGCGAGATTCCAAAGGGGCAGGGACCGGGGGAGTTCGACAATTTCGATCCGGTTCTTTCCTCGGATGGTCGGATGTACGCAGCGGATTGGTCTCAACGCCGGCTCACTGTTCTCGGCCCGGACTTCAAAGTCGTCCGAATCGAAAAAATGAGACTCTATGGTGATGCATTCCAGATGGATTCGAAAGGACAACGCTATTTCCTGGCTTATCAGGCTTCAAAGGCCAGAGAACGCAATCTTATTGTTCTTACGAAATGCGCGCCGAGCGGGGATATCCTCAACACAATCAATTCCTATGAGTGGGGTCCGAGGCGGCGAGGAGACGGGACGTACGAAGAGGATCTTTATCGAACCCAACTCAAGTTTGCGCTCGACCCGCAGGATAATGTCGTTTATGCCTTTTCGAACAAATATGAAGTCTTCGTCATTTCGCCTAGTGGGACCTGTATCCGGACACTCACGAGAGACGTCAAGCCACGCAAGGTCGAGAAAGAGGACATAGATCGATTGCTCCCCGAATCGACAACGACGTCGCCTTATAAATATCTCGTTCCCGATCGGGTCCCGGCGATAGCGGGCCTGTTTCCCTTAAAAGATGGCCACCTCATCGTCGTTACGTTTGCTAAGACTGGTGACAGGATGTCGTTAGCCGGAGATCTTTTTGATAAAAAAGGGAACTTTCTTGAGACGGTCCAAGTCCCCAAGTATTATCAGTGGGACTTTCTTCTTGCACCGATGAAAAGCAAAGCTCTCGTATTGAACGATGACTTCTACACGATAGAATCTGATGCCGACGAAGAAACGTTTTGGGTAAAGCGCTATCGGATCGAATGGAAATGAGCGACCTCCCTTATCAGTCGGACATTCCCTGTCATGGATAGACGACATTAACCGACAAATGCTGAGCGCCCATGCTTGAGCTCAGGAAGGTCACAAAGAAATATTCCGCCATTCCAGCTGTCCGCGATGTCAGCTTTGCCTTGAAACCCGGAGTGATCACGGGATATCTGGGCCCGAACGGCGCCGGGAAAAGCACGACGATCAAAATGATGGCCGGACTGCTCGAACCGACGGAAGGCGAGATCTTTTACCAGGGTCTTCCCATCCGGAAGAACATGTTTGCCTATAAGGCCATTGTCGGATATGTCCCCGAGCAGTCCGAGGTCTATCGACATCTGAGCGCCTGGGATTATCTGTTCATGGTCGGTCGCCTTCGGGGGCTCTCGGACGGCCTCCTTCGCGCCAAGGTGACGGAGCTGATGCGCCTCTTCGGCTTGTCCTCAGAGATGGATATGGCCATGGCGTCCTACTCCAAGGGCATGATCCAAAAAGTCCTCATTTCCTCGGCCCTCCTTCATGACCCCGACATCATATTGCTTGATGAACCTTTGTCCGGTTTGGACGTCGCCACGGCCCTGATCGTCAAGGAGCTCCTCGTTTTACTGGCGCAAGAAAAGAAGATCATCATCTACTCGTCCCACATCCTGGAGGTCGTTGAGAAGATCTGCTCCCGGGTCATCATCATTGACAAGGGGATCATCTCGGCCGATGACTCGGTCGAAAACCTCAGCCATTTGATGAACCTCCCCTCTCTCGAGGAGATCTTCAGCCGTCTAGTCGTCAGCGAGGACCCCGGGCTGACGGCCCGGGGCATCGTCGAAACCATCCGTCGCGAGAGCTAAGGAGCATGAGATCCACCCGGGACATTTTGTCGGCGGCCTTGTTCGAAGTCCGCCAATTCCGGATCCTCACCCGGCACTTCTTCCTCCGGCTTTTCAAGAACGACCTCGTGGATTTCGAGGACCAGATGAAGGAACGGGTGATCGGGAGCCTGGCGATACTGGCCGTGTTTTCAGGTCTGATCGCCTACCTGTTCCTGGGAAAATACGGCTACGTGCCAGACCAAGGCCAATCCTGGATCGAGAAAATAATCATCATCACGTTCTTCATGCTCATCATAGGATTGTTGGCCATCCTCGAATGGGACAATATTTACCCGGATGCCCGGGACTATTCCAACCTCAATCCCCTCCCTTTGAGGGCGCGGACAATCCTCGCCGCGAAATTCACAAGCCTGCTTGTCTTCGTCGGCATATTCGCCTTGAGCATGAGCCTGGCCTCTTCTCCCTTCTTTATCCTCCTCCTTCCATCCTGGCGGTCTTCCAGCTTGTTCTTCTTCATCGGCCATGCGTTCGTCTATTTTTCGATCATGTTCCTGGCTTGCTTTTTCGGCTTCTTCTTCTATGTCGTTCTCTTCGGCCTATTTCAGAGCCTTCTCGGCTCCAGGATCCTGGGAAAGGCATCGACCTATCTGCGCTCTCTCTTCCTCGTCCTTCAATTGTTCTTGATCCTCACCTATTTGAGAATTCTCGTTTACGGATTGGACAACCTCCTCCCGACCGACCGGGTCGCGAATAATTTCTCGAAACTCGGGCGGTTTTTCGACCTTTATCCGCCCTTCTGGTTCACCGACCTGTACGAGTCCGCCTTGGGAAGCCCCCGGCTGCCGTTTCATGGACGCTATCGGTTTGCCCTGATGGGGTTGGCCGTCATGGGGGGTGTCTTCATCCTCTCGATGGGACTGAGCTACGGCCGCTCGATGAAAAGAACCGGCATCGGCCACAAACCGCGGCTTCGGAGGATCCGATGGCTCACGGCGGCCGCTTTCAACGGCCTTTTCCTCCGGGACCACGTCCAGCGCGCCGTTTTTCACTTCTACAGGAAGACGTTCAAGAGCAGCGTTTTCCATCGGATGCGCCTGGCCACCTTCCTCGCTTGCGGCCTGGCGCTCGTTCCGTTCCTCATCACGATGAAAGTCGTCCGGAAGGGCCATCTTTTAGACATCAACCTGACGATGCTATCCATCCCCTTGATCCTGTCCTTCGCCCTTCTCCTCGGCCTGCGGTCGGCCGTGAGCGTGCCGGTATCCCTGGAAGCCAACTGGATATTCCGATTGACGGAGAGGCCCCAAGTCCGCCAATACTCCGCCGGTCTCAGGAAGGCGCTGGTGATGACGGGTCTTATCCCCCTTTCCGTCCTGGTCTTTGCCGCTTACTCCGTTCTCTGGGACCCGGCGACGGCCTTCAATCATGCGCTATACGGATTGGCGATATCCGTTCTGACGATGGAGATCCTCTTGATCCGCTTTCTCAAGATCCCATTCTCCTGTTCCTATCTGCCGGGGAAAGAAAAAATGCAGGTGTATTGGCTTCCTTATCTGCTTGCCTTCATCGCCTATCTCAACATCACGAGCCGGGTGGAACTGGTACTGCTAAGGTCGCCCTCTGGATTCGTGCCCTTTGTCATTTCGGTGATTCTTATACTTGCCGGGATCCGAGCCTATCAGGTCTTTTATCTTCATAAACGAAACCAGATCCGTTATGAAGAGGAACCAGAACCCTTGATGATCGGCTTGGATTACGAATATCCGCCTCACAAAAAAGATCAGGCCTGAAGCTCGTCGACGGCGCGAGCTTGAGTTCATCCATCCGAAATGCCGGCGATCTCCCGGTTCGCCCGGACAAACGGCGATTCATCGAAGATCGGATCAGCGGGGAGCGAAGCCGATGAAGTTGTACATGCGGCGGGAGTCGGCAGGGTCACGGCGATAGGAGAGAAGATGCAGTTCGCAGTGGGTGCAGGCGGAGCCCGCATCCAGCATGTTTTCTTTCTTAAAACCCATTCCGCCGAGGAGCCAGACGTTGGCCGCCCGGAGGTCGAGGAGCGATTTGCCTGGCCGACCGGAGGCTTCGGCAGATTGAGCGGGGACATGTACTTCCGGTACGTGTCCCCGCTCTCGGCATTCGATAAATACGGCCGGCGGAAATCCCGCCCTCAGGAACGAATCCCTAACCCCAGGTCCGACCTCGTAGCAGAGGGACCCGATGCAGGGGCCCAGGGCCGCCAGCATCGCTCCGGGTTCGGAGCCATAAGCCCGGCCCATGCCTTGTACGGCCTTCTCGAGGATCCTCTTCTCCGTTCCCCGCCAGCCGCAGTGGACGGCGGCCACAGCCCGGTTCTTCGCATCGACGAGGAAGACCGGCAGACAGTCCGCGGTCCGGATGACAAGGAGAAGCCCGGGGACGTCGGTCATCAGGCCGTCGCCCTCGAGTTTTCCGGCCGGTGCCTCCGTCAGCCGGTGGATGGTGTCCGAATGGAGTTGGCGCATGATCACCGGCCGGAGGTCCCGGACCGCCGTGAAGGCCAGAAAATCCGCCTCGCTCCATCCGGCCCGGCCGAACCCGTGGACGAGCCCGGCCATTCGCGCCAAGCGCGGGACGGTGGAATAGCCGGCCGGGTCGTCGGTCATGGGCCAAGTATTACCAGAAAGCCGTAGCCGGCTCAAGAGCATTGACCCCATCCCTGCCCCTGCGTATGATGAGGAGGACATGTCCGCGAAAGAAAAGGCCATCCCCGTCATCCTCGCTTTCGGCCTTATCCTCGGCCTTCAAGGCTCCGTCGTCCCGGGCTCGGAAAGCCGGCCCCGGGCCCGGGATTTCGGGCTGGTCATCGGCGTCCTCCCCACCGGTCCGCTCAACGCCATCACCGATGTCGCCGGAGTCAAGGTCGGTCAGGTCACTCTAATCGAGGGCGAGGACGTCAGGACGGGAGTCACGGCCGTCCTCCCCCACGGCGGCAACCTCTTCCAAAACGCGGTCCCGGCCGGCATCTCCGTCGCCAACGGCTACGGCAAGCTCACCGGCGTGACCCAGGTCGAGGAGCTCGGCACCCTCGAAACGCCCATCGTCCTGACCAACACCCTAAGCGTCCCGACGGCCGCCGACGCGGTCATCGATTGGACGCTCGGCCTGCCGGGGAACGAGCGCGTCGAGTCGGTCAACCCCGTCGTCGGCGAGACGAACGACGGCTGGCTCAACGACATCCGCGGCCGGCACGTCGCCAAAGCCCACGTCCTCGAGGCCATCGTCAAGGCCTCCGAAGGACCCGTCGCCGAGGGAGCGGTCGGCGCGGGGACGGGAACGACATGCTTCAACTACAAGGGCGGAATCGGCACCGCTTCGCGCCGCCTGCCCGAAAACCGGGGCGGCTGGACCGTCGGCGTCCTCGTCCAGACGAACTTCGGCGGCGTCCTGACCATCCGCGGCATCCCGTTCGAAAAACGGGAGACCGCCTCCGAAGCCGGGAGCGTCGCCCCCGGCGACGGCTCCTGCATGATCGTCGTGGCCACCGATGCTCCTCTCGATGCGCGGAGCCTGAAACGCCTAGCAAAGCGCGCCCTGCTCGGCATCGCCCGGACCGGCGGCTATTACTCGAACGGAAGCGGCGATTATGCGATCGCATTTTCGACCGCCGCGGCCGTCCGGGTCTCTCGCAGCTCGACGTCGCCGGCGCGCACGGTCATCCTTCTCAGGGACGAGAGCGTCTCGCCGCTCTTCCAGGCCGCGGCCGAGGCCGCCGAGGAAGCCATTCTCAACTCCCTCTTCAAAGCCGTCCGGACGGTGGGAAAGGGCGGCCGCGCCGCCGAGGCGCTTCCCCTCGACAGGGTCAGGGACCTCCTCAAGTGAGCTGAAAAAAGCCGAAGACGATCGGCGTCCTTGGCGGCATGGGCCCCAAAG
>CAZZCH010000077.1:0-16420 GCA_964652895.1 uncultured Eubacteriales bacterium
GGCCGGGATGGCATAGGCGAACTTTTCGGGCAGGGCCATGTATTCAGCGTAGCCGCCGTCGGCATGATACCCGTTGAATCGCGCCGTCTCACAAAGATTCTCACGGCCGCTCCGACAGAATCGGCAAACTCCACAGGTCGATCGAAGCCAGGCCGCGCCGATCCGGTCGCCCACCTTGAACCTTACCGCCCTCTCCCCCACCCGTTCTACGACACCGATGACCTCATGACCTGGAATGAGCGGGAGTTTAGCGTCCGGAAGTTCACCCTCGACGACATGCAGGTCCGTATGGCAGACGCCGCAGCATCGCACTTTTATGAGAATATCCTCCAACCCGACCGCCGGAATGGGCACGTCCATCATTTCGAGAGGATTCTCCGCCGCCGGCCGGACGACGCCGAGGACCATGGCCTTCATTGTCCGGGAACCCCCTTCCTTTTCGCCATCTTGCCTTTGATGCGGGCGATGCGCTTCTCGAAATCCTTTTCCACCGCCAGGGACTTCCCCTTCGACAGGGCCAGCCCTTCTGTCGCGACGCGGATGGCCTCTCCGTAGTCCTTGGCCGTATGCTCGAAATACATCGACAGTTCTCGAAAACAATCGGCCTCGTCGCCCCTGGCCATCTCTTGCCAGAACGCCAGCGCTTTGTCCCAGTCCTTGTTCTTCTTGAAATGGTGGGAGAGTTTTTTCCGGGCGTTTAGGGACACCTCGGCCGTTAAGCCCCGCCCCCCGGCCAACGCCTTCTCGAGAAGGGCGGCCGAGGTCGTGGTGTCGCCCGCCCTCTCGAAAAGCCGGGCCACCCCATAGAGGTCCATGGCGTCGTCCTCTCCCCTCTCAGCGCCTTCGCGGTTCCTTTCGACAAGGACGGCACCGGCCACGACGACCCCCAGAAGCGACAGCAGGTCCTCCTGGTTGTGGTAGAGGATGGGGTCGATGAGCGAAAAATCGCCGTTCCGGATGTATTGGAAATAACGGAGCGGGATCTCCGCGCCGGGAATGTCCTCGGACCGCTCGGCCTGGACGATCTGCTGGGCCAGGTTGAAGAGCCGGCAGCTGTCGTGCTTGTGCTTCCACAGGCTCCGGGCCGAGAAGAGAAAGTCGAGGTGAGGCAGCCCGCGTAACGGGCAGGGCGTCCGGTGCATGGCGAAGCGCGTCTCGACGAGAGGCAGGTCGAAGGCCTTGCCGTTGTAAGAGACGATGGACTTGAACCCCATGTCGCGGATGAACTGGGCGAGCTCGCGGATGAGGCGGTCCTCCTCGGCCATCTCGCTCAGGAAGAACTGGGTCACCTTGAACCGCTCGTCCCGGTAATAGGCCAGGCCGATGAGGAAGGGCAGCGTGCCCGTACCGCCGGCGAGCCCGGTCGTCTCGAGGTCTAGGAAGACGGCCGTCGAAAGGTCGAGGCCGTCGAACGCGCCGTCGCGGCTGAGGAATCCCAGGATCGTCCCTGGGATCTGGAGTCCCATCGAGATGGGGATCTGTCCGTAGCGCACGCCGAGCGCGTAGGAATTCTCGAAGACCTGGACGGGCTCGCGCCGCTTCTTCTCGACCGGCCTCGTTTCGGAACGGCCGGCCATGCCCCGGCCCTTGTCCGTCAGGGCGATCAGGCGCTCGAGTTTTTCCTTGACCGAAAGGCCGGCGTCCTCGTCGATCGTCTCCCACGTCGTCTGGATCTTCCGGACGCGGCCGCGGGCTTCCCGCTCGCGCCTTAACTGCTTGAGTTTATCCTCGAAAGCCATATGTCCTCTTCGCGGCCGGTCGTGATCTTCGGCTCATATATTAGGCCAAACGGGGACGTATTTCAAAACGCCCCGCCGGAAAATTCGCGAACTGGAAATTCGTTGGACACAATCCCTTTTCAAGAGAAAAGGGTTATGTCCCGAATTTCCAGGGCTTGAAAACATCCGGCGTTCAGAATATATAAAGAACGCGAGTCTCAAGAATGCCGCGAACAACGGACCCGTCCCACTTCCTGGCCTTCGATCTGGGGGCCGAAAGCGGCCGGGCCGTCCTCGGAACGCTCCACGGCCGCAAGCTCAGTATCCACGAGGTCCGCCGCTTCCCCAATACGCCGCGCGCGCTCGCCGGGCATATCCATTGGAACGTCTACGCCCTGTTCGACGAGATGAAAACCGCCATGCGGGAAGGGGCGGCGGCTCTGGGTGCCAGGCCGGAAAGCATCGGCGTCGACACCTGGGGGGTCGACTTCGGGTTGCTGGCCGGGAACGGCGATCTTCTCGGCCTGCCTTTCTGTTACCGCGACCATAGGAACATCGGGGCCATGGAGGAATATTTCAAGATCGTGCCGCGCGAGGCCCTCTACGAAGCGACGGGCATCCAGTTCCTGCCCTTCAACACGCTTTTCCAGATCTACGCCATGGTCCGCGAACGATCGCCCCTGCTGGACGCCGCTGCCGACCTCCTCTTCATGCCGGACCTCTTCAACTACTTGCTGACCGGCAGGAAAGCGGCCGAGTTCACGATCGCCACGACCTCCCAGATCCTGGACCCCAGGACCAAGGCCTGGATCCCCGGCCTCTTCCAGGCGATGGGACTGTCGAAGAGGATCCTCCAGGATATCATCGAGCCGGGCACCGTCCTCGGGCCCCTGACCGAAAAGGTCATTGCGGAGACCGGGTTTCGCGGAGTCCCCGTCGTCGCAACGGCCGGCCACGATACGGCCGCCGCCGTCGCGGCTGTCCCGGCCGACGGCCGCAACTGGGCTTACATCTCGTCGGGAACCTGGTCGCTCGTCGGCGTCGAAGAGAACGCGCCGATCATCTCGCCTCAGTCGCTCGAATCGAACTTCACCAACGAGGGCGGCGTCGGCGGGACCATCCGTTTCCTCAAGAACGTCACCGGGCTCTGGCTTGTCCAGGGCTGCCGCAAGGAATGGGCCAAGGCGGGCCCGATTTCCTACGAGGAGTTGGTGAAAGCGGCGGCCGCCGCCCCGGCCTTTGCCGCCTTCATCGATCCCGACTGCCCGGATTTTCTCAATCCGCCGGACATGCCCGAGGCCTTAAACGATTATTGCCGCAAGACCGGCCAGAAGCCGCCCGGATCGAGGGCGGCCCTGGTCCGTGTCCTCCTCGAGAGCCTGGCCCTTAAATATCGCTTCGTCATCGACCAGCTCCGCCTGGTCCTCGGCCACTCCATCGAAAAGATCCATGTCATCGGCGGCGGCTCGCGCAACGGGCTCCTCTGCCAGTTCACGGCGAACGCGACCGGCCTTCCGGTCGTGGCCGGCCCGGCCGAAGCGACAGCCGTCGGCAACATCCTTGTCCAGGCCATGGCCACGGGCCAAGTCTCATCTCTTGCGGAAATGCGGGCCATCATCCGTGGATCCTTCGATCTTCGGACCTACGAGCCGGCGGACACGGAGGCTTGGGACGCGGCCTACGTCCGCTTTCGGGATGTCCTCGCCGCTTGACACCCTATGGAAGTCGAGATATAAACATGCCGTTCCTTCGTGGAGGGTTGAGGATGGACACGACAGTTATCGAAAAATTCTATGCGTTGGCGCGGGAACGGTACGCGCAATGGGGTGTCGATACCGACAAGGCCCTGACCCGCCTGCAGGCGATCTCCATTTCGCTTCATTGCTGGCAGGGCGACGACGTCGGCGGCTTCGAAAAGCAGGCCGAGGGCCTGGCCGGAAGCGGCTTGCAGGTCACCGGCGCCTACCCGGGCAAGGCGCGCACCGTCGAGGAGTTGCGCTCCGACATGGCCCAGGCGTTCGCCCTCATCCCCGGCCGCCACCGGGTCAACCTCCACGCCATGTACGGGGAGTTCGGCGGGAAAGCCGTCGATCGCAACGAGATCGAGCCTGAGCACTTTCGCGGCTGGGAGGAATGGGCCCGCGGTCTCAACCTGAAGATCGACTTCAACGCCACCTGCTTCGCCCATCCCAAGGCCGCTTCCGGATCCACCCTCAGCAGCAAGGAGAACGGCACCCGCAAATTCTGGGTCGACCACGTCAAGTGCTGCCGGAAGATCGCCGCCTCTATCGGCCGCGAGCAGAAGACCCCCTGTCTCCATAACCTCTGGATCCCCGACGGGTCGAAAGACGTCCCGGCGGACCGCTGGGGGGCCCGGGCCCTGCTCCTCAAATCGCTCGACGAGATCTTCGAGGTCGAGTACAGCCCCCAGCAGATGAAGGATTCGCTCGAGAGCAAGCTCTTCGGCATCGGCAGCGAGTCCTTCGTCGTCGGCTCGCACGAATTCTACATGGGATACGCCTTGACACGGGGCAAGATCATCTGCCTGGACATGGGCCATTTTCATCCAACCGAATCCGTGGCCGACAAGATCTCGGCCATCCTGCCTTTCTCCGGGGAGATCCTCCTCCACGTGAGCCGTGGCGTACGCTGGGACAGCGACCATGTCGTACTTCTCAACGACGATCTCCGCGACCTGGCCACGGAGATCGTCCGCAGCCAGGCGCTCGACAAGATCCATATCGCTCTCGATTACTTCGACGCCAGCATGAACCGTATCGGGGCCTGGGTCCTGGGCGCCCGCTCCCTGCTCAAAGGACTGCTCATCGCCCTGCTCGAACCCCAGGAGAAGGTCCGGGAGCTCGAGGCCGGTTCCCGGACTCTGGCCCGGCTCTCCCTCTTCGAGGAGCTGAAGGCCTTGCCCTTCGGCGCGGTCTGGGACACCCACTGCCTCCGGGCCGGGGTCCCGCCGGCGGACGAGTGGCTCAGGGAGGTCAACGCCTACGAGCGCCGGGTCCTCAGCAGGCGCTGATTTTTTTCCCCCGCCTCATTCTTTCGATTGACGAACTCGGCAAATTGACTAAACTGAAGTCATAGCGGGAGTGAAGTCCCGGCTTGAGCGAAGATGGCCAGCATTCAGAAACAGCACCCAACCGGTGGGGCGGAGAGCGGCGCGATAGACCCGGCCCGCGTCGAAAAAGCTAAGGATCTCCTGCGCTTCCTGGCCAATACCGTCTCGGCCATGAAGATATTCCCCTCCGAGCATGCCACGGTCAAGAACTTCGTCGACCTGCTCACCCAGAAGTTCACGGATTTCCTGGCCGCCTACCAGAAGCTGCAGATCGGCATCGAGGAATATTCCTTCACCCTCGGCGGCAAGCCGGTATTCTCCGACGATTTGACCATCAAGAGCCTGCCTTTCTTCTTTTTCAAGGACGGCCTTCAGATCCTCTTTTTCTACCAGGGCCTGGACCGGCAGGAGATCCAGGATTTCCTCGAGCTGCTCAAAGCGGAAAGCCAGAAGCCGGCCGAAGACAGGGACATCGTCGCTTCCCTCTGGGAGCGGGACCTGCCGAATATCCAGTACTACGCCCCGGACGAGTTTCTCGAGAACCGCATCATGGCCGAGAAACGCGAGTCCCAGGTCGGCCAGGAACTGCCCGACCTGCCCGACGATCTCGCCCACGAGACGATCGAAGTCCGGGTCGATACGTCGAATTTCTCGCGGGGCCGGATCGATCTGACCTCGGAAGACCGGGAGGAAGTCCAGAAAGGCTCGGCCCGGGGCGAAATGGAAAACGTTCCGGACGGGCCCGCGGCGCCCGAAGAGAGCGCTGGCCCGGAGATGCCCACCGCGATGGACAAGGGGAGGAAAAAAAGCGACGCTGCGGCCATGGACCCGACCTTGACCGAAGACGAGCTGCTTTCTCTCGAATCGATGGTCCGCGTCAACCGGACGATCTCCGCCGAAGAAGAATTCATCGAACTGATGATGGAGATCGTCTTCCTCGAGCAAAACCTGGCCAACTGCCAGGCCACTCTCGACGCGCTCTTGGAATACCATTTCGACCAGCTCCGGCACGGCAATTTCCAAGCGGTCGTGATCATCATCCAGAAGGTCCACGAGCTCGTCCGGAACCTGACCGGAGCCCCGGAGAAAGCCGCGTTGCTCGAATCGTTCCTCAAGCGTACCGTCAGCCCGAAGACTCTCGAGGCCGTCAAGGACCTTCTGGACAAGAAAAAAACCATGGACTGGGAGTCCCTGCTGGGCTTCTTCGGACTCCTCGGGACGCCGGCCCTCAGCCTCGCGGCGGACCTTTACGACATCGTCCCCGGCGGCGAAGCCCGGCACAAGATCCTCGGTTTCATCGCCGACGCCGGAACCCCCAACCCGGGGCTCCTGACGAGCCTTACCGATAACGGCAGGCCCGATCTGGCTATCGCGATCATCGGTATCCTGTCCCGGATCCCCGAAAACAGGGGCATCCCGCACCTTTCGGCCTTTCTGAGCTTCCAGAACAAGACGGTCAAGCTCGAGGCCATCCATGCCTTGGGCAATACCCCTGACGAGATGGCCAATAGGCTCCTTCTCGGCTTCATGAAGGACCCTGACGAAGAGGTCCGCATTCAAGCGGCCATGAAGCTCAATCCGGCCGAGGGAGGGGCGCGCGTCCAACAGATCGCGCGCGAGGCTTCGACGCGAGAGTTTCAGGAAAAAAGTCTCAAGGAAAAAGAGGCCGTCCTGTCGTTCCTGGGCCGGACCCGGTCCGCCGAGGCGCTCGAATTTCTGCGCCGTACGCTCGGCCGGGCTCCCCTCTTCGCCCCGAAGCGGGTCCTGGAGATGCGCCTGGCCGCCGTCGCCGGGCTGGAGAGTATGGGGACCGGGGAGGCTCTGACCGTTCTTCAAAACGGTGCGATCGGCCGGACGAAAAAAGTCCGGGAGGCCTGCACGGCGGCGCTCGTCCGCCTGCCGCCGGCCGGGGCGGTCAAGTAGAGGAAGCGAATGGACGAGAAAGGGATCACGAAGCCGGAGCCCGAAGTGCGAACCGTTCCGCCGCGGGGGGCCGAAGGCAAGGCTTTCCAGAAGACTGGCGTCGACCTCCTCATCCGATTGCACATCGTCGACAAGATCGCCAAGATATACGACCCCAAGAACGACGCCTTCCAGGAGCAGGGCAAGCTCTTATTCGAATCCTTGGCGGCTTTGCTGAAGGAGGGAGAGGCGGTGTCCTTCCGCGTCCGCCACGGCGCCCTGCTCCTCAACGGTGTCCGCCTCAAGTTCGGCGTCGGGACCTACGGCATTTTCAAGTCCGTCCTGGAAGAGCTCCGGACGAGGGACGTCGAGGCCCTGACGTTCCATCCGGGACTCGACCTGGAAGAGCTCTACCGGTTCATGTCCCTCTTCGCCAAGCGGGACAAGAAGGACGAGGCCGTCTACGCTCAACTTGTGGCCGACCTCGAAGCCGCGGCCGTCGAGCATGTCGAGCTCGAGAAGATCTCGGCCGAAGAGATCGTCCAGAGTCTCCACAAGAACACGGCCCGGATGTTCTTCCTCAGCATCGTCCACCTCAAGGAGTCCTTCGCCCGCGGGGAAAAGAATGAACCGATCAAGATCAACACGACCCGCCGGCTCATGCAGTCCATCTACAACCACATCGTCGAGGACGAGGGCTTCGTCCACGGCCTGACCAACATCAAGAACCACGACGAGTACACGCTCAATCATTCGGTCAACGTCTGCCTGCTGGCCACCGCCCTGGGACGCCGGCTGGGATTGAGCCGGAGCGAGCTCGTCGACCTGGGCATGGCGGCCTTCTTCCACGACCTCGGCAAAACCGAAACCCCGCTCGACATCCTGAACAAGCCGGGCCGGCTGACCGACGCGGAGAGGACGGTCATGGAACAGCACCCTTTCCACGGCGCCGAAAAGCTCGTCCTGCTCAAGGAATTCCGGCACCTGCCCCTCCGGGCCATCCACGTCGCCATGGAGCACCACATCAAGGAGGACCTGTCCGGCTACCCGCGGTATTTCAAAAAGAACGACGTCAACCTCTTCAGCAAGATCGTCAAGGTCGTCGACGTCTTCGACGCCATCACCACCAAGCGGGTCTACCGCACGAAGGACTTCACGAGGGCGGAAGCCCTGAGCTTCATGCTCGAGCAGAGCGGCACCGAGTTCAATGCGATCATCCTCAAGGCCTTTGTCAACATGATGGGCGTCTTCCCCATCGGTTCGCTCATCGCCCTGACCTCGGGCGAGGTCGGCATCGTCCACGACATCAGCCCGGACCCCAAGCTCCTCATGCGCCCGTCCGTCAAGCTCATCACCGATGTCGAAGGCAACAAGATTGACGGCGAGGTCGTAGACCTGGCCGAGCGCGTCCCGGAAACGGGCCGATTCCGCAGGACGATCGCCGCGCCGCTTGACCCGTCCAAGTACGGCGTCGAGGTCACCGATTACTTCCTGGCCCAAGCCCAATAGGATTCCGACCATCTGTCCGGTATAATAGGGTTCTAAGCCCGGCTCAAAGAGAGGTCCGTCATGACACCCCGCCCGCCGGTTCGTCTGCGCTGCGAGTATCTCACCGAGCCGCTCGGCGTGGACACCCCTACGCCCCGCTTCTCCTGGCTTCTCGAGAGCGCGACCCGGGGAGACAGTCCCAAAGCCTGCCAGGTCCTGGTCTCATCCGCCCGCGATCTTCTCCAGAGCGACATCGGCGATTTCTGGGACACGGGGATGATCGACGCGGAACGTGCGCCGAGCCGCGGATACGGGGGCGAAGCGCTCCAAAGCTGCGCCCGTTACTTCTGGAAGGTCCGATGGTGGGACCGGGCGGGAACCGCCAGCCCCTGGAGCAAGCCGGCCTCTTTCGTCACGGGATTCCTCTATGAGGGAGACTGGAAGCCCAAGTGGATCGGTGCGCGTCAGGGCCAAGAGTTCCGGTCCAAGGGCACCGTCCTCCTTGGGCACCCCGGCGCCGACGACATCCAGGCCTGCGCGATCTACCTGAGGCGGGAATTCGCCCTCAAGGAACGGGCCGCGTTGGCCATGGTCTTCATCTCCGGGCTCGGCCACTACGAGCTGCGCTTGAACGGCAAAAAGGTCGGCTCGAGCGTCCTCGACCCCGGCTGGACGGACTATAAGAAAAAGGCCCTCTACGCCTCCCACGACGTGACCGCCCTCGTCCGGGATAAGAACGCCATCGGCGTCATCCTCGGAAACGGACGCCACATCAAGAGCTACGGCTACGAGCCGCCCAAGCTCACCTGCCGCGTCGAGGTCGAATACGAGAGCGGCGACCGCGCCGTCATTTTCTCGGACGAGAGCTGGAAGACGGCGGGCGGCCCCCTCCAGGAGAATGGCCTCTATTACGGCGAGAGGTATGATGCACGGCTGCTCATCGACGGCTGGGATCTGCCCGGCTTCGATGACAGAAACTGGGACAAGGCCCTGGCCACGAGCGGCTATCCTCTCGTCTCCCAGATGATGCCGCCCATCCGCGTGACCGAGCGCCTCGACCCAAAATCCGTCAACCGGCTCCCGTCCGGCACGTTCGTCTTCGACTTCGGGCAGAATTTCACCGGCTGGACCCGGCTGAGCGTCGACGGGCCGATGGGCACGGAAATCAGGCTCCGACACGCCGAGCTCCTCAACGATGACGGCAGTCTCAACTTCGGACCCAACGAGAACGCCGAGGCGACGGACGTCTATATCCTCAAGGGCGGCGGGCCCGAGGTCTACGAGCCGCGCTTCACATACCACGGGTTCCGTTACGCCGAAATGACGGGATTCCCCGGAGAGCCCGGACACGGCGCCCTCGTGGGATGTTTCGCCCACTCCGACGTCGAGAGAACCGGGACGTTCAATTGCTCGAACGAGCTCCTCAACCGTGTCCACCGGAATATCATTTGGGGCCAGCTCTCCAACCTCATGAGCATACCGACCGACTGCCCCCAGCGGGACGAGCGCCACGGCTGGCTCGGCGACGCCCACCTTTCGGCCGAGGAGGCCGCCTTCAATTTCGACATGGCCGCTTTTTACGCCAAGTTCCTCGACGACATCCGGCTGGCCCAGAAGGAGGACGGAAGCCTGCCCGACGTCGTCCCCCCCTACCTTCCCCGTCTGTACCCCGCCGACCCGGCATGGAGCTCGGCCTACCCGACCCTGGTCTGGCTTCTCTGGGAGCACTATGCGGACGGACGGATCATCGCCAAGCATTACGCCAACCTTAAGAAGTACATCGATTTCCTCGGCCAGAACGCCGACCGGATGATCCTCCGGAAGCTCGGCAAGTACGGCGACTGGTGTCCGCCCGGAGGCATCGTTCCAAAGAAAACGCCGGTGGACTTGACCTCGACCTGGTATTACTACCATGACGTCCTCATCATGGCGCGCCTGGCCACGGTCCTCGGCCGCAATGAAGACGCCCAGCAGTTCGCCAAGCTCGCGGAATCCATCCGGGACGCGTTCAACGGGACTTTCCTCGGCGAGACACAGTATGCCGCGATCCGGGTCAGCCCGGTCGACAACTACCCCAACCAGACCTCCAACGCCCTGCCCCTTTACTTGAACATGGTCCCGGCGGAAAAAAAAGATCAAGTCCTGGCCAGTCTCCTGCAAAGCGTCATCCGCCAACAGGACTTCCACGTCGATACCGGCATCCTGGGCACCCGGTACATCCTGGACGTCCTGACCGATCAGGGCCACGCGGAGGTCGCTTACCGCATGGCCACGCATAAAAGCTACCCGGGCTGGGGCTACATGCTCGCCGAGGACGCGACGACGCTCTGGGAGAGATGGGAGAAGCTGACCGGGCACGCCATGAACTCGCAGAACCACATCATGCTCGGCAGCATCGATGCCTGGTTCTACAGGGTGATCGCCGGTCTGAGCCCGGTCCTGCCGGGCTGGAAAACCATCCGGGTACGGCCGCATATCCTCGGTGACCTCGCCTTCGCCGAAGCGAAGCTCGAAACGATCGCCGGGACGGTCCGCTCGGCTTGGCATAGGTCCGAGGATTCATTCTCCCTGGAAGTCGCGATCCCGGTCGGCGCCGCCGGAGAGATCCACGTCCCCTTGCTCTGGCCCGGGGCCCGCATCATCGAATCAGGCCGGCTTCTCTGGAGGGCGGGACACTCCGTCGAATCCGTCGCGGATATCGGCCTGGCCGGGGAGGGCCTCGGGGAACTCGGGAAGCACGCCGTCTTCAAAACAGGAAGCGGCGAGTACAGGTTCGAGCTGAAGAAGAGCGGATGAACGGGCCCGGCCCCGTCAATAGAGATACTTCTTGAAGAGCCGGGCCGATTCGGAATAGGCGTCGATCGTCCGGTCGATATCCTTGTCGCTATGCGCGACAGAGACGGCGCCTCCGCCGTGGACGGCGTTGACGCCGTGGACGAGCAGAGCGATCTTCAGGATCTCCTCTCTCAAGGCGACGTTCGTCAGACGGTCGTCGTAGATCTCCTCGGGGTTCTTGCAGGCCAAATCCGCCTGGCGGGGGAAATGGACCATGAAGACAGAGCTCCCCGGAACGGCGTCGTTCCCCTGGCCCGTGCACCGGGCCGGAACGCCCTCGTCGGCGAAGGCGCGCTCGATCCCCCGGCGGAGCCTCTCGCCCGAGCGGGCGAGCTTGGGGTAGATCGTCGAAGCGCCGCGGACGAGATGGTTGAGCATGATCAGCCCGGCTTTCATGTATTCCGAGTGCGCGGAGAACGTCCCCCCCTCGAAAAGGACCCGGCCGCCCAGGCCCCGGGCGCGCCCGCAGCCTTCCATGATCTCGCGGGGGCCGACGACCGCGGATACGGCATGTCCCCCGCCGATGATCTTCCCGAAGGCCGTTAGGTCCGGCCGGACGCCGTAGAGCGTCTGGACGCCCGACGGGCAGAAGCGGAACCCGGAGATGATCTCATCGAAGATGAGGAGGATGCCGTGTTGCATGGTCAGTCTCCGGGCCAGCTCGAGGTATTCTTTCGAAGCCGGGATGAAGCCGCCCACGCCGAGGACCGGCTCGACGATGAAGCCGGCGATCCGGTCGCCCTTCTCACTGACGACCCTCTGCAGGTCGTCGCAGTCGTTGAACCGCGTGACCAGCGTCCGCCGGACGATGTCGTCGGGAAGGCCGGCCGATTCCCGGCCTTCGAAACCCACGTCGGCATGGTACTTGATGCCCTTGAGGAGATAGGGCGACGCTCCGTGCCAGCCGCCGCCGATCTTCAGGACGTGGTCCCGGCCCGTCAGCCCTTGGGCGAGCATGACGGAATACATCGTGGCCAGCGTCCCGGAGGTGGTGAAACGAACCTTGGTCTCCTCGCCTCCGAGCGTCTGGACGAGGGTCTCGGCCAGCTCGATCTGGTGGCCGGCTTCGAAACCCGTGTGGAGGGCGCCTCGGCCGAGGCAGGACGCGATCCCGCGACGGATGAGCTTGGGATTGTGCCCGAGGATGTTGGCGTAATGCCCCTGCCAGTAGTCGATATAGGTATTGCCGTCGACATCCCGGACGGCCGGCCCCTCCGCCCCAGCGGCGAAAAAGGGATAGGGCCGCCACAGCCGGTTCGAATGGCTTCCCCCCTCGATCATGACCTTTTCGGCCCGGTGGAAGACCGCCCGGCTCTTGGCTGTTTTTTTTCTGTACTCCTTGACCAGATGGCCGCGGAGCCTGTCCATTCCTGTCATGTTCCCTCTCATAAGAGTAACCATTTAACAACTGCGCCCGGGCAATGTCAACTCTTGATTGACCGCCCCCCCCGGGTTGAGGTAAAATAAGTGTTTGATGTCGGAAAGATCCTGACCATGACCAGCCCGAAGCCCAGGAAAACGAACCGAGCCTGTGTCATCGGCCTTGACGGCGTTCCCCACGGCATGGTCGTCGAGCTGGCCCGCCGGGGCATCATGTCGACGATGGCCCGGCTCATGGACCTCGGCCACCTGCACAAGATGACGGCCAGCCTCCCCGAGATCTCGGCCGTATCCTGGACGAACTTCATGACCGGGACCAATTCGGGGACCCACGGCATCTTCGGGTTCACCGACTTCAAGCCCCATTCCTACGACATCCGTTTCCCCAACGCCCTCGACCTCAAGGCGCCGACCCTTTGGGATAAGCTCGGCGCCAAGGGCAAGAGGAGCATCGTCATCAACCAGCCGTCCACCTACCCCGCCCGTAAGATCGAAGGCGTTCTCATCTCCGGTTTCGTCGCCCTCGAATTGGCCAAGGCGGTCTGGCCGATGTCCTACCGGGCCGCGCTCGAGCAGATGGGCTACCAGATCGACATCGACACGACCAACGTCCGGGAAAGCCCGGAGGTCCTCTGGCACGAGCTGACCAAGACCATGGCCGGCCGCCAGAAGGCCCTCAATCTCCTCTGGGAGGAAGATTGGAACTACTTCGAGTTCGTCGTCACCGGGACCGACCGGCTGCACCATTTCCTTTGGAACGCCTACGAGGACCCCGGCCATCCGTCCCACCAGACCTTCCTCGATTACTACCGCCACATCGACCGGCTCATCGGCAAGATCTTGGCCGCGTACCGCAAGCTCACCAACACTTACGACGGGTTCTACATCCTGTCCGACCACGGCTTCACCGGCGTCGTCCAGGAGGTCTACCTCAATGTCTGGCTGGAGAGGAACGGCTATTTGAAATTCTCCAAGCCCGAGCCCACGGGCTTGGGGGAGATCACGGCCCGGACCAAGGCGTTCGCCCTGGATCCCAACAGGATCTACCTCAACCTGCGCGGCAAGTTCCCCAAAGGGACCGTCGAACGGTCCTCCAAGAAGGCCCTCAAAAGGGAGATCGCCGGCAAGCTTGAAAAGCTCGAATACCGCGGCCGAAGGGTCGTCCACAAGGTCTTCTTCGCCGAGGACGTCTATTCCGGGCCGCTCGTCGGCAAGGGACCCGACCTCATCGTCGTAGGCGAACCCGGCTTCGACATGAAGGGCTCGGTCAAGAAGAAGGAGATCTTCGGCCGCTCGGGCCTCCAAGGCATGCACACCTGGGACGACGCCTTCTTTTGGGCCTCGGACGACCTAGGAGAAGACCTGTCCATCGAGGACGTGGCCCCGTTCATCCTGAAGAACTTCTCATGAAGAAAACCAGATTTATTTTCGCGGCGGGAGCCCTGCTCGCCCTCGCTTCACCTCTCGCCGCCTACATCGGCCCCGGCGCCGGATTCGCCTTCCTCTCGTCGTTCCTGGTCCTTTTCCTGACGTTCCTGATGGCCCTCTTCTCATTCCTCTCCTGGCCCTTCCGCTTTCTCTGGAAGGCGCTCCGCGGACAGAGGGCTTACAAAAAAAGCCCCATCCACCGCCTGATCGTCCTCGGCCTCGACGGGATGGAACCGACACTGGCCGAGAAATTCATGGCCGAAGGCAAGCTGCCGAACCTCGCCCGCCTGAAAAAGGAAGGGACGTACGCCCGGCTGAGGACAACGACGCCGGCCATTTCGCCCGTCGCCTGGTCGTCGTTCATGACCGGTTCCGAGCCCTCGAAACACAATATCTTCGACTTCCTCAGCCGCGATCCCCGGACCTACCTTCCCGACCTGTCCTCGGCCCGGATCGGCAAACCCAAGCGGACCGTCGCCTTGGGAAAATATCTCATCCCCCTTTCCAAACCCGAGATCAGGGGCATGAGAAAGAGCGTGCCCTTCTGGAAGATCCTCGGCGAGAAGGGCATCTTCAGCACCGTCCTGAGGGTCCCCATCACCTTCCCTCCCGAAAAGTTCAAGGGGCACCTCCTGTCCGGCATGTGCGCCCCGGATCTCAAGGGCAGTCAGGGGACGTTCGCCTTCTTCACCGAGGACGCGGACAAGGTCCGCAAGCACGAGGGCGGCGTCGACGTCCTCGTCGCCCGCGAAGGGACGGTCATCCGGACCGAGATCTCGGGCCCCGAGAACACCATGCTCCGGAAGCCCGAGGAGATCCGCCTGCCCATGGCCATCACCATCGACAAGGAAGCGAAGGGGGCCTGGCTCGAGATCGAGGGGCAGAAGAAATTCTTCCTGAAAGAAAAGACCTTCAGCCCTTGGACTCCGATCGCATTCCGGCCCGGGCTGGGGATGAAGATCCGGGCCATCTGTAAGTTCTATATCGTCGCGCTCGAACCCAAGTTCGAAATGTACATGACGCCCCTCAACATCGACCCGGAAAAGCCGGCCCTGCCGATCTCCCACCCGTTCATCTACTCCGTCTACCTGTCGAAACTGCTCGGTCGTTTTATCACGCTCGGCGAGGCAAACGACACCTGGGCCCTCAACGAAGGGGCCCTCGACGAGAAAGCCTTCCTCGAGCTGACTTACTCCAACCACGCCGAGTGGGAAGCCATGTTTTGGAACGCCCTGTCCAAGACCCCCAAGGGCCTGGTGGCCATCGTCTTCGAGACGACCGACAGCATCCAGCACATGTTCTTCCGCTACCTCGACAAGGCTCACCCGGCCCTCAAGGCCGCCCCCGCCCGGATGAGCGCCGCCGTCATCGAGGATCTCTACAAGAAGATGGACGAGCTCGTCGGCCGGGTCGTGGCCACCCTTGACGCGAAAAGCGTCCTCTTCGTCATGTCCGACCACGGCTTCAAATCCTTCCGGCGCGGCGTCAACCTCAACTCCTGGCTCCACCAGAACGGTTACCTGACCCTCGTCGACGGCAAAAATGAAAGCGCCGAGTGGTTCAAGGACGTCGAGTGGGACAGGACGAAGGCCTACGGCCTCGGCCTGGGGGGCATCTACCTCAACCTCAAAGGGCGCGAAGACCGCGGCATCGTCACCCCGGGCGCCGAATCAGGCGCTTTGAAGGCCGAGCTTGCCCGCAAGCTCACCGCCCTCAGGGACGGCGCGAACGGTCCGGCGGCGATCACCCACGTCTACGACCGCGATGCCGTCTACTCCGGCCCGTACAAGGAGAACGCTCCGGACCTCATCATCGGCTACAACGAAGGATACCGGGCGTCCTGGGACGGTGTCACCGGCATCGTCAACGCCGTCGTCATCGACGATAATACCAAGGCCTGGAGCGGGGACCACTGCATCGACCCGGCCCTCGTCCCAGGCGTCCTGTTCTCGAACCTCAAGATCAAGACGGCCAGTCCGTCGATCATGGACATCGCCCCGACGGCCCTGGAGCTATTCGGGCTCACCCCGCCGGCCCACATGGACGGCCGCGGCCTTGTCGACATCGCCGGTCTCCCGGCCGCGAAAAAGGGGAAGCCAAAATGAGCGAGAAAAAGCGAATGCCCATCAGCCGCAGGGATTTCATCAAGGCGGGAGTCGCCGCGTCGGCGGCGATCGGCCTCGGCGGCGCGGCCCGGTTTACGCCTAAGGTCTACGGCCGGGCCCGTTCCGCCAAGAAGATGATCGTCCTGGGCCTTGACGGCATGGACCCGGTTCTGACGAGAAGGTGGATCGACGAGGGGCGGCTGCCGGCTTTCCGGAAGCTCCTCCAGGGCGGCGATTTCCGGCCTCTCCGGACGAGCCTGCCTCCGCAGACTCCCGTGGCCTGGTCGAATTTCATTTCCGGAATGGACCCCGGCGGGCACGCCATCTTCGACTTTTTCAATCGCGACCCGAAAACCTACTTTCCCATATTTTCGGCGACCGAGACGTCGGGCGCCGCGAAGACGATCCGCCTTGGCAAGACGGTCATCCCCCTCTCGGGAGGGCAGATCCGCAACCTGCGTAAGGGCAAGGCCTTTTGGCAGGTCCTCGAGGAG
>CAZZCH010000078.1:0-16332 GCA_964652895.1 uncultured Eubacteriales bacterium
GAGGGCCTCGGCATCGACGCCCTCCCCCCCCACGCCGACCTGACCGGGCCCGTCAACAAGGTCACGATCTTTCTTTCCCTCTTCGACGTCCATTTCGTCCGCTCGCCGCTTGCGACGACCGTCGTTCGCACCGACTACCACCCGGGCAAGTTCCTGCCCGCCTACAAGCCGGAGGCCGGCACGCACAACGAATCGAACACCCTGGTCCTCAAGGGCGGCCTGACGGACTTGGTCATGAAGATGATCGTCGGCGTCGCCGCCCGTCGCATCAAGTGCTTCGTCAAGGCCGGCTCGTCCGTCGCCCGCGGGCAGAGGGTCGGCCTGATGTACTTCGGGTCGCGGGTCGAGCTCACGCTCCCTCACGACGCCGTCCTCAGTGTCCGGCTTCACCAGAAAGTGAAGGCCGGCGAAACCGTCATCGCCGAGGTCCAGCCATGAAGGTCAAGAAACCGCATAAAGGCGTCATGGTCCTGCCCAGCCTGTTTTCCCTGACCAACCTGTTCTTTGGCTTCATGAGCGTCCTCCTGACCTTCCAAGGACGCTACAGGATGGCCGCGTTCCTGATCATCATCGCGGCGCTAATGGACGGGCTGGACGGGCTGGTCGCCCGGGCGACGCACACGCCGTCTGACTTCGGGGTCGAACTCGATTCCCTGGCCGACGCCGTTTCCTTCGGGCTGGCGACGTCGGTGCTCCTTTATTTCTGGGGCATGGAGATGGCCGGACCGCCGGCCGTTTTCTTCAGCTTCATCTTCCTGACGGCCGGCGTCCTCCGCCTAGCCCGCTACAACGTCCGCAGCCGCGTCCCCTCGGACCGGAAGCATTACCAGGGACTGACGGTGCCCTCGGCGGCCATGTTCATGGCCGCGGTCGTCAATTTCCACCCCGTCCCGCTGGCCACGCGGCAGTCCGGCTTCCTCGTGGCCGTCCTGACCCTCATCGTCTCCCTGTGCATGGTCAGCACGTTCCCCTACCGGAATTTCGTCAAGACCTTCATCGGCCACCGCATTGAAATCCGGACCGCCCTCTTCCTCGCCGTCTCGCTCTTCGGCGTGCTTTTCTACACGCGCATCTTCCTCCTCCTCTATTTCGGGCTGAACGTCGTCTCCGGCCCTACGGTCGCCTTCTTCCGGGCTTTACGGAAACAGCCCCGGAAAAAACCGGAGCCGAAAATCATCCCTTCATGACGGCGCCTGCAGGATGGGACGAGTTCAGCTGACCATCGACCCGGGGGCCGGACGAGGCAAACCGCGGGGACGGATCAGAGGGGGGCGCGTCGCCGCGGCCCTCGTCCTTCTCGCCTGCGCCGCCGCCGCTCTCGTCTTCATCATCCGGGCTCTCTTCCCGCCGGAAGCGGCCGCGCCCAACGGGCCTTCTCCGTCGGGACCTGGCGAGACCACGATCGTTCCAGCCCCCGCGGCCCCGGCCCTCGAAGAGGAGAGGGTCGTCATCCCCCTGCGGTCCAGCCTGGCCGACATTCTCAAGCGGCGCGATTTCGACAACCTCGAGATCCACCGGATCAATGAAGCCGTCAAGCCCGTCTACGACCTGGGCAAGATCCGGGCAGGACGGCAGCTGCGGCTGGCCTCCCTGCCGGGCGGCCCATGGAAGACGCTCGAGTATGATATCGACGAAACGCGTTTCCTCGTCGTCCACAACAGCGAGGACGTGATCACGGCAGAGGTGAAGCTCGTCCCCTTCGAGATCCGGCCGGCCGTCGTCTGGGGCGTCATCGAGGACAGCCTGATCGGGGCGCTCGAAAAGACCGGCGAAGAGGACAGCCTGGCCCTCGACCTCGTCGAACGCTGTTTCGGCTGGGACATCGATTTCAACACCGACCTGCGTCGGGGGGATTCCTTCCGGGTCTACGTGGAGAAAAAATACCTGGACGGCCGTTTCACCGGATACCGCGACATCCTGGCCGCCGAGTTCACGAACGACGGCAACGTCTTCCAGGCCTTCCGCTTCACCTATCCCGATACCAAGGCCTCCGACTATTACGACGAGAACGGCGGCTCACGAAGGAAGGATTTTCTGCGCTCGCCCATCAAGTTCGTGACGCCGCGGATCACCTCGCGGTTCTCGGCCAGCCGCTTCCATCCGATCTACAAGATCTACCGGCCGCACTACGGCGTCGACTACGCGGCCCGCATCGGGACGGAGGTCCAGGCGACGGCCGACGGGGAAGTGACCTTCGCCGGCCGGGACGGCGGGGCGGGAAACATGGTCAAGATCCGGCATAAAAATTCCTATGAGACAGCCTATCTCCACCTGAGGGGTTTCGGGAAGGGCGTTCGCAAGGGCGCCGTGCTCAAGGGGGGAGACACCGTCGGGTACGTGGGGACATCGGGGGACTCGACGGGGCCCCACCTCGACTACCGGATCTACTACCACGGCAGCCCCGTCAACCCGCTGGGGCACAAGTTCGAACCGGCCGACCCGCTGCGCAAGGAATTCCTGGACGTTTATAAGAAGGAGGTCGAGCGGCTCCGCCTCGCCTTCGAGATACCCCGGCTCTCCCGGGTTCTGTTCCCCACGATCAGTTTTTGATCGTTCCGCTCGCTTTGGCCTGGCCGCCCTTATCGTTCGAGCCGGAGGAGGAACGGCCGGAGCTGCCCCCGGCCCCGGAAGAGACGGCGGCACCCGACGAGCCGGAAGAACCCGACGAGCCGGCCGGCCCATAACTGACGCCTTGAGATGTCAAGTGTGGGACGATGCCCGAACCGCGCTCCCTGTCCAGGGAGGAAAGCCTCAGCTCGGGGCAGCGGACTTCGTTCTTCTGGCTGGAATATTCGATGTGAACGCCCAGTTCGCGGGCTATCTTGACGTCGGGGTTCCAGTCGCGGAAGCGGCCGGCAGGACCTGCATCCCGTCCGGCTGTACCTCTCTCCGTCCTCGCGCCGGTGCCTTGTCTGCCGGTTTCCCTCATGGCCCGGGATCCGTCATCCCGTCGGCCCGTCGCCGCCGGGCCTTCCGGAACCAGGGGAACGGCGACGAAGTTCCTGCCTTCTATCAGTTTCGCGGCCGGGGCCTCTTGTTGATGCGGACTCACGGCCGGCCTGCCGCCGCTTTGGAAGATCCTGGCGGCCTCGCGCTGCGGGTAGGCGGGACGGCGCAGGACTCCGGTTTCCTTGGCCGGAGGCGCGCCGGCTTTGGGAACGTCTTTCCAGGTCATCGCCTTTTCATTGACTGCAGGGGCCTTGAGGTCGCCCTTGGCGACGAAGACGAGATGCCGCGGTACTTCGCTCGCCGAATCCCGGATCCGGGCCTCGCCGTTTTTGTAGGCGGCGGTCACCTTCTTGAGGGCGCCCTTGAGTTCAGAGGGAACGGGAAAAGCGACAAGACCCGGCTGCTTGAGCTGGTCTTTCCGGACGACTTTCTGGGCCGGCCGCCAGGCCGTCCCGGGGCCGTCTTCCGCATAGGGCCAGTTATAGCCCCAAGCCCCGTCGAGATAATTGAAGCCGCCACCGTAATAGGAATAGGCGCCGCCCATCCAATCATACAGGCCCCACGGTCTCCAGCTGGCGTACCCAAAATAGAAATCCCAGGTCGCCCAGGCCGGCGCGAACATCGAGCCGGGGAGCCAGACCCAGCCGTGCTTCTTGTCCCACTGCCAGATACCGAGATGATACGGGATCCAACCCCAGGGCTCCTGGGGCACCCAGAACATCTGCCCTCCCGTCATGGCCCATTGACCGTAATAATAGGGCTGCCAGCCCCAGGGGTACATTCCGTTGTTGACAAAGGGGCGCCAGATATAACCATAGAATTCGTCCCAGAGCCATTCGCCGTATCTGCTGCCGTAGGTCTGGGCAAAGTAGAAGACGGCGCCGGGAAGTTTCTGGATGGGCTTGGGCAACGCGGTCAGGCCCTCGTGGAGGTCCGCAAAATGGGCGTTGACCTCTTTGTTCCAGATGTCGAAATCGGTGCCCTCGATGGCGGAATCAAGCTCGAACGGACTGTCCTTCTGGACGATCAGCCGCTCGCCCTTCCTGACGGTCTGGTCATCAAGGAGTTTCTCGCTTGCGCCAAAACGCATCTGGGCTTTGCCGTACTTCACCTGTGTTTCGGTCGAGCCGTCCGCGGCCGCCGTGATGATGGCCACGGCGTTGTTCTTCATCTTGACCGCGGCGTTGGGGGTCAGAAGCTGGAATATTTCGCGGCCGTCATAAGCTCTATACATGACGTAGATCCTGCCCCTTTCAAGGGCCAGGTTGGATAAATTCTGAAGGCTGCTCAAGCTCCGGGCGAGGATCGTCTCGACTCGGAGTTCGGTCGAAAAATCGAGGCGGACGATGGTCCCGGTGTCGAACTGGACTTCACAGCGGCGGTCGGCCGACGTCCGGACCGTGTCGCCGGGGCCGACGGGCAGGTTCAGGACGGCCTGTTCGGGAACCGATTGCCCCTCGCGCAGGACGATCGGGTCCGTCCCCTCGGGCGTCGCCTCGATATAGCTGATGTGGCCGAAATAGAAATTCTTCGGGCCGTTGAGGACCTTGTAATGATCGGCCGCCCACAACCCGGAAGACGCGGCTAGAAAAACCATCCAAAAAACGGCTTTTCGAAAACCCCCGATTTTCATGGCTGTCTCCTCGTCTTCCGGCGTTTCATATCATCTATATTAGCACTATTCGTGCCAATCACTTCAGCCTGTAACGCTATCCCCCCGTTCGGAAAGTGTCTTTAAATGGGGACACGTACCAGAGGTACATGTCCCCGTTCCCGAGCCCGAAGCGAACGACGACCCCCGAGGCCTCTCATTGATAGGGGACAACAGTACCCAATTAGGACAGTCCCTCTTTGGCCTCCCGTGCATCGGGCCGTAAAGATTGACACGCGGAGAGGGGGGGCCCTACAATGGGCGCGGCAGGCCAAGAGGCAGGTCAGGAGAGAGCATGCCGCGCCCGAAGTTCCGAAACCCCGTGCCCACCGTCGACATCATCATCGAGGTCATGGCCGGCCGGAAAAGGCGGGGCATCGTCCTCATCGAGCGCAAGAACGCCCCGCCCGGTTGGGCCCTGCCCGGCGGTTTCGTCGATTACGGCGAGACGCTCGAGGCGGCCGCGGTCCGGGAAGCGCGCGAGGAGACAGCGCTCGACGTCGAGCTCCGCGGCCAATTCCACGTCTACTCCGATCCTGCGCGAGATCCCCGGCTGCACACGGTATCGACGGTGTTCATCGCCCGGGCCAAAGGCGCACCGAAGGCCGGCGACGACGCCCGAAACGCGGCGGTGATCGACCCCCGGGATCGCGATATTCCCCTGGCTTTCGACCACCGGAGAATCCTCGATGATTACCTCGAATTCAAGAAAGGGCGTGACCCATGGCTGAACTCGACGAAAAAAAAAGGCCTCCGGACGAAGACGCCGACCTCGTCGAAGCCGCCCGTGTCTTCGGCCCGTTCGAAGCGGACCTGATCAAGAATATCCTCGAAAGCCACGGCGTCGCCTCGATCGTCCGCGGCCGCACGGCGCCCTTCGTCTATCCGTTAACCGTCGACGGGCTGGCCGAGTTCAAGGTCATGGTCCAGGAAAAAGACCTGGAAAAAGCCAAGGACCTGCTGGCCGCGATGCCCGCCACGGACGAGGAAAACGGCTCGGGAAAGACCGGCTGATCACGTCCCTCGACCGACCCCACAACTCCTAGCCCGCCAACTCCCTTCTTGCCTCTTATTTAGCGTTCCCGTCTTTTGTCCTTTTTTTGGGCTTTTTTTGCTTGACTTTTGCTATTTTCTCTCATATATTTGGGAGGAAACGGGACAAATCGGGACGCACATCAATGGCCAACGTTCTAATCGGCAGCTACACGGCACGGCTGGACGCCTCCGGACGGATCAAAATTCCGGAGAAATTCCGCGAGGTCATCGAGCAGATTTACGGCAAGGACCTCTTCGTCACCTCGCTCTCCGACGATTCGATCAAGGTCTATCCCCTGTCCGTCTGGCTCTCGATGACGGACCTCACGGCCGAGGGCGCCGTTCATTTGCGTCCCGATGTCCGCAAGTTCATGCTCCGCGTCAACAGGCATGGCTCGCGGCACGAGCTCGATTCCAAGGGACGGGTCCTGATCAGCCAGGCCCTCAGGGATAAAGCCAAACTCCGGGACGAAGTCGAAGTCCTGGGCCTCTCGAACCATCTGGAGATCTGGAACAAGGACGTTCTCGACGGAACTCTCGAGGAGAAACCGCTCTCGGACGAGGATTTCGAGAGCATCGCCCGCCTCATCCCTCGAGGAAAGCCGGAATGACGGAGCTCATACACTGCCCGGTCCTGCCGACGGAAGTCCTTGAGTTCCTCGACGCGGGGCGGGAAGGGATTTACGTCGACTGCACCCTGGGTCTGGCCGGGCATGCCTGCGCGATCCTGGAGAGGAATCCTCGCTCCCAGCTGATCGGCCTGGACCGCGATGAGCGGTCCTTGGAAAAGGCCCGGGAAAAGCTCGCGGGTTACGCCGGAAGGATCAAGCTCTTCCACGCGGATTTCAAATGCCTGCCCGAGCTCGGGATCCCCTTCAAGAAAGTCCGGGGGATCCTCGTCGACCTGGGAATTTCGTCCTTCCAGCTGGATTCCCCGGAGCGGGGATTCAGCTACACCCACGAAGGGCCGTTGGATATGCGCATGGACCTGAGAAACAAGACGACGGCCGGGAAGATCCTCCATACCTACCCGGAGCAGAAGCTGGCCGAGATCTTCGCCAAGTACGGAGAGCTCACCCAGACCCGGCGGCTGGCCCGGGATATCGTCCACCTGCGCAAGCTCGGCCGGCTCGAGACGACCTCCGACCTGAGGATCCTCACCGAAGAGGTCTACCGGTGGCGTCCGCAGAGAGGCCGGATCCATCCGGCGGCCAAAGCTTTCCAGGCGCTCCGCATCGAGGTCAACCAGGAGCTCGAGGGGCTGGGCCAGTTCATCGAGGAGACGGTGCGGCTCTCGACCCCGGGAGCGCGCTTCGTCGCCATTTCGTTCCACTCGCTCGAGGACCGGATCGTCAAGCACACGTTCGCCGGCCTGGCGTCCTCCTCCGACCGCGCTCCCCTTCTTTCCATCCTGACCCGAAAACCGGTGATGGCCGGCGAGGCGGAGGTCGCGGCCAATTCCCGGTCCCGCTCGGCCAAACTGCGGGCCGCGGAGAGGATCTGAATGGTCCGCCGGAAATGGAGCCCGCGGGGGATCGCCCTGGGCGCCGCCCTCATCTTCGCCGTCATCGGCACCCTGACGTTCTACGTCTGGTACCAGACGGAATCGGTCAAGCTGGGAATCGACATCGGCAAGAGCGAGGACAGGATCCGGGAGCTCGAGCAGGCCATTGAAGGGCTCGAGATGCGCAAGGCCGCCCTCCTCGACCCGGCGCGGGTCGAGAAGATCGCCCGGGAATCCCTGGGACTCATCGATCCCAAGGACGACGAGGTCATCTACGAAAAACGGGGCCCGTCCCGCTGAGGCGCCACCGATGAGGACATATTACGAAAGCGACATCCGGAAGCGGACCCTGGTCCTGAGCTTCATCCTGGCCGCCTGGGCGGCCGTCGTAGCCCTCCGGCTCGTCCAGATCCAGATCCTCGGGCACGCCCGGGCCAAGGCGGCCGTCGTCGACCAGAACCGGGACAAGATCACGATGGAGCCCCTGCGGGGGAGGATCCTCGACCGTTACGGCGAGATC
Source organism: uncultured Eubacteriales bacterium (assembly GCA_964652895.1). Classification (GTDB taxonomy): domain Bacteria; phylum Acidobacteriota; class Aminicenantia; order Aminicenantales; family Saccharicenantaceae; genus RBG-16-66-30. The sequence continues at coordinate 7,660 of CAZZCH010000078.1, forward strand.
CTGGCCTGCAGTCTTCCCGCTGTTTCGGTCATCATCCGGCCGGTCAAAAATGAAACGCCGGCCGGAGAACGCAACAAGGTCCGCGACCTTCAACGCCTTCTCGGCCTGTCCGAGAAAGAAGTCGCCACCATCCTGGGCCGGCTGAAAGACAAGAGCAACTTTACCTATGTGAAAAAGAAGATCTCCGAGGAGGACGCTGCCCGGGTCATGGCCTTGAAGCTGCCGGGTATTGAATTCGAGCCGGCGACGAGGCGGCATTATCCCCTGGGAAGCCGGGCCGCTCACGTTCTCGGCGGCCTCAACCTGACCGAAGACAGCAAAGCCGGGGTCGAAGCCCGATACGATGACATCCTGAAGGGGGAAGAGGGCACGAAGGTCGTCTATAAAGTCAGAGGCGGCCGCGACTACCAGACCCAGGTCATCAAATCGCCCGTCCCCGGCCGGGACCTCGTCCTGACGATCGACGCGACGATCCAGTACTACGTCGAAAAGGAACTCGCCCGGGCCATGGCCGAACACGGCGCGGCGTGGGGAGTTGCCATCGTCATGGATCCGTCTTCGGGAGAGATCCTAGCCCTGGCCAGCCTGCCCAGCTACGACGTCAACGACTTTCCCGGACCCAAGGACGCCTGGATGAACCGGGCCGTACAGCTGAGCTACGAACCGGGTTCGACGTTCAAGATCGTCGCCGCGGCGGCCGCCCGGGAGAGGAACCGAGTCGGCTTCTCCGAGGTCTTCGACTGCAGCTCCGGTTTCATAACCATCGGAGGTCTGACCATTCGCGACCACGAGCGCTTCGGCATCCTGAGCTTCTCGAACGTCCTCATCCATTCTTCAAACGTCGGCACGGTGCTCTTCGCCCAGAGACTGACGATCCCCGAGTACTACGACACGATCAAGGCCTTCCGATTCGGGACGAAGACCGGCATCGACCTGCCGCGAGAGGACTCCGGGATCGTCCATCCCCTCAAGGACTGGAAGAAGACGTCCCTGCCCCACATCGCCATCGGTTACGAAGTCAGGGCCACACCACTCCAGATCCTCCGGGCCATGAACGTCTACGCCACCGGCGGCCTGCTCATCCGGCCCCGGGTCGTCCGGCAGGGGCCGGAAACGGCGGAAGATGGCGAGGGGCCGGTCCGGGTCATCAGCGAGAAGACGGCCAGCGAGCTCGTCAGCCGGGTGTTCGAGCCCGTCGTCGAGGAGGGCACGGCCGAGCTCGGCCGGCTCGACGGGTTCGGGATCGCCGGCAAGACCGGTACGGCCCAGAAGTACGACAGCGTCCTGAGATCCTACACCAGGAAATACACCGCCTCGTTCGTCGGCTTCGTCCCCGTCGATCAGCCGCGTCTCTCCATGATCGTCGTCCTCGACGATCCCAAGGAGGCCTACTACGGCGGCCAGGCCTGCGCCCCGGTGTTCCGGGACATCGCCCGCCAGGTCCTGCGCTATCTCCGCGTCCCTCCGGAACGACCGTTTCCCGCCCGCGTCCTGGCCGCGGGCACGACGAAAAGCGAGAGGCCATGAAGCTCCGGGACGTCGTCCAGGGCATCGACCTCCTCGGCGGAGTCCTGCCGGGGGGCGAGGACATCTCCGGCGTCGCCTATAACTCCAAGTCGGTCAAGCCCGGATTCCTCTTCGCGGCCCTGCGCGGCGCGGCCCGCAACGGCATGGACTTCGTGGCCGAGGCCGAGGCGAACGGCGCGGCGGCCGTCCTTTCGACCTGGCCCAAGCCCCCGGGGAGCGCGACGCCGTGGCTCCAGGTCGCCGACGCGCGCGAAGCGCTGGCCCTGGCCGCGGCCAATTTTTACGGGCACCCCTCCGACCGGATGAAGGTCGTCGGCGTCACCGGGACCAAGGGCAAGACGACGACCACCTACCTCCTCGAAGAGATCCTGCGCGCGGCCGGCGCCGTGCCCGGGGTCATCGGGACGATCGAATACCGGCGGCCGGGGTGGAAGGCCGCGGCGCCCCGGACGACTCCCGAAGCCCCCGACCTGCAGGCCCTGCTCAAGGACATGCTCGACGCCGGCGTCACCCATTGCGTCATGGAAGTCTCCTCCCACGCCCTCGATCAGAAGCGGGTCTGGGGCGTGAGCTACGACGTCGCCGTCTTCACCAACCTCAGCGGCGAGCACCAGGACTATCATCCCTCCATGGAGGCCTACTTCGAGGCCAAGAAAAAGCTCTTCTATCTCAACCACAAGAGGAGCGCCGCCGTCGTCAACATGGACGATCCCTGGGGCCAGAAGCTCATGGCCGAGCTGCCCATGAAGACCGTCACCTTCGGTCTCGAGCCCGCGGCCATCGTCCGGGCCCTGAAATACGCCATGTCCGAAGACGGCATCGACGCCCAGGTCTCCTACCCCGGCGGCGTGATGCGGGTCCAATCGGCCCTCGTCGGCCGTCACAACCTGTCCAACATCCTGGCCGCGGCGGCCGCGGCCCTGGCGCTCAACGTCGCCCCGGACGTCATCGCCAAGGGCATCGCCGGGCTCAAGGGCGTCCCGGGCCGTTTCGAGCGAGTCCCGAACGGCCGCGGCATCCAGATCGCCGTCGATTACGCCCACACGGACAACGCCCTCGAGCATATCCTCACGACGGCCCGCGAGTTCAAGCCGCGCCGGGTCATCCTCGTCTTCGGCGCCGGCGGCAACCGGGACAAGGAGAAACGAGAGCGGATGGGCCGGGTGGCCGCCCGCCTGGCGGACTGGACGATCCTGACCTCGGACAACCCGCGCTCCGAAGGACCGATGGACATCATCACCGCCATCGCCAAGGGCTTCGAGAAGGAAGCCTCCAAAACCTACGAGGTCGAGCCGGACCGGAGAAAGGCCATCGTCCGGGCCCTGGCCACGGCGAACAAGGGCGACATCGTCCTCATCGCGGGCAAGGGGCATGAGGATTACCAGATCTTCAAGGACCGGACCGTTCACTTCAGCGATATCGAAGTCGTCGAAGAGACGCTCCGGGCGATGGAGGCCGTCTGAACATGGCCAGGCTGAGGCTCGACGAGATCGCCAGGATCGCCGGCGGGACCATCCTGCAGGGCTCCCCCGGGCGGGCCTTCGAAAGCTACGGCATCGACTCCCGGCTGGCCGCCGCGGGCGGGCTCTTCTTCGCCATCAGCGGGAAGCGAGACGGCCACGACTTCGTCGGCGCCGCGGCGGCCAAGGGCGCGGCGGGCGCCGTCGTCGCCCATCCGATCCCCCTCCCCGCCAAGGACTTCGGCCTCGTCCAGGTCGCGGATACGGTGGCCGCCCTACAAGCGCTCGCCCACGACATCCTCGTCCGGCGGCCTGTCAAGGTCGTGGGCATCACCGGGAGCGTCGGCAAGACGACGACCAAGGAATTCACGGCCTCCCTGCTCGCCGGCCGTTTTCGTCTCCTCAAGTCCGAGGGGAACTTCAACAACCACCTGGGACTGGCCCTCTCGCTCCTCCGGCTCGGCCCGGATGACGACATGGCCGTCCTCGAGATGGGCATGAGCGCCGCCGGGGAACTGCGGGCCCTGACCCGGGTCGCGGCGCCCGACATCGCCGTGATCACCAACGTCAGCCCCGTCCACCTGCAGTTCTTTAAAAGCCTGGACGATATCGCCCTGGCCAAGAAGGAGATCCTCGACGGAGCCAAGCCGGGAGCGACGGCCGTCCTCAACGGCGACGACCGGCTGGTCATGACGATCGCCTCGGGCTTCCCGGGCCGGAAAATGACCTTCGGCCGGACGCCGGGCTGCGACGTCCGGGCCGAGGACGTCAAGTCCCGGGGCTATTCGGGTTTCGAGTTCCTCCTGCGCTTCGGACGGGAATCCGCCCGTATCGCGTTCCCGTTCGTCAACGACGCCGCCGTTTCGAACCTCCTCGCGGCTTCGGCCGTCTGCCTCGCCCTCGGCCTTCGGCTCGAGGAGGTCCGGCCGGCCATTCTCGCCCTCCGGCCCTTCTCCGGACGCGGGACTTTGGTCGAGACGGGCGGAGGCGTCCGGGTCTATGACGACTCCTACAACTCCAATCCCCGCGCCCTCGAGACCGCCCTGAAAAGTCTGGCCGGCCTTCCGGCCGCCCGCAAGGTCGCCGTCCTGGCCGACATGCTCGAGCTCGGCGAGGGCGAAAAGGAGTTCCACCGGCTGGCGGGCCAGGCCGCGGCCCGCGCCGGCTGGGACGTCCTCGTCGCCGTCGGCCCCCTCGCCGGCCTGATCGCCGAGGGCGCGGCCGCGGCGGGCATGGGCGCCGCCGCCATTCATCGTTTCGCCGACGCCGCGGCCGCCGCGACGGCCATCCCGGACATCGTCCGGGACGGCGACCTCGTGCTGGTCAAAGGTTCGCGGGGAATGAGGACCGAGATGATCGTCGACAAGCTCAAGGCGAGAGGAAAGGAGTAGGCCGTGCTGTACTGGCTCCTCGTCCCCCTCCGCGGCGATTTCTTCTTCTTCAACGTCTTCCGCTACATCACCGTGCGCACGGCCATGGCCGGGATCACCGCCCTCGTCCTGAGCTTCTTCCTCGGCCCCCGCCTGATCCGTCTCCTCCAAAGGCGGCAGATCGGACAGGAGATCAGGCCCGAAGGGCCCCAGTCCCACCTGGCCAAGAAAGGGACGCCCTCCATGGGCGGCCTCCTGATCATCATCTGCACGCTCGTCCCGACGCTCGTCTGGGGAAAATTGGACAACCTCTACGTCTGGGTCGCCGTCCTGTCCATGGTCCTCTTCGGCCTCGTCGGCCTCATCGACGACGTCCTCAAGGTTCGCAGGAAACGGTCTCTGGGCCTCCGGACCGGCCAGAAGCTCCTCCTCCAGACGCTCCTCGCGACGGTGATCGGCATCGTCTTCATCTGGATGGGTTCGCGGGGTGAGTTCGACCTGAGCCTGAGCTTCCCCTTCCTCAAGCAGTGGGTCCCCTTCCTCGGTTGGTTCTACTTGCCTTGGATCGTCTTCATTCTGGTCGGCTCGTCCAACGCGGTCAATCTCGCCGACGGGCTGGACGGCTTGGCCATCGGCCTGACCCTGATCAGCGCCACGGCCCTGACCGCCCTGACCTATGTCGCCGGACACGCCCTCTGGTCCCAGTACCTCAATATCGCCCGGGTGCCGCTGGCCGCCGAATTGACGGTCTTCGTCGGCGCTTTCGCCGGCGCCTGTCTCGGCTTTCTCTGGTTCAACTGCCACCCGGCCCAGGTCTTCATGGGCGACGTCGGCGCCCTGTCGCTCGGCGGGACGATGGCCGTCATCGCCCTGCTCATCAAGCAGGAATTCCTGCTCTTCACGGTCGCCGGCGTGTTCATCCTGGAGGCGGCCTCGGTCCTTATCCAGGTCTCTTACTTCAAGCTGAGCAAGGGCAAACGCGTCTTCAAGATGGCCCCGCTCCATCACCACTTCGAGCTCTCCGGCTGGCCCGAGGGCCGGGTGGTCATCCGGTTCTGGATCCTGGGCATCATCTTCGCCCTGTTCAGCCTGGCGACGTTGAAATTGAGATAGACATGGAACTCCGAGATAAGAACGTCCTCATCGTCGGCTTCGAGCGGACGGGAGAAGCCCTCTGCCGCTTCCTCCTCGACCGCGGGGCGCGGGTCCGGGTCACCGAGAAGAAGACCGCGGACGCTTTCGGCGACAAGGTCCGGACCTGGGCCGACCGGGGGGTCGTCTTCGAGACCGGCGGGCACCGCCCGGAGTCGTTCCTCGGCGCCGACCTCATCATCCCCAGCCCGGGCGTCCCGCCCCTCGCCGAGATCCTGGCCGCCCGCGAAAAAGGCGTCCCGGTCATCTCCGAGATCGAGCTGGCTTACCTATTCCTGCGGGGCAAGATCGTCGCCATCACCGGCTCGAACGGCAAGTCGACGACGACGACCCTCGTCCACACCATCCTCCGGGATGCCGGGCTCAAGGCGCGCCTGGCCGGGAATATCGGCACGCCGCTCATCTCCTTTGTCGACAAGAGCCGCGACGACCACGTCTACGTGACCGAGATCTCGAGCTTCCAGCTCGAATACACCGAGAGATTCACCCCCGCGGTCGCGGCCATCCTCAACGTCTCCGAGAACCACATCGATTGGCACAGGACCTTCGACAACTATTTCGGAGCCAAGAAGAAGCTCGTCCTCCAGCAGGGCCGGGAAGGCCGGGCCGTCCTCAACCGCGATAACCCGCTCGTCTGGAGCCTGGCCCGGGAAGCGGCGTCCGAGGTTTACGGCTTCAGCCGCAAGCGGCGTCTCCGCCGGGGGGCCTTCATCGAGGACGGCGGGATCGTCGTCCGCGACGGGAAACCGGAGAGGGTCCTGCCGGCCTCACGCATTCCCCTCCCGGGCTCGCACAACCTGGAGAATGTCCTGGCCGCCGCCCTCATCGGCCACCTCCTGGGCGTCCCGGCCCCCGCGCTGCGCCGGTCGATCCTCGCTTTCCGGGGGCTCGAGCACCGGCTCGAGGATGTCCTCCGGGTCAAGGGCGTCCGTTTCGTCAACGACTCCAAGGCGACGACCGTGGACGCGACCCTCAAGGCCCTGGCCAGCTTCGATCGTCCGATCGTCCTCATCCTGGGCGGACGCGGCAAGGGAGGGGATTTCTCGCCCCTCCGCGGCGGGGTCCGCAAGAGAGTGCGGTCGGTCGTCCTCGTCGGGGAGGCGGCCGACAAGATCGAGACGGCGCTCGGCGGCGTCGTACCCGTCGACCGGGTCTCGACCTACCGCGAGGTCGTCCTCAAGGCCTTTGAAAGGGCGGTCGCGGGTGATGTCGTCCTTCTGGCCCCGGCCTGCACGAGCTGGGACATGTTCAAGAACTTCGAGGAGCGAGGCCGGACCTTCAAACGCGAAGTGCGCCGTCTCGCCGCGAGCCTGCGGAAGAAGGGGGACCCGACGTGATCGGCCGCAAACGGTTCGGCTTCGACGTGCCCCTGTTCGCGATCACCCTCTCCCTCGTGGCGATCGGCATCTTCTTCGTCTTCAGTTCGTCGAGTTTCATGGCCAGGGAAAAATACAACCAGTCCTTCCATTTCATGGCCCAGCAGATCCTGGGGGCCGTGGCCGGACTGGTCATCGTCGCCTTCCTGGTCTCGGTCAAAAAATCCTTCTTTCTCCAACCCGCTTTCGTCTACGGGCTCCTCGCCCTGACGATCTTCCTGCTGATGCTCTGCCTGGCCATGCCGACCGTGGCCAGGACCAACCGCTGGGTCATCCTCATGGGCTTCCGCTTCCAGCCGTCGGAATTGGCCAAGATAAGCCTCATCCTCTTCCTGGCCACATACATCGAAAGCAAAAAGGACAAGCTCAACGAGATGAAGACCCTGGCCATCCCCCTGGCCGTGCTCGTCGTCTCGGTCGTCCTCGTCCTTCTCGAACCCGATTTCGGCACGGCCGTCCTGCTGGCCGCCCTGGCCGCGATGGTCCTCTTCATCGGCGGGGTCAAGCTCCGCTATCTCGTCGCCGCCGGCCTCCTGGCCTGCGCCCTGTTCGGCTTCTATCTCATCAAGGCCAACTACCGGGTCGAGCGGCTCCAGGGCTTTTTCTCCCCGCAAAAGGACGTCCTCGGTTCGGGCTACCAGGTCGACCAATCCAAGCTGGCCTTGGGCTCGGGCGGGCTCGTCGGCGCCGGCCTCGGCCAGAGCACCCAGAAGCTCAACTTCCTGCCCTTCGCCCACACCGATTTCATCTTCGCCATCCTGGGCGAGGAGACAGGGCTCTTGGGGACGTTCGTCACTCTCGCCCTTTACCTCCTCTTGCTTTGGAGGGGGCTGAAGATCGCCACCACGGCGCCCACGCCGACTTACAAGATGATCGCCGCGGGCATCACCTTGGCCATCGTCGTCCAGGCCTTGATGAACATCTCGATCGTGCTCGGGCTCGGCCCGGCCAAAGGGACTCCCCTCCCCCTGCTCTCCTACGGCCGGTCCTCTCTCATCTGCACCCTGGCCGCGATCGGCCTGCTGCTCCATATCAGTCAGAAGAGAGGCGACAGTGGGAACGCGGTGAAGATATGAAGACGCTCAGCGTGGTCATCAGCGGCGGAGGCACGGGGGGCCACCTCTACCCCGCCCTCGTCGTCGGCCGGAGGCTTTTAAGCATGGCTCCAGGCCTCGGCCTGACCTACGTCGGGACGCGCCGCGACGTCGAACAGAAGATCATGGCCGAGCACGGCGTCAAGTTCATCCCCATGCGCATCGAAGGGCTCAAGGGCCGCGGGTTGAAGAGCCTGCGTGCGCTGATCATCCTGCCGCTCGCCTTCGTCCATTCGCTGGCCATCCTCGTCCGGACCCGGCCCGGCCTGGTCATCGGCGTCGGCGGCTACAGCTCGGGCCCGATCGTCCTCCTGGCTTCGTGGTTCCGCGTCCCGACCGTCATCCTCGAACAGAACGCCCGGCCCGGCTTCACCAACCGCCTGCTCGCCCGCTGGGTCGACCGGGCCGTCGTCGCCTTCCCCTCGACGCTCCCGGCTTTCAAGGGCAAGGGCGTTCTCCTCGGCAACCCCGTCCGGGAGGATTTCTACGCTGTCCCGGCCAAAAAGCGGACGGGGGCGCTCGACGTCCTCGTCTTCGGCGGCAGTCAGGGCTCGCGCTTCCTCAACGACCGGATCACGGCCGCCCTGCCGCTTCTCGCCGCCGCCAAAGGCAGGCTCCGGATGGCGCACCAGACCGGGACGAACGACCTGGAACGCGTTCGCGCCGCCTACCGAGCCAACGGATTCGACGGGGC
>CAZZCH010000079.1:0-16230 GCA_964652895.1 uncultured Eubacteriales bacterium
GCCCCTCCGCTACGGGGGCTATGCATGGTCCCCATCACTGCCCGGGCAGCGTCCGAGGAGAAGCCGCTCCGAGTCCCATAATTACGTAGCGTTGACAAGGCCTCCGGGCCCCCATAAAATGGGGAGGCCAGGAGGTACTCGTGGGTAAGACGCTGACGGAAAAGATCCTCGGCCGCAAGGCGGGCAAGGATGTCCAGGCCGGAGAAGTCATCACCGTTTCCCCCGATTACGTCCTCTCCCACGACAATTCGGCGGCCATCATCCAGGAGTTCCGTAAACTCGGCGTCGAGAAAGTCAAGGCGCCGGAGAAGATCGTCATCGTCCTCGACCACATCGTCCCGGCCTCCGAGGAAAAGTACGCCCAGAACCACAAGTCCATCCGGGAGTTCGTCGCCGAGCAGGGGATCCCCCATTTCTTCGACATCAACGCCGGCATCTGCCACCAGGTCTTGCCCGAACAGGGCTTCGCCCTTCCCGGCAAGGTCATCGTCGGAAGCGACTCCCACACGCCGAGCTACGGCGCGCTCGGGGCTTTCGCCACCGGCATCGGCCGGACCGAGACCGCCTGCACCTGGGCGACGGACGAGATCTGGCTCCGGGTGCCGGAGACCATGCGCATCGACCTGTCGGGCCGTTTCCGGGCCGGCGTCTTCGCCAAAGACCTCAGCCTGAAGATCATCGGCGACCACGGCGCCGAGATGGCCAACTACAAGGCCGTCGAGTTCGCCGGGCCCGCGGCCGGCGATATTAGCGTCGGGTCCCGGCTGACCCTGGCCAACATGTCCGCCGAGATGGGCGCCAAGAACGGCTATTTCGCTCCGGACGCGAAGACCCTGAAATGGCTCGAGGGCCGGGCCCGGGGGCCTTTCGTCGCCGCCTCGTCCGACCCGGACGCCCGCTTCGAATCCGTCCTCGCCTACGACCTCGGCCTGCTCGAGCCCCAGGTCGCCTGCCCGCACACGGTCGACAACGTCAAGCCCATCGGGGCCGTCGCCGGCAAGCCCGTCAACCAGGTCCTCATCGGCACCTGCACCAACGGCCGCCTCGAGGACCTTGAGGCCGCCGCGGCCATCTTCAGAGGCCGCAAGGTCCATTCGGGCGTGCGCGTCCTCGTCATCCCCGCCTCGTGGGAGGTCTACCGGGGTGCGCTTGAGAGCGGCGCCCTGGCCGTCCTGGTCGACGCCGGCTGCGTCATCCTCAACTCAGGTTGCGGGCCGTGCCTCGGCGCCCACGAGGGACTCATGGCTGCGGGCGAGGTCTGCCTGAGCACGTCGAACCGCAACTTCCAAGGCCGCATGGGTCATCGCGACTCCGAGATCTACCTGGCCTCTCCGGCCACGGCCGCGGCCACCGCCGTCGCGGGCAAGATCGCCGACCCGAGGGAATTCGCATGAGCCAAGGGAAAGTCTGGAAATACGGCGACAACGTCAACACGGATGTCATCTTCCCCGGCCGCTACACCTACCAGATCATGCCGCCCGAGGAGATGGCCAAGCACGCCATGGAGGACCTCGACCCGGAGTTCGCCGGGAGCGTCCGGGCCGGCGACGTCGTCGTGGCCGGCAAGAACTTCGGCTGCGGCTCGTCCCGGGAACAGGCGGCGGCGTGCCTCAAGGCGGCGGGCGTCCAAGCCGTCGTGGCCAAGTCCTTCGCCCGGATCTATTTCCGCAACGCCATCAACCTCGGCCTGGCCGTCCTCGCGTGCGATGAGGCCGTGGATCTCCTGGAGAAAGGCGACGCCGTCGACATCGATTTCGCCGGCGACGAGATCCGTTCCCCCAAAGGCACCTTCCGCTTCCTGCCTCTGCCGGCCTCCGTCATCGGCATCCTCGAGGCCGGCGGCCTGCTCGAATACACCAAGAAGAAGCTCGAAAAGGAGTGATCATGGCCAAGTACAAGTTCGCCGTTCTCCCCGGGGACGGGGTGGGGAAGGATGTCATCGAAGCGACGATGATCGTCCTGGATAAGGTCGGGCTTGACGCGCAGTACATCTACGGGGACATCGGTTGGGAATTCTGGTCGTCCGAGGGGAACCCTCTGCCCGACCGGACGCTGAAACTCCTCCGCGAAACCGACGCCTGCCTTTTCGGGGCCATCACCTCCAAGCCCCGCGAGGACGCCGCGGCCGAGCTCGCGTCCGCCCTTAAGGGCAAGGGCCTGTCCTACTTCAGCCCGATCGTCCGTTTGCGCCAGGAGTTCGACCTCTACCAGAACCTTCGGCCCTGCAAGGCCTACCCCGGCAATCCTTTGAATTATAAGGAGGGGATCGACCTGGTCATCTTCCGGGAGAATACCGAAGGGATGTACGCCGGCGTCGAGTTCCTGCCCCTGCCCCAGGTCGTCCGGGACGCGCTTCTGACGCACCCCAAGATGAAGCGCTTCAAGAACGTCCCGGCCAACGAGATCGCCGTGTCGACCCGGATCATGACCAAGCCCGCCTGCGCCCGGATCGTCCGGGCCGCCTTCGAGTTCGCCCGGAAGGACGGACGGAAATCGGTCACGCTCATCGAGAAGCCGAACGTCCTCCGGGAGACGGGCGGCCTGATGCTCGACACGGCCCGGGCCGTCGCCAAGGATTATCCCGACATCAAGTTCCGGGACGCCAACGTCGACGCCATCTGCATGTGGCTCCTCAAGAACCCTCACGACTACGACGTCCTCGTCGCCGAGAACCTCTTCGGCGACATCGTCTCCGATCTGGCCGCCCAGCTCGTCGGCGGGCTGGGCTTCGCTTGCAGCGGCAACATCGGCGACAACTATGCGGTCTTCGAACCGACCCACGGCTCGGCGCCGAAGTACACGGGCTTGTACAAGGTCAACCCCATCGCCACCATCCTCGCGGCCAAGATGATGCTCGACTGGATCGGTGAGACCGACAAAGGCCGGGCGATCGAAGACGCGGTCGCCGAAGTCATCCAAGAAGGGATCGTCCGGACCTACGACATGGGCGGGCAATCGACGAGCCTCGAGATCGGCCAGGCCGTCGCCGCCAAGCTCTAGGCGCTGGGCCGGCGGGCGGACACATGCTCATCCTCGCGGTCGACACGACGACACCCAGCGGATCTGTCGCCCTCCTCGAGGACGACGTGCTCCTCGGCGAGGCCAACATTGAATCGGCGGCGACCCATTCGGCCCGCCTTCTCCGCTCCGTCGATTTCCTTCTCGCCGCCCATGGACGGGACGTCAAGGATATCGACGGCTTCGCCGTGGCCGCAGGCCCGGGGTCTTTCACCGGCATCCGCATCGGCGTCGGCGCCGTCAAGTCGTTGGCCTACGCCTCGGGAAAACCCGTCGCGCCCGTGTCGACGCTCCTGGCCCTGGCCGTGAAGCTTGCCGCCACCGGCCCTCGCCTCGTCTGCCCCCTTCTCGACGCGAAGAAAGAGGAGATCTACGCCTGCCTGTTCGAAGTCCATGAGGCCGGCCTGGCCGAGCTCATCCCCCAGGGCGCCTACGCTCCGGATGCCTTTTTCGCCCGGCTTCCCGCCGGGCGGGTCATCGCCTTCGCCGGGAGCGGCCTGGCCGCCTACCGCGCGAAACTTTTACCCTACGTCCGGGACAAGGCCCGCTTCCCGCGCCGGTCCTCGTTCCTCGCGGCCGAGGTCGGCCGTATCGGCTGCGACATGATCCGCGAGGGGAAGGGGATCGGCGCCGCTTCGCTCGAGCCTTTCTATTTCCGGAGGTCGCAGGCCGAAGAAAAATGCCGATCCTGATCGAAGGCGATAACCGCTATTTCATCCGGCGGATGCAGGAGGGCGACCTGCCTGCGGTACGGGTCATTGAAGACCTGTCTTTTTCCAATCCCTGGAGCGACAATACCTTTCGCGGCGAGATCCAGAACACGTCCATCTCCTTCCCCTTCGTCGTCGTCCGGCGGCCGGCGGACGAAGTCGTCGCCTACATCGTCTTCTGGCAGATCCGGGACGACGTCCAGGTCAATAACATCGCCGTCCACCCCGATTACCGCAGCTTGGGCATCGCCGAGGCCCTGATTCAATTCGCCGTCGCCAAGGTCCGGGGGGGGGGCGCGGCATTCATGACCCTCGAGGTCCGGCAGTCGAACACCGCGGCCGTGGCCCTCTACAAAAAGCTCGGATTCGAGGTCATGGGGGTACGGAAAAACTATTACACGAAGCCCGACGAGGACGCCTTCGTCATGGGCCTCGTCCTGGATCAGTAGTCGACGCGGACGAGCGTCAAGCCCTTGGCGGCGGCGGTCGGCCCGGCGAGCGTCCTGTCCTTGCGGCGGAAGATCTCCTCCACTTGGCCGGGCGGGATCCTGCCCCGGCCGACCTCGATGAGCGTCCCGACGATCGTCCGGACCATGTAGCGCAGGAAGCCCCCCGCTTCGATGGTGTAGACGATCTCGGGTCCGGTCTTCCGGATCTCCGACCGGGCCACGGTCCTCACCGGCGAGCGGTCGCGATTGGAGGAGAACGCCGTGAAATCGTCGGTCCGGACGAACAATCGGGCCGCCTGCCGCATGGCCTTCAGGTCGAGCGGATAAGGCCAGTGGAGGACGTAGCGCCGGTCGAGGGGGCTCGGCTGGGGTGCGTGGACGATGCGGTAGCGGTAGAGCTTGGAGCGGGCCGATCTCCGGGCGTGGAACCCGGCCGGGACCTCGTCCAGGGAAAATATGCGGACGTCGGCGGGAAGGACGGCGTTGAGCGCCCGGAAGAGGTCGGCGTCGGCCAGCCGGAAGGCGCCGCGGAAGCTGGCCACCTGGCCAAGCGCGTGGACGCCCGCGTCGGTCCGGCCCGCCCCGTGGACCACGGTTTTTTTCTGGGTGACCTTGCTGACCGCCTCCTCGATGACGCCCTGGACCGTGCGGCCCTCCGGCTGGCGCTGCCAACCGCGGAAATCCGTGCCGTCGTAGGCCAGGACGATCCTGTAGTTCTTCATCTCAGGAAGAGAGCCCCTCGAGGGCCAGCCGGACCGCTTCTTCCGCGGTCTCCGCGACGGTGACGCCGCGGACGTCCCAGGTCCGGAGGCCGACGACCTTCTTGCCGTGGATCAGGCCGTAGGCGATCTCGGAGAGCGTGCCGTACTCGCCGTCGATGGCGATGATCACATCGGCGTTCATCACGACCAGTGAATTGCGGGTGTAGCCGAGGCCCGTGGCGATGGGGATATCGACCCAGGGGTTGGCGTCGGCCGGGGAATTGCCGGGCAGGATGCCGACGACGAGGCCGCCCTCTTCGCGGGCCCCGCGCGAGGCCGCTTCCATGACCCCGCCGAGCCCGCCGCAAACGACGACCGCCCCGGAGCGGGCGACGAGCCGGCCGACCTCGAGGGCCGTGTCCAGGGCCTGCCGGCCAGGCCGGCTGCCGCCGATGACGGCGACTCGGATCCTCTTCCGGATGTCTTTCATGGGTCGTCCTTTCCTGCCGTTTCGAGCCTCATTCTATCATAGCTGCGGCCTTTTCGGGGCCTCCATGCTTTATTGACTTCATGAGGTGAGTGTGTTAAGAATTGAGACAAGTATCAGGGTATAAACAGTATGTCCTTCATCAACTATGCCACGAAAACGATCGCCATCAAGATCGTCTACTACGGCCCCGGGCTGAGCGGGAAGACGACCAACCTCCGCTACATCTATTTGAAGCTCGACAGCGCTTACCGGGGGGACCTCGTTTGCCTCGAGACGGACACCGACCGGACCTATTTCTTCGACCTCCTGCCCATCCGGGCCGGAATGATCGGTGAATACAAGGTCCACTTCCAGCTCATGACGGTCCCGGGCCAGGTGTTCTATGAGGCCTCCCGCAAGAGCGTCCTCCGCGGGTCCGACGGCATCATCTTCGTCGCCGACTCCCAGATCCCGCTCCTCGACGCCAACCTGGAGAGCTTCGACGGCCTCCGCCGAAACTGTGTCCAACACGACATCGACCTGATGAAGATCCCTCTCGTCTTCCAGTACAACAAGCGGGACCTCAATTACCTCATCCCGGTCGAGACCTTCAACAACCTCCTCAACCCCCGCCGTTCGCCCTGGGTCGAGGCCGCGGCCGTCAATGGCGTCGGCGTCTTCGAGTCGCTCCGCGAGATCTCGAAGCTCGCCGTCCCCGTCGTCCGGGAACGGCTCTTCGGGGGGAAACGCAACGAAGAGCCCGAGGCCGGCCAGTTCTCCGCCCGGGACCTCGAAGACCTCCAGGGAAGGGGACCGGAGGCGGGCGAAGCGGGGGCCGGACAGTTGACCCAGGTCAAGGTCAAGTCCAGGCAGGACGTCGAGGACGAGCTCGATAAACTGTCCAAGGAATACAAAAGAGAGTAAAGTCCGGCCTCCCGGCCGGCGAGCGGCCTTCTTTCTCCCCCGGTGACACAAATGCGGAGCCCGTTCGTCTTTTCTATCGGGTCCCATGCTGTTCAAGATCACGAGCGCCTCCCTCCACGGGATCGAGGCTTTTCCCGTCGAGGTCGAGGTCGACATCTGCCCCGGCTTCCCGACGTTCGTCACGGTCGGCCTGCCCGACGCCGCCGTCCGGGAGAGCAAGGAACGCGTCAGGGCCGCGCTCAAGAACTGCGGCTACGACATGGAATCGAAGAGGATCACCATCAATCTCGCCCCCGCCGACAGGCGGAAGGAGGGCTCGGCCTTCGACCTGCCCATCGCCCTCGGCTTTCTGGCCTATCTGGAGGTCATCCCGGCGGCCCGCCTTCGCGATTATCTCTTCGCCGGAGAGCTGGCCCTTGACGGGCGACTTAAACCCGTGCGCGGCGTCCTGCCCATCGCCCTGCTGGCCAAGAAAGCCGGGTTTACGGGGATCGTCGTTCCGGGCGCGAACGCCCGGGAGGCGGCGCTCGTCCGCGACCTCGATGTCTTCGGCCTCGAGGACCTCGTCCGGGTCGTCAGGCTGCTCCGCGACCCCGGCGAAGTCCCGCCCTGCCGCTTCGATCAACGTGAGCTCGTCACCCCGGCTGTTTACGCGGTTGGTTTCGAGGACGTCAAGGGACAGCAACACGTCAAGCGGGCGCTCGAAGTGGCCGCCGCCGGCTCCCACAATGTCCTCCTCGTCGGGCCGCCGGGGGCAGGCAAGACGATGCTGGCCCGGCGCTTGCCGACCATTCTGCCTGAAATGTCCTACGAGGAGACGATCGAAGTGACGCGCGTCTACAGCGCGGCCGGCCTGCTCGCGGGCTCGGGCACGGTCAGCGTCCGGCCTTTCCGCTCCCCCCATCACACGGTGACCGACGCCGGGCTCGTCGGCGGAGGAAGTGTCCCCAAGCCGGGTGAAGTGAGCCTGGCCCACCACGGCATCCTCTTTCTCGACGAACTCCCCGAATTCCGACGCCGCGTCCTCGAGGACCTGCGTCAGCCCGTCGAGGACGGCCAGGTCACGGTGGCGCGCTCGGGTTACTCCGTCACTTTTCCCGCGTCTTTCATGCTGGTCGCGGCCATGAACCCCTGTGCCGACATCCGGCGCGGCCTCGACGCGAGCGGGGCCGACTGTACGGACAGCGAGAAGGCCAGGTACTATTCCAAGATTTCCGGGCCGCTCCTCGACAGGATCGATATCCAGCTCGAGGTGCCCGAGGTCAAGTTCCGGGACATCGTCTCCCGGACGCCGGCCGAAAGCTCGGCGGCCATACGGGCCAGGGTGACCCGGGCCCGGGAGCGGCAGGTCGACCGCTTCGCCGGGCGTCGCGTCTTCGCCAACGCCCAGATGGGCCCCCGGGATGTCAAGCTCTTCTGCCCCATCCCGGACGAAGCCGAGAGGCTCCTGGAGATGGCCGTGACCAAGCTCGGCTTCAGCGCCCGGGCCTACGACCGCGTCCTCAAGGTCGCCCGGACGATCGCCGACCTCGACGGCAAGGACGCCATCGAAACGCCCCATGTCTCCGAAGCCATCCAGTACCGCATGATGGACCGGCTCAGGTAGCCCTCCGCCGTTGCCCTTTTTGACGGCACCTGATAGAATCTCCGGCAATGAGCTTGATTGGCGAAAGGAGTGAGCGCCCATGGAACAAGGAGTGAATACCTGCCCCGTCGTCGATAAAACGAAGATCGCCCTGCCCCGGGTCCTCAGTCTCTGGGACGTCGTCATGATCGTCGTCGGTGGCGTCATCGGCTCGGGGATATTCCTTTCGCCCTCCGTGATCGCCACTGCGGTCCCCGCTCCGCTTCTCATGCTGGCCGTCTGGGTCGTCGGCGGCATGTTCAGCTTCTTCGGCGCCGTCGCCTTCGCCGAGCTCGGCGCGGCCCTGCCCGAGGCCGGCGGCATCTACGTCTACCTGCGGGAAGCCTACGGCCCGCTCTTGTCCTTCCTCTTCGGCTGGACCCTCTTCCTGGTCATCGACTCGGGCTCAATTGCCACCCTGGCCGTCGCCTTCTCCCACAACATGCTGCCCCGGTTCGTCGACATGACTCCGCTCACGAAGAAGCTCATCGCCGCCGGCTTCGTCGCCTTCCTTGGCGCCGTCAACTATGTCGGCGTGCGCTGGGGCTCCCGTCTCCAGAACCTCCTGACATACATCAAGATGGCCGCCATCGGCATTGTCGTCGTCGCCGTTTTCTTTTTCACCAAGGGCCACGGCCATGCCGCGAACTTCGTCGAACCGGCCCCCGGCCCACTCAACTTCGGGCTGCTGGGGGCCTTCGGCGTCGGCCTGGTCGCTTCCCTCTGGGCCTATAAGGGCTGGGAGTCAGCGACCTACAGTGCAGGCGAAATCAAGAACCCCCGGCGGAACCTCCCGCTCGGCATCCTCATCGGCACGGCCGCCGTCATCGTCCTCTACATCGTGGCCAACCTGGCTTACCTCTACGTCCTGCCGGTCGGCAAGATCGCCTCGTCTGAAGGCCGGGTTGCCCTCGACGCCATGGAACTCGTCACTGGGCCGTTCGGGGCCTCGCTCATCGCCTTCCTCATCCTCTTTTCGATCCTGGGCGCGGCCAACCAGACCATTCTCTGCTCGCCCCGCGTCTATTTCGCCATGGCCAGGGACGGCCTGTTCTTCAAGAGGGTCGCCGAGTGCCATCCCCGGTTCCTGACGCCGCACGTTTCGATCGTCGCCATCAGCGTCTGGAGCATCCTGCTCACTCTGACGGGGACGTTCGAGCAGCTCTTCACCTATGTTATCTTCGGCGAGTGGATCTTCTTCGGACTGACCGTCGCCGCGGTCATGGTCCTGCGCAAGAAACGACCGGATCTCGAGCGTCCCTACAAAACTTGGGGCTACCCAGTCACGCCGGCGATTTTCGTCCTGGCCGCCCTCTACGTCGCCGTCGGCTCTTTGCTCAGCTCCTTCCGGAACGCCATGTTCGGGTTGGGCATCATCTGCCTGGGCATTCCCGCCTACTTCTACTGGCGGGGGAAACTGAAGAAGTCGCCGCAGCCGTGAAATATTTCGTCTCAGGGTCGAGATATATCATCCGCCTGGATGCCGGCGAGAAGATCATCGCGTCCCTGCTCTCTCTCTGCGAGCGCGACGGTATCGGCTCGGGCTTCTTTAACGGCCTGGGCGCCGTCGGCGAGGCCGAGCTCGGCCATTTCAACCCGGCTACGGGCGACTACTCCTGGACGAAGCTCGCAGGGTCCTACGAGATCGTCTCGCTTTACGGCAACATCTCCGTCGTCGACGGAAAGCCCTTCATCCACGCCCACGCCTCACTCGGCGATGAGACGTTCGCCGTCAGGGGAGGGCATCTCCGGGAGGCCGTCGTCTCGGTGACCTGCGAGATCACCTTAACCCGATTCAAGGATGATATCGGGAGGAAAAGGGACGAGGCGACCGGCCTCTTCCTGCTCGACCTGAAGCCTGGCGAGGGATGATCGGGTAAGTCGAGAAGACGGCCCTCTTTCCGAGCCAGGCGAGACGAAGAACGTAATAGCGGGGTTGGTGCTGCCCAGTACTAACCCTGAACGCACGCTGGGAGTAGGGCGGAGGGTCTGTCCTGGGGGACATCAGCGGGCGCCGACCCTTCGGCCGTCGGCGACGGCAACGCGGCCGTTCTTGATGACCGTGTGGACGGAGTTCCGGCCGGCTTCGTAGGCCAGCGACATGTAACCCGGGACGTCGCAGAGGATGAGATCCATCTTTTTCCCCGGCTCGAGGCTGCCGACCGTTCCGTGCCGGCCGACGGCGAAGGCGGCGTTCCCCGTGCAGGCGTTGACGGCCTCTTCGACCGTCATCCCCAGGGTGAAGACGCCGAGTTGGAGGACGAACGGCATGGCGCTCAGGTTCGAGCTGCCGGGGTTGAAGTCCGTAGCCAGGGCCACGGCCGCGCCAGCGTCGATGAGCCGCCGGGCCGGGGCGCGCTTGTCGAGCATCAGGAAGAAAGAAACGCCGGGGAGGAGGATGGCCGCCGTATCGCTCGCCGCGAGCCGGGCGATCCCCTCGTCGGAAACGGCGATGAGGTGTTCGGCCGACGCGGCCCCGACCTCCGCGGCGAGCTCGGCCCCGCCCTGAGTGACGAACTCGTCGGCGTGGACCTTGATCTTGAAACCGGCGGCCTTGGCCGCCTCGACGAGCCGCCGCGTCTCCTCGACCGAGAATACTCCGGGTTCACAAAAGATGTCGAAGAACTCGGCCAAGCCCTGCTTGTGGACCTCCGGGATCAAGGTGTCGATGAGCAGGCGGACGTACTCTTCCCGCCGGTCGCGGTATTCCGGCGGGACGTCGTGGGCCCCCATGAAGGTCGGGACGATGTCCACGGGGTGGAGGGCATCGAGGTCGCGCAGGACCTCGAGCTGCTTCACTTCGTCCTCGAGGTTGAGGCCGTAGCCGCTCTTAGCCTCGACGGTCGTCGTGCCCGTGAGGAGCATCCGGTCGAGCCGGCGGAGGCACAGGGCAAGGAGGTCGTCCAGGCTGGCCGCGCGCGTCGCTTTGACCGTCGTCTGGATGCCCATGCCCCGTTCGGCTAGCTGCCGGTAGGTCAAACCCTGGATCCTCAGACCGAATTCCCGGGCCCGGTCCCCGGCGAAGGGGAGATGGGTATGGGCGTCGACGAAACCGGGCAGGGCGACCATGCCCCGTCCATCGACCGTGACCGCGCCCGGCTCGGGCGAGATCTGGGCCAGGAATTCGTCTTCGGTCCCGACGAAGACGATGACGCCCTTGGACGAAGCCGCCCAGCCGTTCTCGACGAGGCCGACCTGCCGCAGGGCCCGGCCGCGCTTGGGCAGAGGGCCGGCGCAGGTCAGGAGCTCCCGGCAGCCGGAGACGATGCAATCAGCTGATATCATGCGGCGCTTTTCTCAACGTGGAATGTTTCGTCCTGCGGATGAACGACGGCGTTTCGTAGGATTCCCACTGCTTGTCGGAGACCGGAGGCTCCCAGGCTGGGGCTCCGCCCTTGCTCTCAAAGATATAGGCCGGCGTTTCCTGGAACACGGGGAAGGGCTGGGGGGTTTTCCGGGCGGCCGGCCGCGGGGCTTCCTCGGCCGGGGCCAGCGTCTGGGCCGGATTCTGGTCGAAGCCGGTGGCGATGACGGTCACCTTGACCGTGTCCTTCATGCTCTCGTCGATGACCGTGCCGAAAATGATGTTGGCATCCGGGTCGGCCAGGCTGTGGATGAGCTGGGAGGCCTTGGAGACCTCATGGAGCGTCATGGTCTTGCCGCCGGTGATGTTGATGAGGACGCCGTGCGCGCCCTCGATGGAGGTGTCGATGAGAAGCGGGCTGGAGATGGCTTTCTCGGCAGCCTCCAGGGCCCGGTTCTCGCCCGAGGCCAGGCCCGTCCCCATGAAGGCCATGCCCATGCCCTTCATGACCGATTTGACGTCGGCGAAATCCAGGTTGATCAGCCCGGGCTTGGTGATGAGGTCGGAGATGCCCTGGGCCGCCTGCCGCAGGATGTCGTCGGCGAGCCGGAAAGCGTCCTGGATGGACGTGTTCAGGTTGACCGTCTGGAGGAGTCTCTCGTTGGGGATGGCGATGACCGTGTCCACGGCCGACTTGAGCTCCTTGAGGCCTTCCTCGGCCTGCTTGGCCCGCACCCGGCCCTCGAACGCGAAGGGCAGAGTGACGATGGCGATGACCAGGATGTCGAGCTCGGCGGCGATGTTGGCGATGATCGGGGTCGCACCCGTGCCGGTCCCGCCGCCCAGTCCCGTGGTCAGGAAGATCATGTCGGCGCCCTCGAGGATCTCGAGGAGCCGCTCCGTGTCCTCCATGGCCGCCTGCTTGCCCATCTCCGGGCGGCCGCCGGAGCCCAGCCCCTTGGTCAGCTGGCTCCCGATCTGGATCTTCGTCCGGGCCCGGTTGCTGTTGAGGGCCTGGAGGTCCGTGTTGACGGCGATGAACTCGACGCCCTGGACGCCGTGCTCAATCATCCGGTTGACGGCGTTGCCGCCGCCGCCGCCGAGGCCGATGACCTTGATCTTGGCCCCGAGGTGTTCCTCGACGAGATGGAATTTCAGCCGGCTCGATTCGTCGCTCATGTGTTCTCTCCTTATCCTTCCTTGAACCAATCTTTGAACTTGGCCCAACCGCCTTTTTTCCTGTCCCTGGCAAGACCCCGGTCCTGCCAGATATGAAAACCGTAGAGGATGAGTCCCACCGCTGTGGAGAAGTCCGGGGTCGAGACGCGGTCGACGAGGCCGCCGACGCCGCCCGGGTCGCCGCGCCGGACGGGGAGGTCGAAGATCTCCTCGGCGACCTCCTCCAGGCCCTCGAGAAGGGCCGTGCCGCCGGTCAGGACGATGCCCGAGTTCAGCGACTTGTCGTAGCCCATGCGCTTGATGTCGGAGTCGACCAGCCGGAAGATCTCCTCGGCCCGGGGCTGGATGATGTCGGCCAGGAGCTGGCGCGACAAGACCCGCGGCTTGCGGCCCTTGCCGACCGAGGGAACCTCGATCGTCTCCTGGTCATCGACCGGGGGCCCGGCGATGCAACCGAACCTCTTCTTGATCCGCTCGGCCTCGGGGATGGGCGTCCGCAGGCCGACGGCGATGTCGTTGGTGAAGTTGTCGCCGCCGATGGGGATGGTCGAGGTGTACCACAAGCTGCCGCGCTCGTAGATGGCCACCTCGGTCGTGCCCGCGCCGATGTCGATCTGCCCGACGCCGAGCTCCCGCTCGTCCTGGGTCAGGACGGACTGGGCCGTGGCGATCTGGTTGAGGACGATCTCCTCGATGCCGATCCCGGCCCTCCCGACGCAGCTCTTCAGGTTCTGGAGCGAGGTCAGGGCGGCGGTGATGATGTGGACGAGGACCTCGAGTTTGATGCCGCTCATCCCGGTCGGGTCCTTGATCCCGTCCTGGTCGTCGACGATGAACTCCTGGGGGATGATGTGGATGATGTCCCGGTCCGGGGGGATGGGGATGGCCTTGGACTGGTCGATGACCCGTTTCACGTCCTCGCGGGTGATGACCCTGTTCTTACCCGAGACGGCGATGACGCCGCGGCTGTTGAAGCTCTTGATGTGGGAGCCGGAGATGCCGAAGAAAGCCGAGTCGATCTCGACGCCGGCCATGAGCTCGGCTTCTTCCTGGGCCTTCTTGATGGCCGAGGTCGTCGCGTCGAGGTCGACGACGACGCCCTTGCGCAGGCCGTGCGAGTCGGCCGTGCCGATGCCGATGATCTCGACCTTGCGCTCTTCGGTGACCTCGCCGATGACGGCGACGACCTTCCGCGTCCCGATGTCGAACCCGACGATGTAGTTGTTCTTGGGCATTACTCAGTCTCCTTTGTCAGGTTGGGGACGGCGTCCCCGGCCGGCTCGGCGGTCCGTAGGTAGACCCGGCCGTCATAACACATGGTCACGACGGCCAGGGGGCCGAAAAGACGCTCCCACTCCGGCCTCCGGCTCCGGAAAAGAGCCAGGCTTTCGGCCGGCGATCCGCGGCCGACGACGACCCGGACGGGATCGTCCTGGAAGAGAAGCTCGAGCGACCCGTAGTCGCCGCAGCGGATGCCGGCGAGGCGGTCGCGTTCGTCGCGCGGCAGCGTCTCGAGGCATCGGACGGCCGCCTCCCACTTGTCGAGGAAGTTCGAGGCGAAGCGGTTCTCGTCGGAGATGACCGGCAGGTGGTACTCGTCGAGCGAATAGACCTTTTCGAGGATCCTCCCTTCCTTATCCGCCAAAGAGAGCCCGTCCCTTTCGAGGACGGCGAAGGGCGTCTTCTCGACGACCGTGATGCGCAGCTCGGAAGGGAAGACTTTCTGGATGCTGACGTCTTTGACCCAGGCCAGGCGCCGGATGTCGCCGCAGAGGGCCTGGAGGTCGCAGAGGAGGATATTGCCCAGGCGCGGCACGGCGAAATGGTTCTCCAGGGTCCGCCGCAGGTTGTCCTTGGCGCAAACGACCTCGACCTTCCGGATGGCCAGCTGGTCCCAGGTGATGAGGAACAGATAGGCGCTGCGGACGGCGAGGAAGAACCCGGCCTGGAGGCCGAGCAGGAGAAGGACATGTTTGAGGCGGAGTGTCCGGCGACGCCTGTTCTTCTGAAGGGGGAGGTCCCGCTCTCCGGGCCGGAGGAACGGGCGGCGGGCGAAGAGGGGCCCGCTTTTCCCCCCTCGCAGCTCGCCAATCGACGTAGCCATGTCAGTCCCTCGCCTCCAGGCCGGCGATGATGTCCGGGATCGTCCGGTTGATGTTCCCTGCCCCGAGGACGAGGACGATGTCGTCCGGGGCCAGGATCTTTTGAAGGACGGCCCCGATCCTCTTCAGGTCGGGCTCGAAAAAAACATGCTTGTGGCCGAATTGGCGGACCTCTTCGTAGAGCGCCCGGCCGTCGACGCCGGGGATGGGGTCCTCTCCGGCCGGGTAGACCTCCGTCAGGACGAGGACGTCGGCCTGATTGAAGGCGGTCGCGAATGCCGTCATGAGCTTGGCCAGCCGGGTGTAGCGGTGGGGCTGGAAGACGGCCACGACCCGGCGTGGCCAGCCCCGTTTCGCGGCCTCGAGCGTGGCCTTGATCTCGGTCGGGTGATGAGCGTAATCCTCGACGACCATGACCCCTCCGACGGTCTTGCGCAGCTCGAAGCGGCGGCCCGTCCCGGTGTAGCTTTCCAAGGCTTCGAGGATCGTCCGTGCGGGCATGTCCAGATCGAGGCCGACGGCCGCGGCGGCCATGGCGTTGAGGATGTTGTGCATGCCGGGGACCTGGAGCTTCAGCGCTCCGAGCTTCTTGCCCTTGGCGAAGAGGACCGACTCGCTGCGGAAACCGTCGAAGGCGAAGTCGCGGGCGAAAAGGTCGGATTGGGCGGAAAAGCCGTAGGTGATGACCCGGCGCTCGATCTCGGGGAGGATGCTCTGGAGGTTGGGGTCGTCGAGGCACAGGATGACCGGGCAGTAGAACGGCACCTTGTTGGCGAAGTTGACGAAGGTCTGCTTGAGGTCGTCGAGGCTCTTGTATTGGTCAAGGTGCTCTTCGTCGATGTTGGTCAGGACGGCGATGAAAGGGGAGAGAAAGAGGAACGAACGGTCGCTCTCGTCGGCCTCAGCCACGATGAAGTCCCCGGCGCCGAGCTTGGCGTTGGCCCCGATCGTGTTCAGGCGTCCGCCGACGATAATCGTCGGGTCGAATCCGCCCGCCTCGAGGACGAGGGCGGTCATGGATGTCGTCGTCGTCTTGCCGTGCGAGCCGGCCACGGCGACGCCGTATTTCATCCGCATCAGCTCGGCCAGCATCTCGGCCCGGGGGATGACCGGGATGAGACGGGCCCGGGCCTTCTGGACCTCGACGTTGTCTTCTCGGACGGCCGAGGAGATGACGACGACGTCGGCGTCCTTGAGGTTCTCAGCCCGATGTCCGATGGCGACGTCGGCGCCGAGCTTGACCAGCCGTCGGGTGGCGTCGTTCTCCTGGATATCGGAGCCGGAGACGTTGTACCCCAGATTGAGCAGGACCTCGGCGATGCCGTTCATGCCCGTCCCGCCGATGCCGACCATGTGGATGTGGTTGAGCTTGCGGTAGCCTTTCTTGGTCACGACGCGGACTCCTTGGGTGCGGGTTTCATCAGGGACAGGCAGAGCTCGGCGATGCGGCCGGCCGGATCGCCGGCCTGGAGCCGGGCCAGATTCCGCTCCATGGCCTCGAGTTCCCCGGCGTGGTCGAGGTAGTGGAGGATGCGGACGGCCAGGGCTTCGGGCGTGGCCTTGTCCTCGGGCCGGACCTCGGCCGCGCCGACGGCCTCGAGTTCGCGGGCGTTGGCGGATTGGTGGTCTTCCGAAGCCCCGGCGAAGGGGACGAGCAGGGCGGCCCGCCTCGCGGCGATGATCTCGGCAAGAGTGGTCGCCCCGGCCCGGCTGACGATGAGGTCGGCCCGGCCGAAGTAGGCGGCCATGC
>CAZZCH010000080.1:0-15620 GCA_964652895.1 uncultured Eubacteriales bacterium
ACGCAGCTCGCGCAACTCATGCCGGTCACCTGAAGGTCTAGCCTCTTCAGCTCATCCGGGTGGGATTCTTCGTCCATGCGTTTGGCTCCTCGAGCGGGTCGCGACCGTCGCTCCCGCAGTTCCAGGATGTTCTCGTCCGGCCTCCGGCGGGATCAGGCCTTGCGGGACTCGCCCTTCTTGCCCTGCCCTTTCGTGGAGATGCCGCAAGACCCGTAGGCCGGACAAAAGCCCACGAACGCGGTGATGACGAGGATCGCCGCGATGATGGCCAGGATGACGGCCACGGTCCCCTTGACGATCCCGGAGATCAGGAGAACGGCGAAAACGGCGGCGGCGGCGAGCCTGAGAGTCCGGTCGCCACGGCCCATATTCTTCTTCATGCTAACCTCCTTTCCGTTCCTAGAATTATAGCAGATTCATCAGGATATCATAATCCCTACCGACCTTGTAGGAAAAGGCCCGCGAGGTTGCGCCTGCCGCCCGTTTGTGTTACTATTTTGGGGCTTAGAGAATAAGGAGAGGGCCATGTCCGGACACTCAAAATGGGCTTCTATCAAGCATAAAAAGGCGGCAACCGACTCCAAGCGCGGCAAGGTTTTCACCCGGCTCATCCGGGAGATCAGCATGGCCGCCCGGGCCGGCGGCGGCGACCCCGACAAGAACCCCGCCCTGCGCAATGCCATCGACGGCGCCCGGGCCGCGAACATGCCCGCCGACAACATCAAGCGGGCCGTCCTGAAGGGAACGGGCCAGCTCGAGGGAGCGACTTACGAGGAAGTGTCTTACGAGGGCTACGGGCCGGGCGGCGCCGCCATCTACCTCCAGGCCGTGACCGATAACAAGAACCGGACCGTCTCCGAGCTCCGTCACATCTTCGCTAAGAACGGCGGCCGGATCGGCGAATCCAACTGCGTCGCCTGGATGTTCAAGCGCATGGGCTACATCGACGTCGATAAGGCCAAGACCTCGGAGGACATCCTCATGGAGATCGCCCTGGCCGCCGGCGCGGACGATCTTAAGGACGACGGCGCCAACTTCGAGATCACCACATCGCCCGAACGCTACGAGGCGGTCGTCGAGGCCCTCAAGAAGAACGAGATCGAGATCACGGCGTCCGAAGTCGGGTTCCTGCCCCAGAACTACGTCAAGGTCGAAGGCAAGGAAGCTCAGCAGGTCCTCCGTCTCATGAACGAGCTCGAGGACCACGACGATGTCCAGACCGCCTCCTCCAACTTCGACATCTCCGAAGAGGACATCGCCACCTTTTCACAGGCCGGTTGACGGCCCGGCGGAATTCATGCGGGTCCTCGGGATCGATCCAAGCCTCCAGTCCACGGGGTTCGGGATCATCGAGGACAAGGGCGGACGCCTGGCGCCGGTCGCCTACGGCGTCATCAAACCGACGGCGAAACTTCCCCTTCACCTCAAGCTCAACGAGATCAAGACCGAGCTTGAGACGATCATCCGGTCATACGGGCCGGCGGAAGCCGCCGTCGAGAACGCGTTCTACGCCCAGAACATGAAGACCGCCCTCCTCCTCGGCCAGGTCCGCGGCGCGGTGCTCGTGGCTGTCGCCGGAACGGGCTGCGCTCTGGCCGAGTACTCGGCCCTCGAGATCAAGAAGGCCGTCACCGGCTACGGCCAGGCGGACAAGGAACAGGTCCTGACCATGGTCCAGGCGCTCCTCGGGCTCGAGGACGACCGCATCCCTCTCGACGCCTCCGACGCCCTGGCCGCGGCCATCTGCCACCTCAACACGCGTCTCACCCAGTTCAAAGTGGAAGGACGGGATCCATCATGATCGCTTACCTCAAGGGCACGCTCATCCACAAGACGCCCAGCCAGGTCGTCATCGAGACCGGAGGCGTCGGTTACGCCGCGGCCATCCCGATCTCGTCCTTCGTCAAGCTTGGCGAGCCCGGCGCGGTCGTCGAGCTTTTCATCCACACCCACCTCACCGACGACTCCCTCGCCCTCTACGGTTTCGTCACGCGCGAAGAGAAGGACATGTTCCTCAAGCTCATCGGCATCTCCGGTATCGGCCCCAGGCTGGCCATGAACATCCTTTCCGGCATCGAGCCGGATGCCCTCGCCGAGGCCGTCCGGTCGAGCGACGTGGCCCGGATCTCGCTCGTCCCGGGCGTCGGCAAGAAGACGGCCCTTCGCATCACCATGGAGCTCCAGGACAAGCTGGAGAAGAAGGAAAAGCTGCTCTCGGCCAAGGCCTCGCCCGAAAAGCAGGACCTCCTCTCCGCCCTGCAGAACATGGGCTTCCGGCTCAAGGAGGCCGAACGGGCCGTCGACCAGACCCTCGCCGCCCTCAAGCCCGGCGCGGGGTTGGAGAAGCTCCTCAGGGAATGCTTGAGGCGGCTGGCCAAATTATAGGGGGACTGGCCCCACAGGGGGCTGTCCCTCTGAAGACTTATCGAGTAGAATAGCCTAGAGAAAATCACGATGCCCGCGATCCTCAGCCCCATCCGGACCAAAGAGGACGTCCTTTTCGAGGACAGCCTCCGGCCGAGGACCTTCGACGAGTTCGTCGGCCAGGAGAAGGTCAAGTCGAACCTCAAGGTCTTCATCGAGGCGGCCAAGAAGCGCGGCGAGCACCTCGACCACGTCCTCCTCTACGGGCCGCCGGGCCTCGGCAAGACCAGTCTCGCCTATCTCATCGCCAAGGAGATGGGTGTCGGCATGAAGCCGACGGCCGGCCCGGTCATCGAACGGACCGGCGACCTGTCGGCCATCCTGACCAACATGCTGACGAAGGAAATCCTCTTCATCGACGAGATCCATCGCCTCCAGCCCTCTGTCGAGGAGATCCTGTATTCGGCCATGGAGGACTTCAGTATCGACATCCTCATCGGCCAGGGCCCCGGCGCCCGGAGCCACAAGCTCCAGATCAAGAAATTCACTCTCATCGGGGCGACGACCCGGGCCGGACGCATCACGGCGCCACTCCGCAGCCGGTTCGGCATCATCCACCGCCTCGACTACTACAAGGACGAGGACCTGAAGAAGGTCATCCTCCGGTCGGCCAAGATCCTCAAGGTCAAGGTCGACGACGAGGGCGCCGCCGAGATCGCTTTGCGGTCGCGGGGGACGCCGCGCGTCGCGAACAGACTCCTGCGGCGGGTCCGTGATTACGTCGACGTCAAGGGCAACGGCGTCATTACGGCCAAAGAAGCCCAAAGGGCCCTGGACATGATGGAAGTCGACGCCCTGGGCCTCGACGACGTCGACCGCAAGATCCTCTCGACCATCATCGATAATTTCGGCGGCGGGCCTGTCGGCATCGGCACGATCGCCGCGGCCATCGACGAGGAAAAAGACACGATCGAGAGCATCTACGAGCCCTTCCTCATGCGCATCGGCTTCCTCGACCGGACGACCCGGGGCCGGGTCATTACACCCCGGGCCTACGCCCATCTCGGCTATGAATACGCCGCGGCCGGCTCCCGGACGAAGACCCGGGCCTCGGGCCAGAAGAAGCTGTTCAAAGACTGAGGATGCTCGTCTCGGAATTCGATTACGACCTGCCGCCGGAGCTCATCGCCCAGCACCCCCTCCCCCGCCGCGACGACTCCCGGATGATGATCGTCGACCGGAAAACCGGCCGGGTCAGCCACGCGCGGTTCAAGGATTTTGCCGCCCACATGAGCCCCGGCGATCTGCTCGTCCTGAACGACACCAAGGTCATCCCGGCCAGGGTTTGGGGAACGAGCGGCGAGGCGAGGGTCGAATTCCTGTTCATTAAGGAGCTCGGGCCGGGGCTGTGGGAAGTCCTGTGCAGGCCGGCACGGCGAATCCGGGAAGGAGACGGCGTGCATTTCACGGCCGGCTTCGAGGCCCGTGTCGATAGTACCGCAGAAGAAGGAAAGCGAATCCTCCGCTTCGACAGGGCCGATGTCCGCGCCGAGCTCGAAAAAGTGGGCTACGCTCCCCTGCCTCCGTATATCAAGAGGGCCCGGGAGGACCGATCCTCACGGCCCGAAGATCTCGTCAGGTACCAGACGGTCTTCGCCAGGAAAGAGGCCGCGGTCGCTGCGCCTACGGCCGGTCTCCATTTCACGAAAAAAGCGCTCCTCGAGCTGAAAACGAAAGGCGTCGACGTCCGCCACGTGACCCTCGACGTGGGCCTGGCGACGTTTCAGCCCGTCCGAGCCGAGGTCGTCACCGAACACAAAATGCTCGAGGAATGGTATTCCATCTCGCCGACCGCGGCCCGTGATATCAATGCGGCCAAGGCGGAAGGACGGCCGATCACAACCGTGGGAACGACGGTCGTCCGGACGCTCGAGAGCGCCTGGCGGGACGGCAAGGTCCGCTCCGGCCGACGGGCCACGTCCCTCTTCATTTACCCGGGCTTCGAATTCCACTCCGTCGACCGCTTGCTGACGAACTTCCACCTGCCCAAGTCCACTCTTCTGATGCTCGTCTCGGCATTCGCGGGCCAAGGGCTGATCCTGAATGCCTACCGTGTCGCCGTCAAAGAGCGCTACCGTTTCTTCTCCTACGGCGACTGCATGCTCATTCTTTGAGCCACCTCTTTGGCGTGGGCCCCGATGATGGCCGGAGTCGAGGCGTCGTTATCGTAGACGGACGCGGGGTCAATCGAGCTTCTTGTGGAAGCGGGCGACGCTCAGGGTCAGGATGATCGTTCCCAGGACGAGAAGCGCAACGGCCTGGTCCCAGAGCTCCGGCCAGCCGGCCCCCTTGAGCATGATCCCGCGGATGATGACAAAGAAATAGCGGATGGGGGCGATGGTCGTCACGGCCTGGAAGAACTTGGGCATGTTCTCGATGGGAAAAACGAAGCCGCCGAGCAACATTTGGGGCATGATGAAGAACAGCGAGGTCAGCATGGCCTGCTGTTGGGTCTTGGAGATGGTCGAGATGAAAAGGCCCGTGCCGAGCGTAGTGAGCATGAAGGCCAAACTCAGGGCGAAAAGGAGAGGCACGCTGCCCCGGATCGGAATGCCGAACCAGCCCCTGGCCACGGTGATGACGAACGTCGCGTCGACGAGCCCGATGAGGACGAACGGCAGGAGTTTCCCGATGATGAGCTGATAAGGTCGGATCGGGGTCACGATCAATTGTTCCATCGTCCCCATCTCCCTCTCCCGGACGATCCCCTGGGACGCGAGCGAGGTGGTCATGAGCATCAGGATGAGCCCCAGGACGCCGGGGACCATGAAATTCCGGCTCTTGAGCTCAGGGTTATACCAGACCCGGACCTCCGCGTTGACGATGACGGGCTTCAGGCCAAGGCCCTTCACGCGCTCGAAGGCCTCGAAGAGGATCTTCTGCGCGTACCGGGACGCGATCATCGTGCCATAGTTGACGCCGATCGTCGCCGACTGGCTCTCCGACCCGTCGGCGATGAGCATGACCGAAGCCTGCCGCCCTGCGGCCACCTCGTCGCCGAAGCCCCGGGGGATGACGAAGGCCATGGCCGCGTCGCCATGGTCGAGATAGCGGTCGATCTCGTCCATTCTCTCGACCCGGTCCTCGACCGAGAAATAACCGGAATTGATGAAATCGTCGAGGAAGGCGCGGCTGGCCGCCGAACGGTCCAGGTCGCAGATGACCGAGGGGATGTTCTTGACATCGAGGTTCGCGGCATACCCGAGAAGGAGGAGCTGGAGGATCGGCGAGATGAAGATGACAGGGAAAAGCCTCGGGTCGCGCCGGAGCTGGATGAACTCCTTCCGGAGGATAGCCAGGATGGCCTTCACCGCGCCCTCCTGCGCCGCCCGTCCTCGCCGCCCGAACGGAACTTGGCGACGCTCAGCGCGAGGGTCAGGACGGCGAAGCCGGCCAGGAACAAGGCCTGGTCCCAAAAGGCCGCGATCCCGGTGCCCTTGAGGATGATGGCCCGCAGGGCGACGAGGAAGTACTTGGCCGGGATGAAATAGGTCACCGCCTGGATGACGACGGGCATGTTCCTGACCGGGAAGACGAAGCCCGAGAGGATGAAGGTCGGAAGGATCGTCGTCAGGACGGAGAGCAAAAACGCCACCAGCTGCGTCCGGGCGATGGTGGAGATCAGGATCCCTTGCCCCAGCCCGGAGATGAGGAAGAGGATCATGGTCAGGAGGAGAAGGAAATAGTTCCCCTTGACGGCGACGCCGAAGAGGAGCCAGCCGAGGGCCAATACGGAGTGGGCCGAGACCAGCGAAATGAGGGCGTAAGGGATGAGCTTGCCGATGATGAGCGCCGCGGGCGGGAGAGGTGAGACATGCAGCTGTTCCATGGTCCCCCGTTCCTTCTCCCGGACGATGGAGAACGCCGTCGAGGTGGTCAAGATGACCATGAGGATGAAGGCCATCAGGCCGGGCAGGAGAAACTGGGCGCTTCGGAGCTCCGGATTGTACCACACCCGGACTTCGGTCCTGAGGGGAAGCGTCGGGCCGCCGAGCCCGCGGCGCTCCAGGGCCTCGAAAGTGATCTTTTGCGAATAGTTCTGGAGGATGGCCGCGGCGTAGCCGGCGCTCGTCGTTCCGCTCATGGCGTTGGCGCCGTCGAGGATGAATTGGACGGAAGGGCTTCTCCCGGCCAGGAGGTCCTCGGAGAATGTCTCCGGGATGACGAGGGCCGCGCGGATGCGGTCGCGGGCCATAAGGCCGTCGATATCGCCCGTCCGGCTGAGCTCCGCCTTCAGGTCGAAATACTCCGTCGTCCTGAATTTGTCGACGAGATCGCGGCTCGTCCGGCTGCCGTCCTGGTCCACGACGGCGAGCGGGATATGCTTGATGTCGAAGTTCAGAGCGAAGCCGAACATCAGAAGCATGAAGGCCGGGATAAAGATCATGAAGATGAGCGACCGGCTGTCACGCCTGATCTGGCGGAACTCTTTTCGCATGACCGGTCCGATAAAGGAGATCAGCCGTATCTTCACGGCGCCGCCTCCCCGCTCCCCCGGCCTCCGGATTGCTCCTCGATCTTGTGGATGAAGACGTCCTCGAGCGACGGGACGATCCTGTCGATCCTTTCCGGCACGATGCCCACGCCAGCCAGCCGCGCCCGGATGAGCCGCCGGCCCTCCGTCTCGTCGGAGACGCTGACGTGGAGGGACGTCCCGAAGATCGACGTCTCCAGGACCCAGGGCTCCTTCTCGAGGGCCTCGAGGGCGTCGACGGCCCGCTCGCTCGTGACCTCGAGGATGGGGTTCCGGATGACCTCGTCCTTGAGCTCGCGGGGGCTGCCGCCGGCGACGATCCGCCCGGCATGGATGAGCCGGATGTCATTGCAATATTCCGCCTCGTCCAGGTAATGGGTCGTGACGAAAACGGTGACCTTCCGTTCGGAGAGCTCGTTGATGAGCTCCCAGAACCGCCGGCGGGAGGCCGGGTCGACGCCGCCCGTGGGTTCGTCGAGGAAGACGATCTCGGGCTCGTGAAGGACGGCGCAGCCCAGGGCCAGCCGCTGTTTCCAGCCCACGGATAGCGTCTTCGTCAGGCTCCGCTCCCGTTCCCTGAGACCGGCCATCTCCAGGACCCCGGGCAGCCTCGCCTCGATGGCTTTTTTCGAAAGACCATAGATGCCGCCGAAAAAACGGATGTTCTCGACGACGCTCAGGTCTTCGTAAAGCGAGAACTTCTGGGACATGTAGCCGATGACCCTCTTCACCCGTTCCGGCTCGCGGCCGACGTCGAAGCCGCCGACCGTGGCCGTCCCCGACGTCGGGTCGAGAAGTCCGCAGAGCATGCGGATGGTCGTCGACTTCCCCGCCCCGTTGGCGCCAAGAAAGCCGAATATCGACCCCCGGCCGACCTCGAAGTTGACGCCGTCGACGGCCGTGAAGCCGCCGAACTTTTTCGTCAGCGACTTCACTTCGATGGAAAGATCGGACACGGCGCTTCTCTCCCGCTCTCCGCGCCTCAGCGCCCCAGCGCTTTCTCCAGCCGGGCCTCGGCCAGCACCAGGTCGATCGCGGCCTGGGTCCGGTTCATCCGCGCCCGGAGAAGGGCCACGTCGGCGTCCAGGACGTCGGCGTTCAGAGCGACACCCTGCTTGAACCTCTCCCGGGTTACCCGGAGGTTCTCTTCGGCCTGGCCGACGGCCTGGCCGGCGACCCGGACCTTTTCTTCGGCCCGTGCGAGGGTCAGCCGGCTTTGTGTGACCTCCAGGACGGCCTGGTCTTCGAGGAGCTTGCGGGCGTCCCGGGCTTGGGCCACGAGGGCCCTGGCCTGCTCCGTCTGGCTCTTCGTCTGGCCCCAGTTCCAGATGTCGAAGGACACGGAGATGCCGAGATCCCACGTCCCTTTGAACTTATCGAGGGCCGGCATATATCGGGGGTTCGGCCGGAGAAAGTAATAGTTGCCCGCTATGGACACCTGCGGATAGAGACCCGCCCGGGCCGCCTTGACGCCCAGCTCGGTGGACCTGATCCTGAACTCGGCCGACTTGAGCTCCGGACGGTTGGCCAGCGCGGACTCGATCAAGGCCGTCGATTTGGCTGTTTCCTCAAGGGCCATCTCCCCGACGGGGAGCCGGGAGGTCGGACTCTCGGCCGACGTCGTCAGGTCGACGTCCGTGTCGAGGGGCAGGCCGATCAAGCTGTCGAGGGAGGTCAGGGCGACTTCGGTCGCGTTCCGGGCGTCGATCCTCATGATCTCCGCGTTCGAAAGCTCGAGCTCGGCCCGGAGGACCTCGTTCTTCGTCAGGAGCCCCTGGTCGAAGAAGGCCCGGACATCTTTCAGGTGTTCCCCGATCTGACGGATATTCTCGGCGATGACCGCCTCGAATTCCCTGGCCCGCGCCAGGCCCCAGTAGGCGTTCTTCACGGCGAAGATGAACTCCGCCCGGTCTTTTTCGAGATCCAGGCCGGCCGACTTCTCGAGCATTCGGGCCGACTCCGCCCCGGCCTGGAGGCGGAAACCCGTGAACAGGGGCTGTTGGACGCCCAGTCGGAGGTTGAAGTTGTTGAAGTAGTTCGGCGAAACGATGATCGGGTTCGGGAAGCTGGGCAAGTTCACTTCGAAGGGCGGGACCTCGCTGAGCCGCGTGTACCCGCCGCCGAACTTGACCGACGGCAGGCGGCCGGCGTCGATCTCCCGGGCTTTGGCGGCCGTCGACTCGAGCTTCATCCGGGAAGCATGTAGGCCCGGGCTCGCCGCGAGGCCGGCGGCCACGGCCTCTTCCAGGGAAAGCGGCCTTTTCTGCGCCAGGGCCGCAAGCGGCAGGAAAAGGATGACGGCGACGGCAATATTTTTCCTAAGCATGATCGGCCTCCGATGTCTGTGATTCGGTCACGGAGATGAAGACGTTCTCCAGTGACGGAGGGAGCAGCCGCTTCTGCGAGACGGGGATGCCCTCCCGGATGAGAGCGGCCTCGACAAGAGGGATCTCCCGCTCCGGCTCGTCGACGACCACGTTCAGCCGGTCCCCGAAGAGCTGGACCTCCCGGACCCCGGCGAGCTTTTTCAAAACGGCGAAAGCCCGCCGGATCTCCGGGCAGACGATCTCGACGACCGTCCCCCGCATCAGGAGCTTGATATTCTGAGGAGTGTCCGCGGCCAGAAGCCTCCCGCCGCCGAGAAGCGCGACCCGCGAGCACCGCTCGGCCTCGTCCATGTACGGCGTAGCCATGACGATGGTGATCCCGGATCGGAGGAGTGACGAGAGGATCTTCCAAAAATCCCTCCGGGACACGGGGTCGACCCCGGTCGTGGGCTCGTCGAGGAAGATGAGGCGGGGCGTGTGGATGAGCGTGCAGGCCAGGGCCAGCTTCTGTCGCATCCCCCCCGAAAGACGTTCGGCCAGCCGGCCGCGGAACGGCGTTAGACGCGTGAATTCGAGGAGCTCCTCGCGCCGCTTGCGATAGTCCCGGACGAGATGGATCTCGGCGAAAAACTCGATGTTCTCGTCGACGGTCAAGTCGCCGTAGAGGCTGAATTTCTGGGAGAGATACCCAATCCGGTTCTTGATCTCGCCGGCCTCCTTTTCGAGGTCGTAGCCCAGGACCGACGCCCGTCCGGAGGTGGGGCCAAGGATGCCGCAGAGCATCCGGATCGTCGTCGTCTTCCCGGCGCCGTCGGGGCCGACGAGCCCGAACAGTTCCCCCTCCCGGACCGTGAGGTCGAGCGAGCGGACGGCCTCGATCGATTCGAACCTCTTGCCGAGGCCCCGGGTTTCGACGGCCAGCGCGCCCATGCATCAGCCCCTGTTTTATTTGGCTTCCGGGCCGACCCGGATGACGGCGTCGGCCGGCAGGCCGGGCTTGAGCAACCCTTCGCGGTTCTCGATCTCGACCTTGACACCGAAGACGAGCTTGACCCTGTCCTGCTTGGTCTGGACGTTCTTCGGGGTGAACTCAGCTTGGGGGGAAATGTACGTGATCCTGCCCTCGAAGACCTTGTCCGAGAAAGAATCGATCGTGATCTCCGCAGGACCACCCAGCCGGATCCGTCCGAGCTCATTTTCGGTGACATAGATCATGACGTAAACGCTGTCGAGCTCGGCCAGGGTCACGATGGTCGCGCCCGGGGTGACGAGTTCCCCCGGCTCGACGGCCTTGTGGGTCACGATGCCGCCGGCCGGGGCCATGATCGTGCAATCGGAGATCGTCTTCTTGAGGAGATCGACGGCGCCAACCGCTTGGGCAAGCCTGGCTTCCGCGGCTTGGATTTCCTCGGGCCGGGCGAGCGTGCGGGTTTTTTTCAGGGCCTCGGCGCCGGCGCTTTGCTGAGCCGTCGCTATGGTCAAACGGGCCTCGGCGTCCTCGCGCTGCTTCGGAGTGACGCTCCCCGTCCGGACCAGCTCCCGCATCCTCCGGGCGTCGTCCTCGGCCACGTTGAGGGCGGCCTGCGCCTGCCGATAAACCTCCTCCGCCTGGCGGATGTCCTCGCTCCGCGCGCCTTTCACCAAAAGCGCGCGCTGGGCTTCGGCCAGGCGCACGCCGGCCTCGGCCTGGCGGAGCTGGATGTCGAGTGTCGCGTGATCGACGACGGCCAGCTTGTCTCCCGTCTTGACCCGCGTTCCCTCCTCTACGGCGAGCTCCAGGAGCTCGCCGGAAACTTTCGAGGCGACATGGACCTCGACCGTTTCGATCGTTCCCGACGCGGAGATGATATCCTTCGCCGCGTTCCCGGCACAGGAGAGGCCGCCGAGGACGGCGAGACAAAGGACGATGATCTTCACTCTCATGACACGCCCTCCTTTCGGGGCTCGAAAAGGGCGGGGGTTCTGGCGGAAAAACCCAGCCGCCCCTTGTCCGTCAGTATCCCCTGGAAAAAGACCTTGATGACCGATTCGAAAGTCGCGGCAGGCGACCGGCCGGACCGCAGGATCGCCGCCGGATTGACGAATTCCTGGATGAGGCTGATGAACATCTGGAAGAGAAGATCGAGGTCGACATCGTCGCGGAAGAAGCCCTCCCGGCGGCCGGCCTCCAGGATGACCTTGAAGTTCCGGAAGATCTTGTCCCGGCGGAATTCGTCGATCTCCTTCCAGATCCGGGGCGCGCTCTTCTGGATGTCCCGGATGAAGAGCGGCCCGAACTGGGACAGCCGGGTCCCCACGAAAGTGAACAGGGCGACCATTTTCTCGACGAAACCGAGCGAATCGTCGCTGATGAGGCGTTCCACCCGACCGAGCATCTCGTTTATGACTTCCCGGACCACGGCCCCGAGCATCTCTTCCTTGCTCGAAAAGACCTTGTAGAGGGTCGCCTTGCTGATGCCGAGCTCGGCGGCGATATCGTCGACCGTGACCCGGAGGAATCCCCGCTGGAAAAACATGACCCGGGCGGCGGCAACGATCCGGGAGCGGGTCGCGCCGACCCGTCCGGAGTTCTTGTCCGCCCTGGCTATCAGTACTTTGGAAACTCTTTTAGTTTTCACAGTTTTTATTATACGCGCAGCTACACGTTTGTCAAGGGATCGAAAAACGATATTCTTTCGGGACTTCAGGCTTCGATGATCCCGAGCGGCGGGTTCGTCTTCCATTTGCCCCGGGTGAAGTCGGGGATGGTGACCGGCTTGCCCTTCCCGGCGACGCTTTGCACGCTGGCGCCGACGATGGCGCTCCACGCCGCCGCGTCGTAGACGTCTTGGTCGAGCGGCTCGCCCCTCCGGAGCGATTGGATGAGCCGGTAGTCCTCGATGTAATCCATGCCGCCGTGACCCCTCCCCTCGCCCTTCGAAGCGATGGCCTTCCAGAGCGGATGCTCGTACTCGGCCGCGAACTTCTCGAAGCCCTCCCACTGGTCGGGTTTGCCCGCCTGCCCCTCGATGTAGATCCGGTCGGGCCACTTGTGGGCCAGGCCCTTGGTCCCCTGGACGAGGTTGATCCGCGTGTACGGCCGGGGCAGGTTCGTGTCGTGGATGAGGATGATCGTCTTGCCGAGCTTGGTCTTGATCAGGCTCGTGTTGACGTCGCCGAGGACATACCGTTCCTTCGCTTGCGGGCTGTCGGCGCCGAAGGTCGCGACGGCGTACTCGTGGAGTCCCCGGACCGGGCTGCTCATGGAGACGATATAGTCGAAGGCGTCGCCGCGGTTGATGTTCATGCATTGGGCCACGGGCCCCAGGCCGTGGGTCGGGTAGAGGTTGCCGTTGAGCTTCTGGGCCCAGGCCCGCCGCCACAGCCCCTCGCCCTCATTGGAGAACTTGACGCCGCGCAGGTCGTGGAGGTAGCCGGCCTCGGCGTGCAGGACCTCGCCCAGCAGGCCCTTGCGGACGAGATTCAAGGTCATCAGCTCGATCCGGTCGTAGCAGCAGTTCTCCATCATCTGGCAGTGCTTCTTGAGCTTTTCGGCCGTCTCGACGAGCTCCCAACAGTCCTGGAGGGACATGGCCGCCGGCACCTCGGTCACGGCGTGTTTGCCGCTTTTCATGGCCGCCAGGCAGACCGGGACATGCCATTCCCAGGGCGTGGCCGTCATCACCAGGTCGAGTTCCTCCGTCTCGCACATCCGCCGGAAATCCTCGGGCCCGTTGGAATATCCCGCGGGCTTGGGCTGGCCGGCCGCGACGACCCATTTTTGGGCCCGCTCGACCTTGGCCGGGACGATGTCGCAGATGGCCTTGATTTCGACGCCTTCGATATTCAGATAGTTCTGGACGTGGGCGGAGCCCATGCCTCCCACCCCGACGAAACCCACCCGGACGGTCGGGATGGGCGCCGTTTTGAATTGGGACCGGGCCTCGCCCGGGGGCGCGGCCGCGGCCGTGGCTTCGAGCCCGAGCCCGGCGACAGCCGCGCTCAACCCGGCCGCGGCACCGATCTTGAGAAAATCCCTGCGGCTTTGACTTCCGTCTTCGTTCATGGGACCTCCTGGACGAAATTTCTCGAAGAACTTCAAAATATTCGGAAGGCCACGCCCCCGAGAAGCTGGACTCCGCCCAAGTTGACTTCGTCGACAAGGGACGAGCCCGCTCCGGTGGGGATCGTGTCGTAGGTTGCTGAGCCGAAAAGCGAAAGCCGTCCGAGCAAGACGACCGTCGCCGCCGCGAAGAACCGGGGGGAGATCTTGTTCCCCTCGAACCCGAGGTCGACCGTCTCCCAAGTCTCCTTATATCGGTGGGCGCAAAGACCCGCCCCGAGGCGGATATCGACGGCATCGATATCGAGCTGGTAAAAGACGATGACGGGGATCGATATCCGGCGCAACTTGACCGGATATTCGGCGCCGTCCTCCCCGATCGCCACGGCCCTCCCGGCGTCGCTGAGCCGGCCGAATCCCGTGCCGAGCCCGAAATGACCCTTGAGGACAAGCCAGAGATCGGCGGAACAGGCGAGGCTGGAACCGTAGATCTCGCGGTAAGCCGCCTCTGAAGCACGAAAGCTCCCCGCAGCGAGCGAGACCGACAGATCCTGAGCCCGGGCGGCCGCGGCCAAGCCGAGAACGGCGAGGAATACCGCGATCCGGCGTCCGGCATTCATCGTCCGCCTCCGGGCAACCGGAAGCTCAAAGTCCGGTGGAGCGCCGTCGTCGGAGAGACAGCGGGAACCGCCCCGGCCTCCTTCGAGCGGTTGCTCTCAAGGCCCGTGGGGCCGACGGCCGTGACCACATAATAATAGGGCCGGTCCGCGCGCGCATCGTCATCCGTGTACTTCGTCCGGACGACGGGCGAATCATTGACCTTGACATAGTCGAGATGGGAGGAGGTCGTCCGGTAGACATTGTATCCGGCCGCGTCGGCTTGGCCGGTCCAGGTCAGGCGGACGACCTTCAAGGCGCTGAAGAGCGCGCTGTATATGACCGGGGTCGCGGCGAGCCCTACGGGAGTCTCCGGGTATCCTTCCCGGATCGGCTGGGCCAACTCGGCCAAAAGGCCCACAGAGGCCCGGACGGCGCTTGTGAAGAAATCCAGCTGGAATGTATCGAGAGTATCGCTCGTTTGGTGATTATAGGGGGTGGTGAGAGGGTCGTCTTCGATGGCCAGAAGGGCCGGGAAGCCGTTGTCCCAGAACGGGCCGTGGTCGGAGTAGACGAAAGACGCGTCGACCGTCTTCGTGGCGTCGAGCGGCCCGTACGCGGAGGCCGCTTCGAGAAAGCGATCGGCCAGCCAGCTCGAAGCCGGATTGACGATGATCTGGAGATCCTCGGGCATCGCGTCGGCAAAGGCGATCATGTCCAGGTTGATGACGCCGAGGATGCGCTCCCCCGCCAGGCCCGCAGCCGTGGCGTAAGCCCGGCTGCCGAAGAGGCCCCATTCTTCCGCCGAAAAGGCGATGAAGCGGACCGTGAAGTCCAAGGGATAGGGGGCAAGGATCCTGGCCGCCTCGAAGACGGCGGCCGTTCCGCTGGCGTTGTCATCGGCGCCGGGAGCGAGGGTTTGGCGCGAGGCGGGGGGCGAGATCGAATCGTAGTGGGCGCAGATGATGAAGATGTCGTCCGGATAGGTCTGGCCCGTTTTTTCGGCGACGACGTTCCGGGAGGTGTACGAGGAAAACGAGAAGGGCTCGAAATGGACATCGTCGAGGCCGAGCGCCGAGAAGGCGGCGAGAAGGGACTCCCCGGCGGCTTCACAGTTCGTGGTCGAGGCGTACCGGGTTTGGAAATCCTGGAGGGATTGGACGGTGGAGATCAGGTTCGACGTCGCCACCAGATCGACGATCATATCGACCAACGGGTCCGGGGCGGCGGCTTGGGGAGCGGGACGTCCCCCCGTGGCGGCCGGCCGGAGGTCCACCCGCACGGTCCGCGATGAAAGGACTTTTCTCGGCAGGCCGGCGGGGACGGCCTCGGAGGGACTGCCCGTCTTCGTCCAGAAGACAGCGGTCCCAGGCTCCACGGCGACGGCCTGGCCCGCTGAACGGAGAGCGGCCAGGGCGCCCGGCGAATCGGTCCGAACGACGAGGATCTCTCGCTTCGCCACGTTGCGGGCCAGGACAGAGAATGGGACGCCGTTCCGGCGGAGGAGAGCGATATCTTCTCGGTCGGCCAAGGCCAGCAGGCAGCTTCCGAGCTCCTGCCGGACATCGACCTGGAGCCGGGAGAAAATTCTGCTGGGAAAGTCCGCGCCCTTGGGGATCTTGATCAGGCTGAGCGGCCCCCGGATCGCCGGGAAGGAGGCCAAGATGAGCAGGCCGCACATCGCCCAAACCGAGATGAAGACCTTGGCGCTTTTCATACTTGACTATTTAATCAGATTACGAACCCGGCGGTCAAC
>CAZZCH010000081.1:0-15291 GCA_964652895.1 uncultured Eubacteriales bacterium
TTCCAGGGTTTTGACGTTTCTTCAATCCAAAAGGACCCGCTATGCGGAATCTCTGCCCGACTCTCCGCTTCGTTGACAAGCCCTTCGTTCCCCTGCTATCATCCGTCCTCCACACGAAAGGCATAAACGCCATGATCGAACGCTACACCCGCCCCGGGATGGGCAGGATTTGGACCGAAGAGAGCCGCTACCGCAAATGG
The DNA here is from genome assembly GCA_964652895.1 of uncultured Eubacteriales bacterium. Lineage (GTDB taxonomy): Bacteria > Acidobacteriota > Aminicenantia > Aminicenantales > Saccharicenantaceae > RBG-16-66-30. The sequence continues at coordinate 201 of CAZZCH010000081.1, forward strand.
CTCGAGGTCGAACTGGCCGTTTGCGACGCCTGGGCCAAGCTCGGCAAGATCCCTCGGCCCGCCCATCGGACGATCCGGGCCAAGGCCCGCTTTTCCGTGGACAGGATCGACGCCATCGAGAAGGTCGTCAAGCACGACATCATCGCCTTCCTGACCTCGGTCGCCGAAGAGGTCGGGCCCGACTCCCGCTACATCCACCTCGGCCTGACCTCCTACGACGTCGTCGACACGGCCCTGTCCCTGCTCATCAAGGAGTCCCTGGAAATGATCCTCCGCGACCTCCGCGCCTTCCGGCGGCTCTTGAAAAAGCAGGCCCTCAAACACCGCCGGACCGTCTGCATCGGCCGGACGCACGGCATCCATGCCGAGCCCGTGACCTTCGGCTTCAAGCTCCTCGTCTGGTACGAGGAGGTCGGGCGACACATCGGCCGCCTCGAAAACGCCCTGCGGACGATCTCCGTCGGACGGATCTCGGGCTCGGTGGGGACGTACATCCATCTCGACCCGAAGGTCGAGGTCCTGGCCCTGAAGAAACTCAAGCTCGAGCCGGCCAAGGTCTCGACCCAGGTCCTCCAGCGCGATCGCCACGCCGAAGTCCTGTCGGCCCTGGCCCTCCTCGCCTCCTCCGTCGAGAAGTTCGCCGTCGAGATCCGCCATCTCCAGCGGACCGAGGTCCTCGAAGTCGAAGAGCCCTTCACCAAAGGGCAGAAGGGGTCTTCGTCCATGCCCCACAAGAAGAACCCTGTCCGCTCCGAGAGGATCTCGGGCCTGGCCCGCCTCGTCCGCGCCAACGCCCAGGTCGGCCTGGAGAACATCGTCCTCTGGCACGAGCGGGACATCTCCCACTCCTCGGCCGAGCGGATCGTTTTCCCGGATTCGTTCATCCTGACCGATTTCCTTCTGGCCGACGCCGCCGACATCATCGGGAACTGGGTCGTCCATCCCGACCGCATGAAGGCCAATATCGGCGCGACCCGGGGCCTCATTTTTTCTCAAAGCGTTCTCCTGGCCCTGACCCAAAAGGGCCTGACCCGCGAGGAGGCCTACCAGGTCGTCCAAAGGAGCAGCCTTAGGGCCTGGAAGGAGGGCCTCGACTTCCGCGAGCTCATCTCCGCCGACCCCGATGTCACGGGCGTGCTCGGGCCGAAGGACATCGAGCGCTGCTTTTCCCTGGCCCCGTACCTCGACAAGATCGACACCATTTTCGAAAGGGTCTTCCGCGATGAAAGTTAGAATCCTCGTATCGTTCAAGGACAGTGTCCTCGACCCGCAAGGGCAGACCGTCAAGAACGCTCTCCACATTCTGGGCTACGGCGCCGTCAAGGACGTCCGGCAGGGCAAGGTCTTCGAGCTCGAGCTCGACGGGGCGACCAAGAAAGAGGCAGAGGCCCTCGTCCCCGAGATCGCCCGCAGGGTCCTGGCCAACCCCATCATCGAGAAGTTCGACTGGCAGATCATCAAGGGCCGGTAGGGGCCGCCGTCATGAAATTCGGAGTCGTCCAATTCCCCGGGTCCAACTGCGATTTCGACACTCTCCACGCCCTGCGGAACGTCATGAAGAGCCCGACCGTCCTGCTCTGGCACAAGGACCACGATCTTCAGGGCGTCGACTGCGTCGTTCTGCCCGGAGGTTTCTCCTACGGCGACTACCTCCGCTCGGGAGCCATCGCCCGCTTCTCCCCTCTCATGCAGGAAGTCAAGGCCTTCGCCCGCAAGGGCGGCCATGTCCTGGGCATCTGCAACGGTTTCCAGATCCTCCTCGAGCTCGGCCTCCTGCCCGGGGCCATGATCCGGAACAAGAACCTCAAGTTCCTCTGCCAGCATGTCCACGTCCGGATCGAGAACGAGAAGACGGACTTCACCCGGGCCGGCCGCAAGGGCCAGGTCCTCCGGATCCCCATCGCCCATTTCGACGGCAATTACTACGCGCCGGCCCGCGTCCTGAAGAACATGGAGAGCGATCGCCAGGTCGTCTTCCGCTATTGCGACCCCGCGGGGAACATCACCGAGCAGGCCAACGTCAACGGTTCCCTCGGGAATATCGCCGGTATCCGGAACCGGGAAGGCAACGTCCTCGGCTTGATGCCCCACCCGGAGCGCGCCGCGGAGGCCATCCTAGGGAGCGAGGACGGCCGGACGATCTTCGCCTCGCTCATCCTCAGCCATTTAGGGAGGAAGCCAGGCCGCCGGCCCGCCCGCCGGGAAAGGGCCCGCCATGATTGACAAGCGGATCATCGACCAGCACGGCCTGACCGAGGAAGAATACAGGCTCATCGTCGGCATGATCGGCCGCGAGCCGAACCTGACCGAGCTCGGCATCTTCTCGGTCATGTGGTCGGAGCATTGCGGCTACAAGAGCTCCCGCGTCCATCTCAAGAAGCTGCCGACCGAGGGGACCCACGTCGTCCAGGGGCCGGGAGAGAACGCCGGCATCCTCGACATCGGCGACGGCCAGGTCATCGTCTTCAAGATCGAGTCCCACAACCATCCCTCCTATATCGAGCCCTACCAGGGCGCGGCCACGGGCGTCGGCGGGATCCTGCGCGACATTTTCACGATGGGCGCCCGGCCCATCGCCGTCCTCGACTCCCTGCGTTTCGGCCCCCCCGACGACCCCAAGAACAGATCGGTCATGGAGGGGGTCGTATCCGGGATCGCCGGTTACGGGAATTCGATCGGCGTCCCGACCGTCGGCGGCGAGGTCTATTTCAATCCCTGTTACAACCTCAACCCCCTGGTCAACGTCTTCTGCCTGGGCCTGGCCGACAAAGACAAGATCTTCTACGCCAAGGCCGAAGGCGCCGGAAACAAGGTCCTCTATGTCGGGGCCAAGACGGGCCGGGACGGCATCCACGGCGCGACCATGGCCTCGTCCGAATTCGGCAAGGAGACAGAGCACAAGAGGCCGAACGTCCAGGTTGGCGACCCCTTCAAGGAGAAACTCCTGCTCGAGGCCTGTCTCGAGGTCATGGACCGCGGCCTTATCGTTGGTATCCAGGACATGGGCGCCGCCGGCCTGACGTGTTCGACGACCGAGATGGCGGCCAAGGGCGGCATGGGGATCGTCGTCGACCTCGACAAGGTCCCCCAGCGCGAAGCCGGCATGACCCCCTACGAGATCCTGCTCTCGGAATCGCAGGAGCGCATGCTCCTCGTGGCCACGCCGGAAAAAGTCCTGGCGGTCCAGGCGGTCTTCGCCAAATGGGACCTGGACGCGCCCGTCATCGGCGAGGTCGTCGAGGGCGGCCGGGCCAGGATCAGCTTCAAGAGCGAGGTCGTCGTCGACATCCCGGTCGACGCCGTCGTCAACCTCTGCCCCGCCTACCGCAGACCGAGCCAGGCGCCCGCCGCTCCCGCCGGCGGAACGTCCCTTCCGGCGCTGCTTCTTCCCCAGGATTATGACGACGTCTTCCTGAAACTGCTCGCCTCTCCCACGATCGCCGACAAGGAATGGGTGTTCCGGCAGTATGACCACATGGTCCAGGTCAACACGGTCTTCCTGCCCGGGGCGGACGCGGCCTTGCTGCGGCTCAAGGGTTCGAAAAAGGCCCTGGCCATCACGTTGGACGGAAATCCCCTTTATACCCGGCTCGACCCGAGAACGGGAGCCAAGATCGCCGTCGCCGAAGCCTGCCGCAACCTCGCCTGCGTCGGGGCCCGGCCGATCGGCGTCACCAACTGCCTGAATTTCGGCAACCCCGAAAAACCCGAGGTCATGTGGCAGTTCGAGCAGGCCGTCGAAGGCCTGGCCGAGGCCTGCCGGGCCTTCGACATCCCGGTCACCGGCGGCAACGTCAGCTTCTACAACGACACGGAGGGGCTTTCCATCCATCCCACGCCCGTGCTGGGGATCGTCGGCCTCCTCGACGACATCCGCAAGGCCGTCAGCCCCGGATTCAAGGCCGCCGGGGATGTCATCGTGCTCATCGGAGAAAACCGTGAAGAGCTGGGCGGATCGGAATACCTCCGGCTCATCCATGACCTCGAGGCCGGGGCTCCGCCTTCGATCGACCTGGAGCGCGAAAAACGCCATCAAGAATTCTGCCTGGCCGCCATCGCAGCCGGACTGGTCCGGTCAGCCCACGACCTTTCCGAGGGAGGCCTGGCGGTAGCCCTCGCGGAATGCGCCTTCCACGGCCGGAAGAACGTCGGTTGTTCCGTGGCCCTCGAGGATGCCATCCGGCCCGACACTCTGCTCTTCGGCGAGGCCCAGTCCCGGATCCTCATGACGTGCCGGAAAAAGGACCTCGACGATCTGCGGGACTTGGCTCGGCGGAAGGAGGTCCCGGCCAGGGCCATCGGCGAGACGTGCGGCACCGCGATCACGGTCGAGCATCGCGGCCGAACGCTCCTTCGCCTCCCCGTCGAAAAGGCCTTCCGGGCCTGGAAAGACGCCCTGCCTAATTTTTTCAAGGTCCGAATCTAGGGAGGGATCATGGACGACATCGTCTTCCGGAGTCCCCGTAAAAGGGGTCGCATCGCCGTCTTCCTCTCCGGCCGCGGCTCGAACTTCATGGCCATCCGCGAGTCCATCCGGAGGGGAGACATCAACGCGGACATCGGCCTCGTCTTCAGTAATAAAGAGGATGCCCCGGGTCTCGGCCAGGCCCGCGAATGGGGCCTCGAGACCCTGGCCCTCAACCCCAAGCTTTTCGCCAGCCGCGAGGATTACGACAGAGCGATCATCGGCCAGCTCGACGAAAGAGGGATCGACCTCGTCTGCCTGGCCGGTTACATGAAAGTTCTCACGCCGGAGTTCTGCGAGGCCTTCAAACACCGGCTGGTCAACATCCACCCCGCGCTTCTGCCGTCTTTTCCCGGTCTCCACGTCCAGCAGAAAGCCATCGACTGGGGCGTCCGCTTTTCCGGATGCACGGTCCACTTCGTCGCGGCCGAGGTCGACATGGGCCCCATCATTATCCAGGCCGTCGTGCCCGTCCTCCCGGACGACACGGAGGAAATCCTGGCCGCCCGGATCCTGGTCGAAGAGCACCGGATCTACCCGGAAGCCGTCCGGCTCTACTTCGAGGGCCGCATCGAAGTCAGGGGGCGGCGCGTCTTCGTTCTCGAACCCGGGGCCTGATCCGGCCGTCATCGCGCCAGGCCCGGAATGGAGACGGAACTGACAAGACAAACACGGCGCGCGGGGATCGTCGTCGCCCTTGTCCTCATCTTCGCCGCGACCAGGGCTCTCTTCGACCGCACGGAACGCCGCCCCGGCTGGCTCACCGTCGACGCGCCGGCGGCCGCGGTCGTCGGGCAGCCGCTCGAGATCCGGGTCAAGCTGGATCGGTCCGTCGAGGAGACGCAGATCAGCGGCACTCTTCACCGGGCGGGACCCGACCGGAGGATCCGGGGGTATCTCGCCTCCTCCGGGCCGGCGCGGGCCGCCAGCGGGGGCGAGACTTATTCGTTCATCTTCGAAATCCCGGAGCGGGAAGACATGGCCTTCGCTTCCGCTATCATTTTCCTTAGCCCGACGGGCCGATGGCCGGACGGGACACGGGCCGTCTACACGAAGCTGATGCCGGTCAAGAGGGACGCCGCGGCCCCGGAAAACTTGGGACTCAAAAAATCCAAGGTCTATTATTATTTGACCGCCGCCGAGTCCGCCGCGGCGAAGGCGGCCGGAGAGGGTTCGCGGCGCAGGCCCTCGCCGTGGGCCCATCTCACCATTTTCCTCCTCCTCGTCTCTTCGGCGGCCCTCTGCCGGGTGAAGGCCGGCCGCAAAATCCCGGAGGCCTCCCTGAGGGAAAAAAGGGACCGGATGACCTGGCTGGCGTTCACGGCGGTCTTCTTCCTCAGCGCCTTTCTCGAACTCTCCGGCGTGGTCGGGCACTTGGCCGCGTGGGGCCGCCGGCTGGCCGAGGAGGAAAACCTTTACGACCTTCGCAGGCCCTTCCAGAAAGCGCTCATGGCCGCCATGGCAGCGGCGGCGTTGGGGCTCTTCTTCCTCTTTATAAGGGCGCTCAGAAAGCCCGGCTCTCACGTCTCGTTGTGGTGGGTCGGGATCGGGCTGGCCGCCTACCTTTCGGTGTCGTTCATCAGCGTGCTGTCTTTCCACGCCGTCGACGTCGTCGGGAGAATGACTTGGCACGGCCTGTCCCCCGTCGACGCGGCCCGAGCGGCGGGCGCGTTCGTCTCGCTCATCGCAGCGGTCTTCGCCCTCGGGCGGAAAAACGGAACCCGGACCGGCTGAACGCCCGTCCCTTTTCCCGCTTTATTGAAATATCTTGGGAGGAGACATCTTCGGCGGACGGCCGAAGACCTTGGCGTAGGTCTCGGGATAGGCGTCTTTTCCGCCGAGCATGAGGCAAGTGAAGGGCAGGGCTTTCTTGGCCAGCCGCGACATCTCGGCCGCGGCCCGCCGGATCTCCCACTGGGCCGTGCCGTCCTCCCGGAGCCGGGAAATGTGGTAGAGCTCGCGGACGTTGACCTTTAGCAGGGCCCGGCGCCTGTGGGCGTTGGTCAGGACATAATCCGCCGCCGGACCGATCTCCTTTTCGAGCACGGCGTGGGTCTCGTTCGTCCGGTCGATGACGGCCCGGAATTCTTTCTCGGCGCCGGTCTCCAGGACCGATGGCGGGACGGTCACGCCCAGGCCGGGGTCGTAGCGCTGCCAGGTCAGGGTGGCCATCCGGTGCCGCTTGAGCTGGGCGAAGCACGAAGCGGAGACGACGAGGTCGTACACGAGCTCGGCGTGCTCGAATTCGCGCGGCGGGAAATCGTAGAACTCCATTCGCTTGAAGGCCCGGCGGACGATGTCCTTCCGAGCCGAAGCCCCGGCCTTTTTCGCCAGATCCAGGCATTCCCGATAAGAGAGGCGCGTGACCGTGTGGAGCAGGGCGGCGACGACGGCCGCGTCGCCGTCGGCCGGGATGCCGGCCAGGACGACGTCCTTCGACCCGGGTTTGCCCGCCTTCCCTCCCCGCTCCGGCGTCGGCCACCCGACCGCGGCCGCGGTGATGTCGGGATATGTTTCCGCGTCGAATTCGCCCGGGTCGGTGAATAGGATGATGGACGGTGCGACGCCCTTGGCCAGCTCGAATAATTTCAGGTTGAGAGCCCGGACTTCCTCGAGGTCTTTGGCGGCGAAACGCCGGATGAGGAGCTCCAGGTTGCGGGCGTTGATGGTCAGGCCCAGCTGGCCCTCCGTGGCCAGGCTGACGATGTAGCGCGCGTCCTCCTTGGCCCAGCCGTCGAGGACGGCGTGGTTTTTCGGGTTGGCGGCGGCTTCCGCGTATTTCCCGAAGACGAACGGCTTGAGGCGTTCGTAGAGCCGGTGATAGAGGGCGTTCTGGGCCTTGACCGTTCCGACGAAGAGTTCCTCCCTCCCCGCCCGGCGCACCTCTTCGGGGATGACGAAATCCGCGCCGAGGGTGATGTAGCGCTGCGACTTCTCGGTGAAGGAGCAGAGCCGGAAGCGCTCGATCTCCTCGATGGCCAGCCGGCTCACGCCGATGACGTCGAAATTAAAGACGGCATGCTCGGCCACGGAGTGGTGCCCCATCTTGAAGATGATGGATTGATTGGAGCGCCGGGCCCGATCGACCTCGGCCCGGGCCGCGGCCCTGAGCTCGTCGGCCGGTCGCGGATCACGGGAGATCCGGGCGTAGGACGCGGACAGGGTTTCGGGCGTCACATCCTCGCGATGCGGAGAATTCTTCTTGAGCTCGTCGAGGACGGCGCTGTCGACGTTGTAGCCGGCCAGAACGACTTTCATGGCGCCTCTACCTTAAGAGGCGGCGAAAGAATTGTCAAATCGGGCCCGCCGCTTCGTCGGCCGCGGAGGGGCCTCGGGGATCATCATCGTTCGCTGCGGTGATTCTTAACGCCGGTCAGTGCGCCGGATTCAGCGCCAAAACAACTCGCTCGGCGTACGCTACGCCGAGCTCAAACACGTTTTGGCGGTTTCCCCTGAAACTGCCCTCGTCCGGCTTCTGACCGACTAAATCACCGCTTATGCTCTCTCCGATGATCCCCCTCGACCCCTTATCCCGCGGCCTCCTCCAAGCGTTGCCATGACATCGGCAGCGAGCAGCCCGGAGAAGAGGGACTGCCCATAACGGGGATATTTTCCGTTGGGGACTGTCCCCCTTGGTGTAGGCGAGAGGCTTCCAAGTCGCGCTCGTTTGGGGTAACGTAGAGAGCAGAGGGACAGGACGATGAAGAACCGGGAAATCGCCGGGATGTTCGACAAGATCGCCGACGCCCTCGAGATCCGGGGCGAGACGGGCTTCAAGATCGTCGCCTACCGGAAGGCCTCCCGCATCCTCCAGGACATGACCGAAGACGTCGGTGAGGTGGCCCGGCAGGGCGAGCTCGAAACGGTCCCCGGCATCGGCGAGGGGCTGGCCAAGAAGATCTTAGAATATCTCGAGACCGGGAAGATGATGAAATACGCCGAGGTCATGAAGGATGTCCCCGAGAGCCTGCTCGGCCTGCTCGAGATCCAGGGTCTCGGCGGCAAGACCGTCCACCTTATGCACAAGGAGCTCGGCGTCAAGGACCTCGCCGGCCTTAAGCGCGCGATCGCCGACGGCTCGCTGGCCGGGCTCCCCGGCATGGGCGAGAAGAAGGTCGAGAACATCCGCAAGGGCATCGAAGCCCGGGAGCGCGTGGCCGAACGGATCTCCATTTGCGAGGCCGCCCGCGTCGCCGACGAGGTCATCGCCTATCTCGAAAAAGCGCCCGGCATCAGCCGTGTCTCGGCCGCCGGATCCCTCCGCCGCATGAAAGAGACCGTCGGCGACATCGACATCCTGGCCTGCGGAAAAAACGGGGCGGAGATCGTCCGCTACTTCGCCCGCCACCCGGACACCGTCCGCATCCTGGCGGCCGGCGAGACCAAGGGTTCGATCGTCGTCCGGGCCGGCGAAACCGACCGCCAGGTCGATCTTCGGGTCGTCGACATATCGGCCTACGGAGCCGCGCTGCTCTACTTCACGGGCTCCAAGGCCCACGACATCAAACTCCGCGGCCTGGCCAAGGACCGCGGTCTCAAGATCTCCGAATACGGGGTCTTCCGCGGCGCGAAGCGCCTGGCGTCCCGGGAGGAGGAGGACTGTTACCGGGTCCTGAAGATGCCCTGGGTGCCGCCGGAGATGCGCGAGGACCGCGGCGAGGTCGAACTCGCCCTGAAAGGCCGCCTGCCGCGTCTCGTCGAGACCGGGGACATCAAGGGCGACCTCCACGTTCACACCCGGGCGAGCGACGGCGACCTGTCCCTGGCCGAGGTCGTCGACCTGGCCCGGAAGATGGGCTACTCTTATATAGCGATCTGCGACCACTCCCAGGCGGCAAATTACGCCCACGGCCTGGCGGCGGACCGGCTCGCGGCCGAGATCGAAGAGATCGAGGCGTTCAACAGAACGCTCAAGGGGTTCCGCATCCTCAAGGGAAGCGAAGTCGACATCCTGGCCGACGGTTCCCTGGATTTCCCCGACGAACTCCTCGGCCGGCTGGACTTCGTCGTCGCCGCCGTCCATTCTGGTTTCAAGAAGAACGTGACAGAGCGGATGCTCAAGGCCCTGGAGAATCCCTACGTCCGGACGATCGCCCATCCGACAGGCCGGCTGATCTCCGGACGCGAAGGCTATGACGTCGATATAGAGAGGGTCATCGACGGGGCGGCCCGCCACGGCAAGGCGCTCGAGCTCAACTCCTATTGCGACCGGCTGGACCTCGACGAGCTCCGCCTCAAAAAGGCCAAAGAAAAAGGCGTCAAGATCACGATGGGGACCGATACGCACTTCGCCGATGGGTTGGCCATGATGCGTTTCGGCCTGGGGATCGCCCGCCGGGCCTGGCTCGGGCCCGGCGACATTTTGAACTGTTTAAGCGCCGAGTCCCTCCTGGGCAAGACCGCGGCAAAAACCGGCCGCGGCCGACGGAGCTCCTAGGATCCGGAAAAGTCCCCGGTCAAGGGCTAGCCTTTCATGACCGCGATCGGGACGACCTTGGCCACGAGGCGGCCGAGGCCAACCTCGTGGGAGACGCGGACGACCTCGTCGACGTCCTTGTAGGCCTCGGGGGCCTCCTCGGCGACGCCTTTCCAGCTCGTCGACTTGAGCTCGATCCCCTTGCGGGCCAGGTCGTCCCGGATCCTCTCGCCGCGAAAACGACGGACGGCCTCGTGCCGGGACATGACCCGGCCGGCGCCGTGGGCCGTGGAGCCGAAGCTCAACCCCTCGGCCTCCCGCGTCCCGACCAGGATGAAAGACGCGGTCCCCATGCTGCCGGGAATGACGACCGGCTGGCCCACGGAGCGGTAACATTCGGGGATCTCGGGCCGGCCGGGGCCGAAGCTCCGTGTCGCCCCCTTCCGGTGGACGACGAGCCGCCTCGACCGTCCCCCCGCTTCGTGCGTCTCGACCTTGGCCACGTTATGGCAGACGTCGTAGACCTGGTCCATCCCCTTGGAGGTACCGAGAACCCTGGCAAAAACGTCGCGGACCCAGTGGGCGATCATCTGGCGGTTGGCGAAAGCATAGTTGACCGCAGCGCACATCGACCGGTAATACCGCTGGCCCTGGTTGGATTTGAAGGGAGCATGGACGAGCTCGCGGTCGGGCAGGCCCTTGACGCCGAAGGCGTTCTCCATGGATTCGATGTAATCGGTAGCCACCTGGTGGCCGAACCCCCGGCTGCCGCAATGGATCATGACCAGGACCTGGCCGGCGCCGCGGATGCCGAACGCCCGGGCCGCGACCTCGTCGTAGACTTCATGGACCTTCTGAATTTCCAGGAAGTGGTTTCCCGAACCCAATGTCCCGAGCTGGGGAAGGCCTCTCTCCATGGCCCGGTCGGAAATGGCGTCGGCGTCGGCGTCCTTCATCCGGCCGTACTCCTCGGTCCGCTCGAGATCCTCTTTCCGTCCGTAGCCGTTCTCGACGGCCCACTCGGCGCCCTTGACCAGGATCTCCTTGAGGACGCCCCGGCTGAGCTTGGTGACCCCCCCCTTCCCCACTCCCGCAGGAACCTCCTTGAAGATCGCGGCCAGGAGCTCCTTGCGCTTTCCAGCGACGTCCGTCTCCGTGTAATCGGTCTTGAGAAGGCGGACACCGCAGTTGATGTCGTAACCGACCCCGCCCGGCGAGATGATGCCCGAGTCGAGGTCAAAAGCAGCCACGCCGCCGATCGGAAATCCGTAGCCCTGGTGGGCGTCGGGCATGACGTAGGACATCCGTTCGATGCCGGGCAGGCAGGCCACGTTCCGGGCCTGGGTCAGGGTCATGTCGCGGCGGATGTCGTCGAGCAGCCGGGCCGATGAGTAGATGACCGCCGGGACCTTCATCTCGCCCTGTTTCGGGATCTCCCAGACGTTGTCGTTGATCTTCCGAAGCTCCATGGTCATTCTCACATATCCACGACGACCTGGACGGTGAAGCCGCCGCACTCCTCGATCTTCAGCTCGTGATAGGTCACTGCCTTGACGCCGCCAAAGAGCGCGTAGCGGTCGGAGACCGTGTCGCCCCCCAAAAGGGCCTCGAGGCTGAAACCCTCGAATTCCGGGCGTATCCTGAGCCCGTCGACTTTTGCCAGGAGAAACTGCTTGGTCTCGAAGAGGTAGATGGTTTCGCCAAGGAACTTGACCAGGAGCTGCTCCCTATCGATGCCCTTGACGTGGACGAAATGACGGACCCTCGGTTCGACCTTCGACCAATCCCACATGAACGACGACAGGGCCAGGGCGGCGTTCCCGAAGGCCTCCTCGAGCGTCCGGCCGAAGGCTTGGAACTTGCCGTCGGCCGTGTGGGGCAGGATCCTGTATCTTTCCATGGCCGTCGCGGCTCGCGCCAAGGGGATATTACCCCAATAGCCCCGGAAAGTCAGCCTCCCCTACTTGACGTCGGCGACGACGGCGTTGAGGACTTTCTTGGTCGTCTTGTCCTGGACGAAAAAGACGACCTTGAGGCCTTGACGAGGGATGGCATTGCGCCGGACGGCCCACTTGAAGTTCGGGACCCGGGTGTAGGTCTTCTCGAACTCGGTCAGGTAGGCGTCGGCGCCGTTTTCCGAGGCGGCCAGGTCGAAGGTCGCCGCTTTCGTCGCAGCCGGGTCGATCGCGAGGAGGTCGCGGACGACCATCTTGTGGGAGAGCAACCCGTTCGAGCCCTTGTGTTCCTGCTCGCCCTGGACGAGGGCGACGAGATAATCGGCGCCCGGCACCACCTTATCGAACTCCAAGGCGGCCTTGACCGTCTCGCCGGCCAGGGAAGCCCGGACTTTCAGCGAGACCTCCGGGGCGGCTGAGAGGAGCGGTTCGACGGCGGCTTTGTACTCCGCGAACTTGCCCTCGGCCATGCCGCGGTTCCCTCCCCCGACCATTTTGTTCGTTCCGTCAAATAAAACCGTCGGTGCGCTGTTGACGCCATAAAACTCCTGTCGCGTCTTGGTGGCCGGGTTCATCATCGGGTCCGGCCGCGGAATGGGCAAATGATAGACGAGGACGACCAGGTACTTCGCCGGGACGGATTCGATGAGCCCGTCGAAGCCGAGGTCGGCGCCGACACAGGGCGGGCACTCCGAACCCGTGAAGAGCTCGGCGAGAACCGCTTTCCCTTTCCAACCGGCCGGAGCCTTGAACGCCTCCGGGTGGAACGGAAGGGCTTTGAGCTTGGCCGCGAGCGCCGCCTCGAAGCCGTCGGCCCCGCCGTTGATCTTGACGTAGAGACCCTTGGCCCGGTCCTTCGAGTCCTCGAAATTTTCGACGGCCGCCGTGAGGTAGGCGTTATAGGCCTCGTCGACCCGGCCCATCTTCTCCTTGACGCCGGCCAGAACATATTGATAGTCGCCGCCGGGCGCGCCACCGGCCTTCCGATAGCCTTCGAGCGCCGCCATGGCCTGAGTCGCGTTCCCGGCGTTCAAATAGGCTTTGGCCGCCAGGATCTCGAAGCCGTTGACGAACTGGGTCTTGAAGTAATCCCGCCGGTTCTCGGGGATCCCCTCGTAGGTCGCGGGGTCCTCGGCGGCCTTGAGGGCATCTTCCTTGTATTTCAGGACGACGGTCAGGACCGCGGCCTTGTCGAAAGTCCCGAGCTTCGGATGCCGGAGGATCTGGTCCGCCGCCTCGGTGGGGTTCTGGAGACGGGCCGGGCCCTTTCCCTTGGCCAGGAAATCCTTCTGGAGGGAGAGCACGGATTCCAGGGTATCGGCCAGCTCGACCTTGGCCTCCGCGATGCTGCCATCGATCGCTTCCATGTACTGGCTGTTCGGATAAGCGGCCTTGATCCTTTCGAATTCCTTGACCCGGACCGAAGCGTCCTTGATGTCATACGCCGCGACGAGCTCCTTGTATTCCGGCGGCGGGGCCTGCCGGGCCTGAGCGAGGGCCCGGCTCGAGACGATCAATCCCAGGACCATTGAAAGGATGAGAACCGTTCGAGATCGTGCTTTCAAATTCACGGGGGCCTCCTCGAAAAAATCTATTATATAGGAATCCTCTAGGAAAAGAAGGGTTTATTCTCCCGATTGCGTGGGGACGATGGGGACGCTGTCCGAGACAGCGTCCCCCCCCCATAAGGCTAAGGGGGATGTCAGCCGAACAGGCCGGCGAGGACGGTGCCGCAGGAGGGGCAGCGGGAATCCTTGAGGGCGTCGCCGGTGACCGAGAAGCCCCGGCGCCGGATGAGGACGAGGCCGCAGGTCCGGCAGAGCGTGTCTTCCGACTCGCCCGGAACGTTGCCGATGTAGATATATCGCAGGCCCGCGCGACGGCCCGTTTCGGCGGCGGAGCGAAGGGTGGCGACGGGCGTCGACGGCGCCTCGGTGTATTCGTAATCCGGGTGGAAACGGCTGAGATGCCAGGGAATGTCCGGGTCCACGGAGGCGATGAACCGGGCGATCCCGGCGATCTCCTCCGTCCCGTCGTTGAGGCCGGGGACGAGGAGGGTCGTGACCTCGATCCAGATGCCGAGCCGGCGCATCAGGCGGATGGTCTCGAGGACGGGTTCGAGGCGGCCCCCGCAGACCTTTCTGTACGTTTCGTCCTTGAACGCCTTGAGGTCGACGTTGGCGGCGGCGAGATAGGGCCGGATCGTCTCCAGGGCCTCGGCCGTCATGTAGCCGTTGGTGACGAAATTGTTGAGAAGGCCCGCCTCCTTGGCCAGCTTGGCCGTATCGAAGGCGTATTCGAAGAAGATCGTCGGCTCGGTGTAGGTATAGGAAATGCTGCGGCAGCCCTGGTCGAGGGCCGCCCGGACGATGTCCTCGGGCGCGAACGGCTCGCCCGCAATCCCGCCGCCTTTCCGCCGGGGCGCCTGCGAGATCTCCCAGTTCTGACAGAAGCCGCAGCGGAAGTTGCAGCCCGCCGTGGCGATGGACAGGGCTTTGGAGCCGGGGAAAAAATGATAGAGCGGCTTTTTCTCGATGGGATCGACATGCGCGGCGACGACCTCGCCGTAGACGAGCGTCCGGAGACGTCCGTCACGGTTTTCGCGGACGCCGCAGATCCCCTGCTTGCCGGGCGCGATGACGCAGCGATGGGCGCAGAGCCGGCATCGGACCTGGCCCCCATCGAGCGGTTCCCAAAGCAGGGCCTCGTGGGTCATTTCGGTTTTCCGCCTGAAATAAACGCCTCGGCCGCCGGGCAGAACCGCCGCAGGAAGCAGTCCGGGCACTTCGGCTTGCGCGCCTGACAGAGGGCCCGGCCGTGTTCGACGAGCAGGAAGTTGAAGTCCAGCCAGTCGCCCCTAGGGACCAATTTCAGCAGGTCGCGCTCGACTTTAACCGGGTCCTCGTGCCGGCTCAGGCCGAGGCGCCGCGAGATGCGCCCGGCATGGGTGTCGACGGCGATCCCCTCGGCCTTACCGTAGCCCGCGGATAAAACGATGTTGGCCGTCTTGCGGGCCACCCCGGGCAGCGTGACGAGCGCCTCCATGGAATCCGGGACGGCACCGCCGAATGTCTCGACGATCCGGCGGGCCGCGCCGATGATGGCCTTGGCCTTGTTCCGGAAAAAGCCGGCCGACCGGATCTCCTGCTCGAGCTCGGTCCGGTCGGCGACCGCGAAGGCGGCCGCCGTCGGGTATTTCCGGAAAAGCCCCGGCGTGATCCGGTTGACCCGCTCGTCCGTGCACTGGGCGGCGAG
>CAZZCH010000082.1:0-7339 GCA_964652895.1 uncultured Eubacteriales bacterium
CTAAATGTCCCGTTTTCGATAAAAGCGGACCGACAGGCGGTAGGAGAGATAGACTGAAAGCGTGAGGATGACGGCGGCCGCAGCGAGGACGATCGGCCTGCCCATGTATCGATCGATGAGCCAGGCGAGCGCCCGGAGGCCGCGGGCTAGCGAGTCAAAGGGTCCCGGGAGCGCCGAGGACGGACCCGTCGCACACGCACCGGCGGGCACGAGGAGGGGCGAGGCATAGAGTGCGATGACCGTAAGGCCGAGTCCGGCGAAGGTGAACAGCCACATGCCCCGCCAGAAGCCGAACCGGAAATGGAAAGGGAGAAAGAGGAGACCCGTCAGTACCGTCCCGACGAGAAAGGCCGCCGCTCCCTTGACGGAGATGAGAATCTCCAGGCGGAGCGCCCGCTCGCCGAAGCCGGTACGGATGAGGGCCGTGTAAACGAGGAAGAGCCCCAGGCAGGCTGTCGTTATAATGCCCCAGGTGAGGTATCGTGCCATGACCAGACTGCGTCGCGTTCCCGGAAGGGCGGCGAGCAGCGGTTCGGTTTGATACCGGTCGTCGATGCCCAGGGCGGTCGCGGCCGCGACGAACGTCAAGCAGGCCCCCGTCGCCAGATAGACCCAGACGTTTTCCATGAACATGAGGAGGAAGACGCCGTAGGAGAAGGCCATCGGGGCCCACAGGATCCTCGTGATCCTCAGGTCTTTTCTCAGCAGGGCGATCGCCGGCCTACTCATGGGCGTCCTCCCGTTCTAGCCGTCCTTCCCGTCCCAGGAAAAAGACGAGGTCGTCGAGATGGACGCGCTCGACGACCGCCCCGCGGCCGGCCAGCCGGCGCTGGGCCTCCTCCTTGTCGGCGGTCAGGGCGGTGAATCCGTAGGGGCCGCGGCTGATGTTCCTGAGGAGCTTCGCCGTTTCCCCGTCGAGAAGCTCGGTGGCGCCCTTGACGAGGGCCCACTTATCCAGGATCTCGTCACGGGTGGTCGAGAAGACGAGTTCACCGTCCCGTAGGCAGGTGATATAGTCGGCGATCCTCTCGAGGTCGGAAGTGATGTGGGTCGAAAAGAGGACCGACGTCCGGCCGTCCTGAATGAGGCCCGAGAGCCGCTCGATGAGTTCCCGTCGGAAGACGGGATCGAGGCCGGAGGTCGGCTCGTCCAGGAGAATGAGTTCCGCCCCGTGGGAGAGGGCGACGGCCAGGGCGAGCTTCATCTTCATCCCTCGCGACAGGGCGTTGACGCGTTTCGTCAAGGGCAATTCGAATTCCCGGCACAACATCTCGAATCGGGCGCCGTCCCAGGCTTTGTAGAACGGCGCGATGACGGAGGCGATCCCATCGACTTTGAGGTAGCCGTAAAAGGGCGTTTCGTCGAGGACGAATCCTATCCGTGACTTGACCTCTTCCTCGTGGCTGAGATTGTCGAGCCCGAAGATCTTGACCTTGCCGGCGCTCGGCCTGACGATGTTCAGGATGAGCTTGATGACAGTCGTCTTGCCGGCCCCGTTCGGTCCGATGAGGCCCATGATGTGGCCGCGGGGGAGGACGAAGGAGACGTCCCGGAGCCTAAAGCCCGGGTATTCTTTGCGCAGGTCCTTGATCTCTAGAGCGTTTTCCATGGGCCGCCTTAAAAGTCGCGCCGGACATAAAGGGCCCGGCTGACGAACAGGGATGCCGCGCTGACGGCGACGCCCACGGCCAGGAGCGCCAGCAAAAAGCCCGGGGTCTCTTCGTGGGTCAAGAGAGTTCGGAGCCCGTCCGCAACCGCGCGAACGAATACCCTCAGCGGGTTATTCGCCCCGCCCAGGACTTGCGACAGGATGAGCGCGAGGATCCCCAGGAGCTGGAAGCCGACGAGCAGGATGATGATCCCGACGAGGCCGAATCGTAGGGTGAAAGGCAGGATGACGGCGAAGATGAGGCTGATGAGGAAAAGGACCACGAAAAGGTTCCTGGCCGTCAGGATCTCGGCGACCTGGATTTTCGAGAACGGGAAGACGGCCGCGAGGAGCAGGGTATATCCCAGTCCGAGACCGATGGCCGCCCATGTGGCGGCGTACTTGCCCAGGACGACCGTTGACCGGCGCATGGGCAGACTACAGACGAGCGCGGCCGTTTTGAACTTGTCCTCGCGGCCGAGGATCGTGAAGGGCATGGCCAGGCCGATCATGATGCTCGTCGAGACCACGAATACCCGCGGCGAATCGATCCGGAAAACCATGTAGGCGAAATAGGCCGTGAAGATGGCCAGTACGATGAGGACCTGCCGTCGGTTGAAGAGGAATTCCAGGCGAAGGATCTTAAGCATGAGCGTTTCCTTTGCCGATGAAGAACATGATGTTCTCGAGAGAGGCCTTGTCGAAGACAGCTCCGGAAAGGGGGGCGCGCCGGGCGGCGGCGAGGTCCGAGGTCAGGACCTCGAGGCTGTTCTCCGTCCGCCGAAAACCGCGGGCGTCCGGGACGTCCTCGGGCCTGAAGCCGTCGCCGGCCGCCCGGACGACGCCCCAGGTTTCCAGGACCTCGTCCTTGGCGGCGGAGAAAACCACGCGTCCCTTGTGGATGAATGTGACAAAATCCGCGACCCGCTCGAGGTCCGAAGTGATGTGGCTCGAGAAAAGGACGGTCTTCCGTTCGTCCTGGATGAGGGCCCGGAGCTTCGTCAGGAGTTCGAAGCGGAAAACGGGGTCGAGGCCGGCTGTGGGCTCGTCCATGAGGATGAGGTCGGCGTCGTGGGCCAGGGCGACGGCCAGGGAGAACTTCATTTTCATGCCGTGGGAGAGCTTCTTGAAGACCTTTCGCGGCGACAGCTGGAATTCCTCCAGGAGTCCCATGAACCGTGCCGCGTCCCACTTGTCGTAAAACGCGGCCACCGCTGAGGCGATGGTCTCCAGCCGGAGGTCTTCTGGAAAGCGGGGGACGTCGTAGACGAAACCGATCCGCGCCTTGATCTCGGGCTCGTGGCGGAGGTTGTCCAGCCCGAAGACGCGGACCTCGCCGGCGTCGCGGCGGATGAGATTCATGATGAGCTTGACGACCGTGGTCTTGCCGGCGCCGTTCGGTCCGATGAGGCCCATGATGTATCCTTGCGGGACATCGAACGTCACGTCGTCCAGCCTGAATCCCTTGTACTCCTTGCGGAGGCCCTTGATCTCGATCGCGTTGTCCATCAGTCCTTCTCCCCGTAAAGCAGGTCCAGCATCTCCTCGAGCTCGGCCCGGGTGATGCCGAGAAGCCGGGCTTCCTCGACCGCTTCGGCCAGCTTCTCTTCGACGATCTTCATCTTCTTTTCCCGGAGGAGCTCCTTGTTCTGCATGGCGACGAAGGACCCTTTACCTTCGACCGTGTCGATGAAGCCCTCCTTTTCGAGCTCCTCGTAGGCGCGTTTGGTCGTGATGACGCTGATCTGGAGGTCCTGGGCAAGCCTGCGGATCGAAGGTAGCGAATCGCCCTCCCTGAAATCGCCGCTGATGATCTGGGCCTTGATCTGGCGCGTGACCTGTTCATAGATCGGGTCGGGAGAGGAATTAGAAATGAAGATCTTCATGTTCCCCAAGCTCTGCCTTTCCGTGTATTGTGTTCACTTTGTATCTACCGTACATGGTCTATATATACAGACTAAATAGTTTTGTCAAGTTTTTTTTCAATAAATCGGATTTTCTTAATCAAGCATAAGCGGAATAGCTCGGCTTTGACGCCACCCGAGACGTGATGGGTGGCCATCTGGAGCCCCCGTCACGGCTAAAGAGGGTGGCACCCATAGGGAGACGGTGCCATGCCGGCCTTTCAATCCCAGATATGAGAGTACTTAGCGCCGCTGCCGGTGTTGAAGAGGATGACGGATTCTCCGTCCCGGATCCAGCCGTCCTTCCGGAGCCGCAGGAAAGCAGCCAGCGTCGCTCCGCCCTCCGGCGCCGGCCAGATCCCGGTGTTCTTTCCCATGAGGTACGTCGATTCCAGAATCTCGGTGTCCGGGACGGCCACGGCCGTGCCGCCGCTCTCGCGAAGCGCCCGCAAGATGAGGAAATCGCCCACGGCCGCCGGGACCCTCATCCCGTCCGCGATCGTCCGGGCGTTCGGCCACATCTCGGCGAATTCCCGGCCCTCGCGGAAAGCCTTGACCATGGGCGCGCAGCCTTCCGCTTGGACGGTGACCATCCGAGGCCGCTTGGCGCCTAACCAGCCGAGTTTTTCCATCTCGTCGAAGGCCTTCCACATCCCGACGAGTCCGGTGCCGCCGCCCGTCGGGTAGATGACGACGTCGGGGAGCGTCCAGTTCATCTGTTCGGCCAGCTCATAGCCCATCGTCTTCTTGCCCTCGATCCGGTAGGGCTCCTTGAGCGTCGAGACGTCGAACCGCCCGTGTTTCTCGACCCCCTCTCGGGCGGCCCTGCCGCAGTCGGTGATAAGGCCGTCGATGAGCGTCACTTGCGCGCCGAGGACCCGGCATTCGTTGATGAACGGCCGGGGGACGTCGGCCGGCATGAAGACGTGCGCTTCGAGTCCGGCCAGTGCGGCGTAGGCGCTCATGGCGCATCCGGCGTTCCCGGCCGTGGGAATGGACACCGCCTTGACGCCCAGCTCGAAGGCGCGGGAGACGGCCGCGGCCAAGCCCCGGGCCTTGAAAGAGCCCGTCGGGTTAAGGCCCTCGTCCTTGATATAAAGGCCGTCGTGACCGATTTCCCGTTCCAGACGAATCGCTCGAAAGAGGGGCGTGAAACCCTCGCCGAGACAAAGCTTGAACGCGTCATCTCGCAAGGGGAGAAGCTCGCGGTACCGCCACATCGTCGGTTCGCGGTCGGACAGGAGGCCCCGGGCGAAGCCAGCCCGTGCCGCATCCAGGTCGTAGCGGACGAGGAGCGGCTTCTGGCACGCGGGGCAGAGGTTCCACAGCTCGTCGGCATCAAAGTGCTTGCCGCAAAGCCCGCATTCGAGATGCGATAGATAGGATGTCTTAGTCATCGGATACCTTCTAACATGATGAACGCCTCCCCGTCGGCCGGATCGAAAGCCGCGAGCCGCGCTCAATCCCGGTAAATGGCTTCGATGAGGTCCGCGTATTTCTTTTCGACGATATTCCGCTTGACCTTGAGCGTCGGCGTGACCTCGTCCAATCCCATATCGAAATCGCGGTCGAGGACGGCGATTCTCTTGACCCGTTCGTAGGGAGCCAGCTCGGGCGTCACGCGGCTGACCTCGTCAAGCAGGAAATCGATCAGCTCCGTCCGGCGGCAGAGCTCGGCCCGGTCCTTGAAGGGGACGCCCTGGGCCCGGGCCCGGCTTTCGAGCTTGTCGAAATCGGGAACGATGAGGGCCGAGATGAACCTGCGGGTGCTCCCCAGGACCACGGCGTTGGCGATATAGGGGCTCGATTGGATGAGGCTTTCGATGGGCTGCGGGGCGATGTTCTTTCCGCCCGAGGTCACGATGATGTCCTTCTTGCGGTCGGTGATGGTCAGAAAGCCATCCGCGTCGAAGCGGCCGATGTCCCCGGTGTGAAGCCAGCCGCCCTTCATGACCTCGCGGGTGTCCGTCTCGTTCTTGTAGTATCCCATCATGACGTTGGGGCCGCGGGCCAGGATCTCGCCGTCCGCGGCGATGCGGAGCTCGACGCCGGGGACGGTCTTGCCGACGGTGTCGAAACGGTAGTCGTTGAGGGTATTCGCTGTGAGGACGGGCGACGTCTCGGTCAGGCCGTATCCGGGCAGGACGATGAGGCCCATGGCGTAGAAGAACTCGGCGATGTCCTTCGACAGCGGGGCCCCGCCGCAGACGAAGAACCGCATCCGCCCTCCCGTCTTGGAAGTGATCTTCGAATAGACAAGCTTCTCGGCCAGGCCGCGTTTCAGGGCTAGGTGTTTAGGGACGGGCTCGTGGGCGATGACCCTGGCGGCGTACTTCTTGCCCGTGGCCAGGGCCCAGACGAAGATCGCCCGCTTCAGGCGGGAGCCGGCCAGGATCTGGTCCATGACCCGGGCGTAGATCTTTTCGAAGAGCCGGGGCACGCTGACGACGATGGTCGGCCGGACCTCGACCATGTTGGCCGCCACGGCCTCGATGCTCTCGGCGTAGGCGATGGCCGAGCCGCTGTGGACGAATAGGAACATGGCCGTCCTTTCGAGGACGTGGGACAGGGGCAGGAAGGACAGGATGGTATCGTCCGCGCGGAAGTCGATGACGGCTCTGAGAGAGTCGATGTTGCTGACGAAATTAGCGTGGCTCAGCATCACGCCCTTGGGCAGGCCGGTCGTCCCCGAGGTGTAGATGATGGAGGCCAGGTCCCCGGGCCGGGCCGCTTCGGCCGACCGTTCGAACGCGCCGGGCGATGTCTCGTCGAGCCGCTTGCCCTTGTCCAGGACGTCGGCGAAGGAGAGCGCGCCCTCCGGCCCTTCGCCTTCGAGGAGGACGATGTGTTCGACCGAGGGGAGCGCGCCCCGTACGGCCTCGACCTTCCGCAGGAGGTCCCGATCCGAGCAGACGACGATCGTCGCGCCGGCATCGTCGATGATGTAGCGGATCTGATCGGGGAGGAGGGAGGTGTAGATGGGGACGGTGACGCCGCCGGCCGTGAGCGTAGCGAAGTCGGCCATGACCCATTCGGGCCGGTTCTCCGAGAGGAGAGCGACCCTGTCGCCCGGCTTCAGGCCGAGGGCTTGGAAACCCAGCGAGAGGCACCGGACGGTGGTTTCGAACTCCGCCGTCGAGATGGCCTTCCAGGCGCCGTCCTTCTTGACCATCATCCTGTCGGGCTTCCGGTGGGTCCGGCAGGCGTTGAGGAAGAGGCGTCCGAGGGTGGTCACAGCATAATCGTGCATAAGGACATCCTTAATTGGAGTCGCTATTATACACTTTTTCGTCTCAAGCGGAACGGAAAAACGGCGGGACCGCTTCATCACCGGCGCCGGGCCGGATTTCAGCGGTCCCGGATCAGCTTGATGAGCTCAGCGGCCTTGTCGGCGAAGGCGGGGTGGGCGGCGGCGAGACGGGCCAGGTCGAGGGCCCGTTCGAAGACCCCGGCGTTGTGAAACCCGGCGGCGCCGTTGTACTGGCAGGTCGCCTTGGTCGCCTGGACGGAGAGGATCTGAACCCGTTTCTTCACGACGAGTCTGGCTTTGCGCTCCGCCGTCATCTCCGAGGCCTCGATCTCCTCGATCTTCTTCCCCATCCCCCGCTCCTTTTCTTCGAGCGAGAACGCGGCCCCGGCGAAATAGACGCCCGAGTTCAGCCATTCCTTGCGGTCGGCGTAGAGCCGTCCCAGATAGTAGGCCGCGTCGCTGCCGGACGGTTCGATATCGAGGGATGCCCGGAGGTCCTTTTCGGCGTCGTCGAGCCGCCCCTGCCTGTAGGCGATG
>CAZZCH010000082.1:7439-12761 GCA_964652895.1 uncultured Eubacteriales bacterium
CCGAGCGGACGTACTCTTCGGCGACGGCGGCTCTCCAAGCGGGTACCTCGAGGGCGTCCTTATAAATGCGCAGGGCGTCCTTGATGGCGGTGTAGTGGCCTTTCGCGAAAAGGGAATCGGCCTGGTTGATCTTTGCGGCCCAATCGACCGCCGGAAGTGACGTTGTCGGCTCGACCGCCCTTTTCATCGGCGCGCAGGCGGCCAGCCAGGATAGAGCCCACATCAGCACCGCTCTCCGCCCGCAGCGTTTCATGACGTCACCTCCGCCATTCCCGGCCGTTCTTCACCCCCGGGCTCCGCTCACTTCAGAATTCGCCCGGTCCGCCCGTTCCGTTTAGGGCCCCGATCCGGCAAAGTTACTTTACCCCATTGTCGTCTCCTTTACACGTATGGTGTAATGTGTTTATGGGAACATTTCTCTTCGTGCTTGCGTATTCATGAAAAAGGAACTTGAAGGAGTCGAGATGAATCCTTTCCGACGCCCTGCCCTCGTTCTGTCCGCCGCCATCCTTTGTGCGACCATGGCCGGCTTCGCCTCATCCTCACAGGCTCCGGCTAAGCCGGAACGCGTCGAATCCACCCGATTCCAGGTGATCCAAGCCCCTTCGAAGATCGAGGTGAACGGCGTCCTCGACGAAGAGGCCTGGGCCGAGGCCCCGGTGATCCCCCTGCCTTTTGAATGGCAGCCGGGGGAAAATATCCCGGCCCCGGTCAAGACCGAGTGCCTCGTCACCTATGACATCCACAACCTGTATATCGGCTTCCGCTGTTTCGATCCCGAGCCGAAAAAGATCCGGGCCCATCTCATGGACCGCGACGACACGGACACCCTGATCCTGGACGATCACATCAGCTTCATGGTCGACGCCTTCAACGACGAACGCCGCGCCTTCCAGTTCCGGGTCAATCCGGTGGGCGTCCAGGCCGACGCCAATTTCAGCGAGCTCGAGGGCTACGAGGACTTCTCCTGGGACGCCATCTGGAGCGCGGCCGCGAAGATCACGAACTGGGGGTACGCCGTCGAAGTGGCCATCCCGCTCGGCCAGCTCCGCTTCCGCAGGTCAGAAGGACCCCAAACGTGGGGCTTCGAAGCCGAACGGTCCTGGCCGCGTGACACGCGACACCGCATGACCTCCCACATGCGCTCCCGGAACGTCAACTGCATCCTCTGCCAATTCAACAAGTTGACCGGTTTCGAGGGGATCATCCCCGGGAAGAACATCGAACTCAACCCGACCTTCACGGCCAGCCGAACCGATGCCATGGACATGGCCGAATACCCGGAGGGATCGCTCGAGCGCGGAAAAGCGGCCGCTGAAGCCGGTCTGACCGCTAAATGGGGCATCACGCCGAACCTCATCCTCAACGCCACGGCCAATCCCGATTTTTCGCAGGTCGAAGCGGACGTGGCCCAGCTCGAGATCAACCGCCGCTTCGCCCTGTTCTATCCCGAGAAGCGGCCTTTTTTCCTCGAGGGCGCTGATCTGTTCCTGACCCCGATCCAGGCCGTCTTCACCCGGACCGTGGCCGACCCGGTCTGGGGGACGAAATTGACCGGAAAGTCCGGGCGCACGGCCATGGGCTTCTTCGGCGCCCAAGATGAGATCACCAACCTCATTTTTCCCTCCAACCAGGGCTCGAGCCAAGCCTCTCTCAGCCAGGACGCCTACGGCGGCGTTTTCCGGCTCCGTCAGGACGTTGGCCGGATGTCGACCCTGGGCGTTCTCTATACCGGCCGTGCCGGAAGCGATTACTACAACCATGTGGCCGGGGCTGACGGCTTCATTCGTCTCGACCAGAAGAACTCGATCATCTTCCAGTTCCTCCATTCGGAGACCGACTACCCGGCGACGGTCGCCGTCGATTACGGTCAGAACGAAGCTCGGTTCGGCGGCAACGCGGTCAACCTTCAGTTCCAGCACTTCTCCCGGAACTGGATCGTCCAAGCCCTTTACGAGGACCTGTCGCCGGGCTTCCGCTCGGACTACGGGTTCGTGCCCCGCGTCGACATCCGGGGGGGCCAGGCCATGGTTTTTCGTCAGATCTGGGGCAAACCGAAGAGCTGGTTCAACGCCATCCGCATTGGCGTTGCGGGCTATGTCGACTACGACCACGGCGGCACGCTGACCGACCGCGGGCTGACCTTGGGGCTGAGGTACCAAGGGAACCTCGAAACCCAGGCCAACGCACACTGGAATTTCATCAGGACTTTCTACAACGACCGGTATTTCGATACGGCCTACGGAACGGTCGATTTCCGCTTCCGTCCCTTCAGCGGGTCGGAGATCGGCGTCCAGGGGTTGGCCGGTCAGGCCATCGATTACGCGAACTCGCGGCTGGCCGACGTCTTCGCCGTCGGGCCGAACGCCTCCTTCAGCCTTTTCCGTCATCTCAATCTCATCCTCTCTCAAAGCTATGAGCGGCTCTCCGAAGGCGGCGACACGATCTACACGGCCAACCTGATCCAGACGAAGATCGTCTGGAACTTCAGCGTCCGGTCCTTCGTCCGGGCCGTCGTCCAGTACAGCGATCTTCAGCAAAACCCGGTCATGTATGCTTTTCCCGTGGATTCGCGGGCCAAAGGGCTCTTCACTCAGTTCCTGTTCTCCTACAAGCTCAACCCGCGGACGGTCCTTTTCCTCGGCTACGCGGACAACGGGATGGGCGGCGTCTTCGATAGCTGGCTGGGATCGGGCCGCGTCGGCATCACCAGGACCGACCGGACCTTCTTCCTGAAGATCGGCTACGCCTGGCAGATGTGAGCCGGAGCCCTTGGCTGCTGTCTTCGGGCAGCTGTCCGTTACCGGACAGTCTCTGCCCCGGTAACGGACACTCTCCTCTCGTTCTTTCTCTTCCCCAGGATGCTGGGCGTTCCCTGACATGGCATGCCCTTTGCAAATAGAACTTGTCGGGAAGGAGATGAGATGTTCCGTGCCCACCTGAAGCTCGTGTTCCGGACGATGTCCAAGCACCGGGGATACACGATGATCAGTATCGCCGGGCTGGCCCTTGCCCTGACCTGCGCCTTCCTTATGCTCCTCTTCATCACCTTCGAGACGAGCTACGACAAGTACAATGTAAACGCCGGCCGGGTCTACCGGGTCACTTCGGCCTGGAGCGGCGACCGGGCGGGTGAATCGGCCGCCATTTCCGGGGACCTGTCGCTCGACGGGCAGTTCCCCGAGGTCGAAAAGACGGCCCGCCTGTTCACGTATTCGTGGAAAGAGAAGGCGCTCGTCGCCGGGAACGAGAAATCGTTCTTCGAGGAGCGGTTCTTTCTCGCCGACCCGTCGATCTTCGACGTCCTCTCCTTCGATTTCGTTCGGGGCGATCCCGGGACGGCCCTGGCCGGAACCTCCGACCTCGTCATCAGCGAATCCATGGCCGTGAAGTACTTCGGCCGGGAGAACCCGATGGGGAAGGTCCTCGCGGTCAAGAACCTCGGCCAGGCCGACATGAAGGTCACCGGCGTCTTCAGGGACATGCCGCCGAACTCCCACGTCCACTGCGATCTTATCGCTCCCTTCTCCGCCGGGGATACGCTCTTCTGGTCCGGTTTCGCGGAAAGGAACAACTCCTACGTCTATCTCCTTCTGGCCCGAGGAGCGTCCCCGTCCGGACTCGAATCCAAGTTTCCCGCCTTCCTGGCCGGGCATCTCGGAGATCGTTCCCGAAACGTCTCCTTGCGCCTCCAGCCCTTGACGGCGATCCATCTCCGCTCGCACTTTTCCGACGAGATCGAGCCCGGCGGCGACCTCGGGACGGTCCGGCTTTTCGGGCTTCTGGCGTTCATCGTCCTGGCCGTGGCCGTCATCAACTTCGTCAACCTGACCACGGCCCGGTCCGTCGGCCGGGCCCGGGAGATCGGTCTCAAAAAAGTGTCCGGCGCCGGGCGCGGCGCGCTCATCCGCCAGTTCCTGGCCGAGGCTGTGCTGTTCGCTCTCCTGGCCCTGCCCGTCGCCCTGGCCCTGGCCCAGGCGCTCCTGCCTCTCTTCAACGGCGTGCTCGACGCTTCCCTGACCATGAATTTCAAGGGCAACGGCCGTCTTTTCGCCGGAGCGGCTCTGCTGACCGTTCTCACCGGACTTCTCTCCGGTCTTTTCCCGGCTTTCGTGCTCTCCGGGTTCCGGCCGGTCGAGGTCCTCAAAGGGAAGTTCTCCCTCGGCTCCCGGGGGGCCTTCGTCCGGCGATTCCTGGTCGTCCTCCAATATGCCGCTTCGATCATCCTCATGATCGGGGCTGCCGTGGTGGCGACCCAACTCCATTTCATCCAGTCCAAAGACCTGGGGTTCGACCGGGATCAGGTCGTGATCCTGCCGGTCAAGGACGCCGAGACCATGGCTGGCTACGATGCCCTCAAAACGGCCTTTCTCCGCAGTCCGGCGGTCCTGGGCGTTTCGGGATCCGAGGGCATTCCTTCGCGTATCCGCCGCCGCCACGCCGTCCTCTATGAAGGAGCGCCGGGAGGTGAGGAGGCCAGCTATCCGATCTGTTTCGTGGATTTCGATTTCCTCTCGACCTATAAGATCGAGCTTCTCTCGGGCCGCGATTTTTCCCCCGGGTTCGGATCGGATGACAAGCTCGCCTATATCATCAACGAGACCGCGGCCCGGTCGTTCGGTTGGGCGGAGCCGGTCGGGAAGAAGATCCAACTCTCCAACCGCGATCTGATGAGGGCGGAGTTCGAGCCGGGAGAGGTCGTCGGCGTCGTCCGGGATTTCCACTTCCGCTCCCTTCACGAAAAGATCGAACCTCTCGTCCTCAAGATCAGGAAGGCTCAATTCACCCATGTCGCTGTCCGGCTCGCCCCGGGCCAGGTCCGGATCGGGCTCGATTTCCTGGCCGCGGGCTGGAAGCAGATCTTTCCCGGGCGTCCTTTCGAGTTCTCCTTTCTGGACGAGGACATCGACCGGCTCTACCGGGAGGACCGGCGGACGGGTCGGGTCTTCGGCTACGCGACGGCCTTCAGCATCCTCATTGCCGGATTGGGCCTTTTCGGGCTGGCCTCTTTCAGCGCGGCCCAGAGAACCCGCGAGATCGGCATCCGCAAGGTCCTCGGGGCCTCGGCCGAATCGATCGTCGTCCTCCTCTCGCGGGAATTCGCGGCCCTCGTCCTGGCCGCGAATATCCTTGCGGCCCCCGTCGCCTACCTCCTCATGACCCGCTGGCTCCAGGCCTTCGCCTACAGGACGGGTCCGGGCGCGTGGACGTTCATCCTGGCCGCCGCCCTGTCATTCCTGACGGCCCTGGCGACGGTGAGCACGAAGGCCATGAGATCCGCCTTGTCCAACCCCGTCGACAGCTTGAGGTATGAATGAGCCG
>CAZZCH010000082.1:12861-14983 GCA_964652895.1 uncultured Eubacteriales bacterium
ACATGGACACGTTCATGAGTTTGAAAGACGCCTTGGCGGCGATCATCCACGGCGGGGAGCCCATCCTGCTCAATACCGCGGGGGTGGATTGGGAAGCCAAGGCCCTTCTGGAATGTCTCCCCGACCGCAAGCTCGGGCAAAGGGTTCAGTACATGCCGGGCTTCTATATCGCGGCTGTCAGCGAATCCATGTGCCTGGGCGAGGTCCTCTACAGGATCAAAAAAAAGCCCGCGTGTTGAGGAGCCGCGCGGCTTCCCGGATCCTGGATCGGACGGCGACGCCGTAGGGGCACGCCTTTTCGCATGTGCCGCAATCGCGGCAGGCCGAGGCGGTCTCCTTGGGGCCGAGCGCCGCGTAGGCCTCCCGGGCCCTCCCGCTCTTTCCGTAGCTTTCCTCGTAGGCGAGCGCGTGGAGGATCGCCGTCGTGGCCACTCCCGAAGGGCAGGCGTGCTGGCAGCGGGCGCAGCCATGGCAGTAATCCTTTCCTCTTTCCCGGACGAAGCGGGCCAGGGTCCTCTTTTCGGCCCCGGTCAGGCGCGTCCCGGCGGCGCCGAGATCCTCCTCCATCTGCCGCTCGTTGAGGATCTCGGTCACGGCCGAGGCGACCCGGGAGTCCTCGAGGACCCATTTCAACATGGCCTGGAAGATGGACGACGACCCGGTCCGGTATTTCTCCAAGTCCTGGCGTCGGCCTCCGACCTTGAGCGTCTTCATGGCGATGATGCCCACGTCGCGGGAATGAGCGAGCGCGAGGAGCCCCCGGAGGCCGCTCGCCCCGAGATAGTCGGGGTAGGTCTCGACCTCGCCGGACGTCTCCTGGATGTCGAAGACGTTGTAGCCGACCTGGACCATGTCGTAGAGTCCGCAGTCGACGGCCTTCCGGACGACTTCATCGTGATTGACGTGGCAGGACAGCCCCCTGAACCGATAGCCGCCTTCCTTTTTGAGCTGTTCATAGGCGGCCAGGACGCGCTCGTCGACGAGGACGCCGGCCGATTCCGCGCCATGGATGCAGAGGA
This sequence comes from uncultured Eubacteriales bacterium, assembly GCA_964652895.1. Lineage (GTDB taxonomy): Bacteria > Acidobacteriota > Aminicenantia > Aminicenantales > Saccharicenantaceae > RBG-16-66-30. The sequence goes on from CAZZCH010000082.1 coordinate 13,881, forward strand.
CGTCGATCGTCTCCGTCGCCAGGCGGCGCAGGCTGCCGTGGACCGAAGCGACGATGGAGGCGGCGGTGTCCCTGTCCGTGACGTGGAATTTAGTGCTGACGTGGACCTTGTCGCGGCCGACATCCTTGAGGAGGCGGCCGATCTGGCGTTCGCTGTTTCCGTTGTCGTAGTTGTGGGACGTGTCGATGTAATTGACGCCGCGGTCGATGAGGGCCCGGAGGAGGTTGGGGTCGGGCAGGGGACTGCTGCCGAGCGAGATCTCGGAGACCTGGAGGTCGGTCCGGCCGAGCCGGCGGTAGGACATACCATTCTTCTCGAGCCGTGCCGGGGCCGTCCGGCCTCCGCCGGAGAGCCTGGCCAGAGAGGATCCCAAGGCGACGGCTCCTCCGGCCAGCGTTCGGATGAACGTTCGTCGGTCCTGCGGCTTTCGGCTCATGGAAGGTCCCTCCGGCTTCACTAATCTAGCCGAGCCGTCACCGGTCGTCAAGCCGTCGGAACACCGGCCTGGGGGTCTTCCCCCGAGTCGCATCCCCGATCCCCGGAGAAGAAACAAAGTCAGGGCCCGTGCCCCGGAACCAAATGGCGGGGGATTGCGTCTATTCCATGGTGGGAAGTCGATGTACGTTTTTTTACAGTCCTGCGGTCGGAAACGGGCCTTTCCAAGACGAGTTAGGCCCGGCCCGCTGGCACGAAATTTGCAGTTTATATCGATTGAAATCTCGGAAAGGAGCCTGAATATGAAAAAGACATTGCTCATCCCGGCTGTTGCTATGATGGCCCTGCTCGTCCTGAGCGGCGGCGTATTCGCCCAGAAGAAGCCCGACGTCATCGGCACGTGGGTCGGCTATGCCATCGTCGGCGACGGCAGCCGCGTGGATTTCACCGTCGTTATAGAAAAGGGCCAAGCCGGATTTACGGGTAAGCTTTTCGACATGACCGGCATGATCCCCGAATCGCCGCTCAAGAACATCGTCTTCAAAGACAACAAGCTCACCTTCGAGTTCGACTTGGCCGAGGGCATGGAATCCTCGTTGATCAAGATCGATCTGACCCTCGAAAACGAGACCCTCAAGGGGGCCTGGTTCGACCCGGATGGGAACTCG
>CAZZCH010000083.1:0-14945 GCA_964652895.1 uncultured Eubacteriales bacterium
ACAGGTGGCCGGCTTCCGTCGGAATGACTGGCCGGGATCGCTCGGAATACGCACTACGGATTTATGGCTTATAATTATCATCCCACTCTTTTACATGTGGGTCGCCGAGCTTGCCTACCGATTTTGCCACAAACATCGATACCATGGCATCACCCGTAACGTTAACAACGGTACGGCACATATCCAAAGGTCTGTCCATAGCAAAAATCAACGCCAAACCGGCTTCCGGTATTCCTGCTTGATTTAAAACAATTACCAGCATCACCATTCCCGCTCCGGGAACCGCTGCTGAACCAATGGAAGCTAAGGTTGCCGTAACGATAATTCCAAGTTGCGTTCCTATTGATAATTCCATCCCAAAAGCTTGTGCAATAAAAACGGCAGCCACGGCTTGGTACAAACTCGTTCCGTCCATGTTGATGGTAGCGCCAAGGGGAAGCACAAAACTGGCTACTTCTTTTTTCACACCTAAATGCTCTTCCACGCGTTCCATTGTTAACGGCAATGTTGCCGCGCTGGAGCTTGTAGAGAATGCGAGTAATTGTGCCGGAGCGATACCCCTTAAAAAGAAGCTCGGTGATTTTTTTGTAAATATCCAAACAATCGAAATGTGAACACCTATCATCAAAGCCAATCCAATAAGCACAGAAACTCCATACATTGCTAATGCCGCGAATAAATCGGCACTGGGAGATTCCACAACCAAAGCAGCCAACAAAGCAAAAACACCATAGGGAGCTGCCAACATCATGAGATCAATCATCTTTAGAATAGCCTCGTTTAGGCCATCAAAGAAATCTTTTACCGGCTTAGAGACTTTCCCCGGAAGTAATATCAAACCAATGCCAAAAAATAACGCAAAGAAGATCACCTGAAGCATATTTTTATTTTCGGAAGCTGCGCCAATAATATTTTCAGGAACCAAATCTACAAGGGCCTGCAACGGACCGGCTTTTTTTTGACTTTCGGCATCGGCAATTCTAATACTGGCATCCTGGCTGTAGCCTTCTATAAGGCCGTTCCTTGTTTCTTCTGTAATCGTACTTCCCGGCTGAATAACATTGACGACCGTTAAACCAATACAAATGGCCGTAACCGTGGTGGCCACATAAGCTGCAATTGTCTTCCCTCCCATTTTTGAAAGTTGGGAAATGTCTTTCAGATTAGATACGCCTTTAATTAATGAAGCCAAAATTAAAGGCACGGCAATCAGCTTCAGCATATTAATAAATATGGTTCCAAAAGGTTTTATCCAATTGCCTATAAACCCCGAACCCCAACTAAAATTAGAGAGGATTAACGCAAAAGCGACCCCCGAAATCATCCCTATAAGAATCTTCCAGTGCAGTGCTAATTTTTTCATGTACCTAGATCGGCTGCTTTAATGCCATACTCCCAAATTTATTATTACCTGCGCACCTGACAATGTCCAGCATTGCCCTTGAACCAAATAGCATCCCTTATTCTCTATAAGGCCCCGAGTTTATACGTTTTGCATTGCTTTGTAAATAATTCTTAGGTTTGAGGACTTCCCCCGAGTCTCCATGCATCGATTGCGCGTCTGTGGTAAAATAAGCCGCTTGAAGAACGCTTCGGCGCCCCATTCCCTGGAGGACTTCATGATCGACGCGACACAGATCCGCAAAGGTATGATCATCGTCATGAACGGGACCCTCTTCCGGGTCATGGAAATGCAGCTCATCACGCCCGGACGATGGAAGGCCATGGTCCAGACGAAGCTGCGCAACATCCAGGTCGGCTCCCAGATCGAGCACCGCTTCCGCTCCGAAGAACGGCTCGAGCAGGCCCATCTCGACGAGGTCGAGATGGAGTTCCTCTACCAGCAGGGCGACGAGTACTACTTCATGAATCTCGAGAACTACGAGCAGGTCACATTGACCCTCGAGGTCATCGGCGACGCCGTCAAGTACCTCAAGCCGAACACGGTCATCGAGGTCGAGTTATTCGCGGGCAATCCGGTGGGCGTCAACCTGCCCAAGTCCATGGATCTCAAGGTCGTCAACACCGAGCCGCGGCTCCAGGGCGCGACCAAGACGTCCCTCTACAAACCCGCCGTCCTCGAGACGGGCGCGGTCGTCCAAGTCCCGGAGTTCATCAAAGAAGGGGACGTCATCCGCGTCGACACGCGGGACGACACCTACCTCGAGCGGGCGAAGGCGAAATAGCCCGGCTCAGAAATTCTGCCGGAAGACCCCGACGTTCCCGTAGCTGTCCCGGACCCGTACCGTGACCTGGTTCTCCGACCCGGGCGGGAGCTTCACCAAGAACTTGAACGACTCGCTTCGCGAATCGGCCATCCCGTCGACGGGGAAGACGACGCGCCATTCGCCGGGCCGGACGAGCACCTTGGCCTCTTCGATATAGGAGTAGGCGTCCTCCGCCTGAAAGGAGATGTCGAGCGCCGTTCCGTTCCGCACCGCCGCGAAGTTCTTGACGGTGGGCAGGGAGTTGTCGATGACGAGGGGCGGGCTCGTCCTCTCGGACTGGAGCTCAAGCCCCAGGGGATTGGACGGCGCGTCGGAGGCCGTGAGCCTGAGAAGGTAGGTCCCATCGGGGAAGGACGGGGTGTCGAAGGCGTAGATCGTCTCCGTCAAGCCTTCCTCGAGGACGCGCCATTCGGACTCGCCGTCCTTCTTCATGGCCAGGCCGTAGCGGAGGGTGTCCCCGTTCTCGTCGGACGCGTCCCAGACGACGGTCTGGAAACCCTTGCGCTCGGCTTTCCGGGACGGCATGCCGATCCGCAGCTCGTCTTTTTTCGCCGGGGATTCGGGGAGGTTCCTCTCGACGCCGAGGATGACATCATCCTGCTCGGGAAGTTTGAGGTAAACCTCGTTGGGCCGGAGGAATTCCAGCCGGGCGATCGACGGGGCGATGTTCGACTGCAGGTAGAATACGGTCACCCGGTCGAGGACGGGCGAAGCCTTCCCGGCCTGGACCCGCAGGATCACCTTGGCCTGGAGGAAGCGGGCTTTGGGGCTGAGGATCTGCTCTTCGGTCTTGCCGTAGGGCGGCGACCAATCGCTCCACATCGCGTTCGGTTCATTGGTGTTGCCGCTTCGCGTCTGGAGCTGGACGGACGAGCCGGCGGCGACGGCGGCGTCCCAGATGATATGCCCCCAAGAGGCCAGTGTCCGCGCGTCAAAGACCGGACCCGTGTATTCCCCCGCGAACCTCTGCTCCGAGAGCAGGCGCCCGAAATAGCAGGGGTTGTTCGACAGGACGCAGACCTTGGAATCGAGAGGCGCGAGCTGATAGACCTGCTCGGAGCTCTGCTGGAGGAGGAGGGCCACCCTCTCCTCTTTGTCGACGGAGTAGATCCGGCCCTTGCCCCCGGTGCCGAAGAGGACTTTTTTCTCGTCCTCCCTCCAAAGGAGCGTGTAGATCATCTCGTCGTCGGAGCTCCACAGGCGCTTGGCCAATCCGTCTCCGGTGAGCCGGTAGAGGGCTCCGCCGTCCTTCGCTCCGAGCGCCGCGTCGGAGGCCGTTCGGGCGTCGCCGCCCGTAGCGCTGACCGTGATGGAAACCGCGGCGTCGAGCCGGACAGGCGCGACGGAGCTGGCCTCCTGCCGCGACCTCGTCGGCGTGCCCGAGGCGGCCGCGTAGATCAGGCCTTCCCGGTCCAGGGCTAGGCTACGGACCTCTTCATACGGGGTCTCGAACAGGACCGAGGCCCTGCCCTCCGGCGTGATCCTGTAGACCACGCCGTTGCCTCCACTTCCCGCTATGACGTCCTCCCGCGCTGTTTTCTCAAGGCACAAGATGTGGTTTTCGGCGGCCTTGAAGAACATCCGGCCTTCGCCGAGCGGCGAGACCCGGTAGATCCCGCCGTTCTCTCCGACGGCCGCCCAGAGTTCGCCCGAGGCCAGGAACAGGAGGTCCCAGATGTATTTTTCAGCCGGATTGAAGAACTCCTCCCCTTTGCCGCTCCCCGCTATCTTGTAGATCCGGCCGTTCGGCGAGGTCGCAGCGTAGAGGACGCCTTTCTTGTCCAGGGCGAGACAGGTCACGTCCATCTCCGGCGCCTGGAACCAGACCTCGGACTTCCCGTCCGGCCCGATCCGGTAGACCTTGCCGCCGTGGCCCGTCCCGAGAAAGGTCGCCCCGTCCGGCATCGCCAGCACGGACAAGTAGAACTCCTCCTGGGGGGCGCTGATCTTCTCTTCCTTGGGCGCCAGGGCCAGCATCCCGTCGTAGGAAACCGATATCCCGTCGAACTTGCCTCTCAGGTAATCCTCCCGCGTTCGAAGCTCCCATTTCTGGGGAACGACGGCCTGGAGGGAGGTCGTTAGGAGGGCCAGTCCCAGGATTCCAAAGAGGGGCGGTTTGCGCATGGTTCCGGACTCCTACTTTCGGATTTTGACGGGGATCGTCGCCCCGCCCTTGAAGACATAGGGGACGGGCAGTTGGTATTCGCTCAACGTCGAGCGGGTGATCTCCGTCGGAGAGGAGGCCGCGGCCCGCGGCGAGGCGAACATCGACTTCATTGTCGGCGGCAGATTCGGCATCTCCTCGCCTTTCAGGAACAGCCCCGGCTTGGAGGCGATGATCTTAAAATAGATGCGGTTGTTCTTACGGAGGTTGCTCAGGATCCGGACGAGCTGGCTGAGGCTGCGCGGCACGAAATCCTGGATCTTGTACTGGGCCCGTTCGACCTGCTGCATCGACGCGGCGTCGCCGACAATGATCTGGAATTCGGTCCCCGCCGGGAGAGCCGGGGTCTGGACCGTGACCTCCTCCATCAGGCTCTCGTCCTTCTGTGTCCTATAGAAGACCTTGAGCTTGATCGGCTCCCCGGGAGACACCTCATATTTGTCGAGGAGGACCTTCTCGAGCGCGCAGAGACGGCTTTCCTCGAGGACCCGGACGTTGAGGTCGAGTCGAAAGATCCCGACGTCCTTGAATTCGTTGTTCATCAGGAAATGCACGGCGGCGGCCACGAGCCCGGAGAGGCTCACCGGGGAACTATCGTAGCTACCGGAAAAGAGATCTTCCAAGTGGACGCTCATCCCGCCCTTGTCGAGGAAAATGTCGGCATCGAAATCGAGGGCGAGGTCGCCGAGGCTCCGCTCCTCGCTTGTGATCAGGGTCGATACCGCCAGGTTGACCAGGGCCGGGGTCAGGAACTTGTCGTTGACGAGCTTGAGCTTGTAGTCCTTCCGGACCGTGGGGCCGGACTGGAGGCTGATGTTCAGGGGGATGAGGCGCGGCATGACGCCGACCTCGCCGGCTGCCCCCGACGTCCTGTCCTGGGAGAAACGGCCGATGACCGGGCCCGTCGTCGCCAGCTTGAAAGAGCTCTCCAGGCTGGGCATGACGGTGATGACGTTGGCCCTGGTCATGGCGTAATCCACGGCCCCCAGATTATAGAGAGGATGGCCGAAGGCCAGGACCTTGGCGCCGTCCACATAGGTCGCCGTCCCGACGGCGGAAATGTCGAGGTCGCCGCCCAGGAGCTGGACGCCCACCGCGTCCCCTTCCCGGAGTGAGGGCCCGGCCGGGGGCTGGCCCGGCCGCGACTGGCCGCCCGTCCCGGCCCTGACGGCCCGGAACCCCAGGGGGGCGAAAAACGACCTCGCCCTCTCGAAGGCCCCGGTGGAGAACCCGCTGAACATGAGCGGAATCTCGAGAGGGGCGATGGTCAGCCCGGCCGGCTGGGCCTGGGGCCTGGCTTCGAGCGACTTCAGGAACGCCCCCGAGAGCTCTTCCTGGCTGATATCATCGCGGATGGGGAAGGCACTGGCGCCGCCCGTCTTGATATCGATGGGAGCCCTATCGATGGCCAGCATCTCATCGATCGGCGTGATCCCGGCTATGGCCTCCTTGGAAAAGCTGAACCCGTAGGCCACGGCGCCGATGAGCTTGCCGTCGATATAAACAGGGCTGCCGCTCATGCCGGCGATGATACCGGTCGTTTCGAGTCCGCGGCCGCGGAGGCGGGCCAGGATGACATTCCGATTGGGCTGGATATTGGCCAGGACGCCGAGGATCTCGACGTCAAACTCCTCGATCGCCGCGCCCTGGAAGACGCTTTTCCCACGGCCCTTCATGCCCGGTTTGACCTGGGAGAGAGGAAGGGTCAGCGTGGCGGCGCTCGCCACCAGGCCGAGGGCGAGGAAGGCCAGGGCGACAACGCAGGAACGGCGGATCAAATGATTTCCAGGGCTTTGCCGCATTTCTCGAAGGCCGCCAGGATCGCATCCATCTCTTCGTCGGTGTGGCCGGCCCCGTAGCTCGTCCGGATGAGGGCATGGCCGTGCGGGACGGCGGGAGAGACGACGGGCGTCGTAAAGATCCCCTCCTCCCTTAAGAGCCGCCAAAGCATGAAGCACTTCTCGTCGTCGTGGACGAGGACCGGGATGATCGGTGTCCGGGATCGCCCGGTGTCGTAGCCCATGGCCTGGAAGCCCGTCCGCATCCTCTCCGTAACGGCCCCGAGACGGGTCCGCAGTTCGGGCTGGGTCTCGAGCATGTCCAGGATGGCCAGGACGGAGGCGACGGAGCCGGGCGTCGCCGCGGCGCTGAAGATCAGCGACCGGGCGTGGTGCTTGATGAAGGATATGATCTTCGCGTCGCCGACAACGAACCCGCCGATCGAAGCGAAGGTCTTGCTGAACGTGCCCATGACCAGGTCGATGTCCTTTTCGAGGCCGAAGTGCTCGGCCGTGCCGCGGCCGTTCGCGCCGAGGACGCCGATGCCATGGGCGTCGTCCACGAGGATGCGGGCGCCGGCTTCTCGGGCTAGGGGGACGATGCCCGGCAGGTCGGCGATGTCGCCTTCCATGCTGAAGACGCCGTCAACGACGATGATCTTGCCCGCGCCGGGATCCAGGGAAGCCAGGATCCGCTCGAGGTCCTTCATGCTGTTGTGCTTGTATTTGTGGACCGTAGCGAAAGACAGCCGGCAGGCGTCGATGATGCTGGCATGGACCATGCGGTCGATGAGGATGTGGTCGCCCTTGCCCGCGATCGCGGAAATGATGCCCAGATTCGTCTGGTAGCCCGTGCTGAAGGTCAGAGCGGCCTCGCGGTTCATGAACTTCGCCAGCCGCTCCTCGAGCTTTTCATGCAGATCGATCGTGCCGGTCAGAAACCGGGAGCCGCAGGTCCCGACACCGTAACGGCCGACCGCCTCCCGGGCGGCGGTCTTGGCCATCGGATGGTCGGCCAGGCCGAGGTAGTTGTTCGATCCGGCCATGATCATGTGACGGCCGTTGACCGTGATCCGATTCCCGACGGCCTCCTGGATGGGGGTGAAATAGGGATAGAGGTCAGCCGACTTGAGTTCGTCCGCCCGGGTAAAGGCCAGGCACTTGTCGAAAATATCCACGCTTGTCTCCTTTGGCTCCGAGAAAAGCCCGGTGGCCTCGTTGACCCCCGCGGCCGAATCTCATACAATCCAAGTCATGCGGGTCCTGGTCACCGGCGGAACCGGCTTCGTGGGAAGCCACCTTGTCGAGCGGCTCGTCGAAGAACCCGAGTCGGAGGTCTATGCCCTCGTCCGCAGCGCGTCGAAGCTGCGCTGGCTCGAAGGGATCGAACGCGTCCGCTTGCTCACCGGCGACCTGCATAATTTGCCGGCCTTGCCCGCCGGGCTCGACTGTGTTTTCCACCTGGCCGGGTTAACCAAAACTCTCAAATCGAAAGAATATTATACCGTAAATAGGGAGGGGACGGCAAATCTCCTTCGGGCCCTCAAGAGTCAATCCTGCTCCCCACGTTTCGTCTACCTGGGCAGCATCGCCGCCGGAGGACCCTCGGCGCCGCGGCGGCCGGTCTACGAAGGGGACCCGCCGTGCCCTGTCTCCCCCTATGGAGAAAGCAAGCTCATGGCCGAAGCGGAGGTCCTCAGGTACAAAGACAGGTTCCCCGTGGTCACCCTCAGGGCCGCGGCCGTTTACGGCCCCCGCGACGAAGATTTCCTCGAGTATTTTCGCTGGATGAAGCGCGGCATCCTGCCTCTCGTCGGCCCGGGTCAAAAATCCGTGAGCCTCCTCTTTGTCCGGGACGCCGTCCGGGCGATCCTGCTGGCGGCGAAGCCCGAGGCCCCGAACGGAGAGGTTTTCAATATCGCCGATCCCAGGATCTATACCTGGGAGGACATCGGCCGGACTGTGGCCGGCCTGCTGGGGAAGAAGCTTGTCCGGGTCCGCTTTCCCCTCTGGACGGCCTACCTGGCTTCGGCCGCCTCGGAGGGTATAGGCCGCCTGGGCGGAGGGGCGAGCGCCCTCAACGTGAGCAAGTTCAAGCAGATGAAGCCGGCCGGTTGGGTGGCCGACGTCGGCAAGGCCCGCCAGGGGCTAGGCTTCGAAAGCCGCTTTTCCCTTGAAGAAGGCCTGGGAGAGACGATCGCCTGGTATCTCTGGAAAGGTCTGCTTTGACCCCGTCCGGCGAGTCCTGTTCTTTATTTTTTTGGAAGCTTCCTCTATAATGAAAATGCCCATGAATACGCGAACGATCATCACCGGAACCGGCCACTACGTCCCGCCCCGAATCGTCACCAACAAAGACCTCGAAAAGCTCATGGACACATCCGACGAATGGATCCGCGAGCGGAGCGGCATCGTCGAACGGCATCACATCGACGGGAGGGTGGGCACGTCCGACCTGGCCGTCGAGGCGGCCCGGCGGGCCATCGCCGACGCGAAGATCGAGCCTTCCTCGATCGATTTCATCGTCGCCGCGACCCTCTCCCCCGATCACTATTTCCCCGGTATCGGGGTCCTCGTCCAGGCCAAGCTGGGCCTGGGCACGATCGGAGCCCTGGACGTCCGGAACCAGTGCAGCGGCTTCATCTACGCCCTGTCCGCCGCCGACCAATACATCCGCGCGGGGACCTATAAGAGAATTCTCCTCGTCGCCGCCGAGGTCCAATCGACGAACCTCGACTTCTCGGACCAGGGCCGGGACATGTCCGTGCTCTTCGGCGACGGCGCCGGAGCCGTCATCCTCGAACCGAACGGGGAGGACGACGGGCGCGGCATCTTATCGACCCACCTTTTCTCCGACGGCCGTTTCGCCCATCATCTTTGGATGGAAAAGCCCTGCCCCATGGACAACCCGACCTTTCAGCGCGGATTTTTCGATGAGGGCCGCTTCTTCCCGAAAATGGATGGCCGGAACGTGTTCGTCAACGCCTGCCAGCGCATGCCCGAAGCCGTTCGGGAGGGCCTCGAGGCGAATGGCCTTACCATCGACGACGTCGACGCCCTCATCCCCCATCAAGCCAACGACCGGATCTCGCTTATGGTCGCCAAGGGCCTCAAGATCCCGGTCGAGAAGGTCGTCCGGAATATCCATCGCTTCGGCAACACGACGGCCGCTTCCATCCCCATCGCGCTCGACGAAGCCCTGAAAGAGGGCCGGATCAAAAGGGGTAGCCTGGTCGCGCTGACCTCCTTCGGGTCCGGATACACCTGGGCGTCGGCCATCATCAGGTGGTAAAAACAGGCCTTTTGTTCACATATATCGAGGGTGGTAAAAAGGGTTTGTCAGGGAATGGACAAGTATGCTAGGATTTCCGAAATGGTTTTGAGGAGGAACGAATGAAGAAAACAGCCATCGTGCTCGCCGTGCTGGCCATCCTCGTCTGCGGCACCGGCCCCCTGCTGGCCCAATCGCCCGAGGACGCCAAGTTCAAGAAATTCCAGGACACGTTCTGGGACGCCTACTTCAAGTTCTACCCGACGGCCGGGACCGTCCAGAGCTACACGAAATATAACGACAAGCTCGAGGACCCGAGCGAGGGCAACCTCGACAAGTTCAACGAGACCCTCGACGGCTTCAACCAGGAACTCGTGTCCAAGATCGACAAGACCAAGCTCTCCCCGGACAACCAGCTCGAACACGAGATGCTCCTCGACTTCCTGGACCTGGAGTTCCTCAAGCTCCAGAACCTCGTCCCCTGGGAGTACAACCCCCTCCTGTATAACGACCTCTTCGTCAACAGCATCAGGAGCCTCCTTCTCAAGAACGGCGGCTCCGGCGCCGCCGCCGCCACCTCCCGGGCCAAGCTCATCCCGGGTCTGGTCAAGCGGGCCAAGGACAACCTGAAGACCCCGCCCCAGGATTACACCCAGGCAGCCATCGCCCAGATGCCGGCTATCCTCGATTTCTACAGGACCGAGATCCCGAAGCTCTCGGGAAACGCACCCGCCCTCCAGACCGAGATCGTCAAGGCCGTCGCGGCCCTGGAAGATTACGAGAGGTTCCTGAAGGGCGAGCTCCTGGCCAAATCGACGGGGAATTTCCGGACGGGCGAAGCGCATCTGCGGACCCTGCGGATGACGTGCCAGGGCCACCTGCCCATCATCGAGGACATCGTCCAACGCTCCCTGGCGGATTTCAACAACATCCGCCGCGAGATGTTGCTCGCCAGCATCTCTCTCTACAAGATCATGTACCCCAACGTCGACACCGAGCAGCTCGGCCGGACGAAGGGCGAGGAACAGACCCGGAACATCATCATCCAGGGCGTGCTCGACAAGATCAAGACCGACCACGTCGGCCGGGACGAGTTCATCGGCCGGATCAACACCGCCGCGGCCAGCATCAAGAGCTTCATCCAGAAGCGGGGTCTCATCAGCCTGCCCGAGGAATCCCTGGCCATCGAGCCCATGCCGGGCTATTTCGCCGATCGCCGCTGGGCCCGTCTGGAGACGCCCGGCGCCTTCGAGACAGGCGGTGCCTACACGCTCTTTGTGCGGACCATTCCCGAGGCCTGGTCCGAGGAGGACGCCACGTCCTTCCTCGAAGAGCACAACAATTACTACATCGACTTCATGACCGTCCAGAGGATCTTCCCCGGCACTTTCGTACCCGTTTGCTTCGCCCGGAAAGACCCCTCCATCATCAAACGGATGGCCCCCAACCAAGGACTTCTCAAGGGCTGGCCCATCTTCCTCGAGGACATGTTCGTGGAAAACGGGTACGGAAATTACGACCTGCGGATGCGGCTCAATCAGCTCAAGCTCCTGCTCAAGACCGTCATCGATTTCCAGATGGACATCAACGTCCACGAGGGCACCTGGACGAAGGAAAAAGTCGTCGAATATATGACGGTCAGGGGATTCATGACCTCGGCCGAAGCCGAACGCCGCTGGCATCAGATCGTGCTCAACCCGGGCGAGGGGGCCCAAGCCTACATCGGCTATCAGGAGATCCTCGATCTGGAGAAAGACTACCGCAAACTCAAGGGAGAGGCCTTCAGCACCAAGGACTTCCTGCAGAAGATCCTCAGCTACGGCGCCATCCCGCTCCGGGCGCTGAAGATCAAGATGGTGCAATAGGCCGCGAACAAGGACGTGAACGCAAGGGGACATGTTCCGGAGGTAGGCTTCTTGCCGCACCTCCGGTACGTGTCCCCTTTCTTTTTTTCGGGCAAGTATATTGAACGAGATTCATAAGCAGGGGGACACGCCCTAAAGGGCCTTTACCGGGCCCTTTAGGACATGTCCCCAAATTCAGGCCCGGGCAGCGTCTATAAACAGGAGGGAGGAATGGAAGGGAATGGCGGGAAGCCGCGGCTGGTGGACTCACATGCCCACCTCGACATGGCCGAGTTCGACGCCGATCGGAACGACGTCGTCCGCAGGGCCTTGGCCGCTGGTGTTGTCGCCATCCTCTGCCCGGCCGACCTGACCCGCGCCGCGAGCCTGCCGGCCATCGCCGGCCTGACCACCGAGTTTCCGACCGTGCTGGCCGCCGCCGGCGTCCACCCGCACCAGGCCAAGGATTTCGCTCCGGGTCACGTTCGCGAGCTCGGCGAGCTCGCCGCCCGGAGGGCCATCCGGGCGGTCGGAGAGATCGGGCTCGACTATCATTACGATCTTTCGCCCACCGGCCTCCAGCAGGGGGCCCTGCGCGCCCAGCTTGTGTTCGCCGAGAGCGCCGGATTGCCGGCGATCCTCCACAGCCGCTTGTCCGGATCCGACATCATCGCCGCCGTCGACGGCGCGGGGTTCCGGCAAGGCGGCATCCTCCACTGCTATACGGAGGACTGGGCGACGGCCAGGGCCATGCTCGACCGGGGTTTCTTTATCTCTTTCTCCGGGATCCTGACCTTCCCCAAGGCCGGGGAGCTCCGGGAGGTCGCCGGGAAGATCCCCCTCGACCGCCTCCTCGTCGAAACCGATTCTCCGTATCTCGCCCCCGTTCCCTACCGCGGCTCCGCACGGAGAAACGAACCCGCCTTCGTCGTCGAAACGGCCCGCGTCCTAGCCGGGATCCGGGGCCTCTCCCTGGAGGACTTGGCCGGCGCGACGACACGGAATTTCGCCGGCCTCTTCCCGTTTGAAAAAACGGGAGGCGAATGCTAAGATAGCTCCGCCATGGGACAGGACCATTCCTTCGATATCGTCTCCCGCATCGACTTCCAGGAAGTGACCAACGCCGTCAACGTCGCCCTGAAAGAGATCCGGAACCGTTTCGATTTCAAGAACAGCCGCGTCGACATCGTCCTCGAAAAGGACAAGCTGACCCTCGTCGCCGTGGACGACTTCAAGATCAAGGCCCTGCGGACGGGCCTTGAAGAGAAGCTCGTCAAGCGCAAGGTGCCCCTGCGGGCCCTGGATTACCGGAGGATCGAGGACGGGCCCAACCGGACGGTCAAACAGGAGGTCGTGTTCCAGATCGGCATCCCCATCGAAAAGGCCCGGGAGATCGTCAAGCTCGTCAAGAGGGAAAAGTTCAAGGCCCAGATGGCCATCCAAGGCGACGAGGTCCGGGTCTCCTCGGCCAAGATCGATGTCCTCCAGGAAGTCATCAACTTCCTCAAAGGCCAGGATCTCGGCATCCACATGCAGTTCTTGAACTACCGATGACTTCGCCGACACCCCTCCTCGACCGCTGGTCGTCCATTCCCAAGTGGAGGGACATGTCCTCCATCTACAAGGAGATCCGTTCCGACCTCGACCGGGTCGAGGACCGGCTGGAGTCCTGGTCGCGCTCGACAAATCCTCTGACCGCCGAGGTCAGCCGCTATGTCCTCCGTAAAAAGGGGAAGAGGCTCCGCCCGGCGCTCGTCCTGCTGACCTCCCGTCTTTTCAGCCCGGGGAGCGAGGAGTCCGTCTTCTTGGCCTCGCTCGTCGAGCTCATCCATACGGCCAGCCTCATCCACGACGACATCGTCGACAACGCCGGCGTCCGGCGCGGGTCGGAATCCGTTCACTCCAAGTGGGGCCCCAACATCACCGTCCTTCTCGGGGACTACCTTTTCATCAAATCCATCGGTCTGTCCCTCCAGTCCCGCCACGACCGGGTCATCCGGCTCCTCGCCGACGTTTCGGCCCGGATGATCGAGGGAGAGCTCGACGAGTACGCCCTCGCCGGCGACGACCGTATCACCGAAGGACAGTACCTGAACATCGTCGAGAACAAGACGGCGGTCCTGTTCGCCGCATGCTGCCGGATCGGGGCCATCCTCGGACTGGCGTCCCCGGAGGAGGAAGAAGCCGTCGCCGCCTTCGGCCTGAATCTTGGCAAGACCTTCCAGATCGTCGACGACCTGCTCGACTTCACGGGCGACCCCGATGTCCTCGGCAAGCCCGTCCTGTCGGACCTCGCCGAAGGGCGGGTCACGTTGCCGTTGATCCGGGCCCTCGAGGCCGATGGGCGCTCCGACCGGGAACGCATGAAAGGCCTCATCGGCCGGAAGGACATCTCCGCCAAAGAGCGGCGGGAACTGCAAGAAACCCTGGCCGCCGGCGGGGCCTTGGACTACGCCGGCCTCAAGGCCCGCGAATTCGCGGAGAGGTCGCTCGAGTTCATCAACCGGTTCCCCGAATCGATGCCCCGCGAGACGCTCATCCGCCTGACCGTCTTCGTCCTGACCCGGAAACGGTGAAACGGGGGAAGAGGGAGCGATGACAGAGATCGAAGTCAAGATCCGTATCCAGGATCTCAAGGCCGTCAGGGAGAAGCTCCTCGGCCTAGGCGCGGTGATCACACGGGACAGGCACGTCGAAACCAACGCCCTTTTCGATTTCGCGGCAGGCGGCCTCCGCGCCGGCCGACGGGCACTCCGGTTGCGTACGACGGGAAAACGGGCCACGCTGACGTTCAAGGGCGAACCCCGAAAATCCAGGTCTTTCAAGGTCCGGGAGGAATTCGAAACCCAGGTCCGCGACCCCAAGGAGCTCCGCAAGATCCTCAAGGCCCTCGGGCTCAAGGAGACGTTCGCCTACACGAAGCACCGGACCGTCTTCCGGAAGAGCCGGCTGACCATCTGCGTCGACGAGACATCGGTCGGGAACTTCCTCGAGCTCGAGGGGGAAAGGCATGAGATCACCCGGTTCGCCCGGTCCCTAGGCTTCGGGCGGACGGACTTCGTCACCAGCAGTTACATCGAGTTGATCGTGCAGGCGGAGGGGAAAGGCGCTCTCGTCTGAGGCGCCGCCGGGACCGGATTATTCGTCCTTGTCTTCCTTGGCGGCGTTTTCCTCACCCTCGTCGGTCTCGTCGGCCTCGTCGTCGACTTCGGGCCCTTCTTCGAGCTCGACGCCGGGCTCTCCCTCGGGGAGGTCCTTGACAGCGTTCCCCTCGACATCCCCATGCTCGTCGGCGATCCCGGCTCCCACGAAGACGCGATCGTCCCGTTCGGGAACATCGTCCATCCGGTCGGGGATGATCTCGTACTCGATGAGCCCGGCTCGGACCTCGGCCTCGGCGATCCGGATCAGGTTCTTGGATTTGCTCTTGATCTTGGGCTTGGCACCCTTGAGCAGCTGCTTGGCCCGCTTCGCGGCCAGGATGATGAACCGGTATTTGCTGTCGATATTTCCGAATTGATCCACCGTCTATCGGCTCCTCGTAGAGAATTGCCTTGAATGGGCTCCTTACCATACCAAAAAACCGGGGAATTATCAAGCCGGCGGGGGCCTGCGTCATAAAAGTGGGGTAAATCATGCGGTCCGGGACTCCCAGTAGTC
>CAZZCH010000084.1:0-14388 GCA_964652895.1 uncultured Eubacteriales bacterium
CGAATTCCCCGCTTCGGGGACAGGCGCTCCAACGCCTGCAGTCCAAGAGATTCCACGGACGTAAGTCCGTGGAGCTTCAGTAAGCCCGTTTGACCGGCATGTCTCCATAGGTGATCAGGTCGCCGACCTGGATGTATTCGCCCGGCCTGGGGTTCAGGACCCTGAGTTTGATCGTGTGTTTCCCGGCCCGAAGAAGATAGGCCCAGGAGATCTCGAGCTTCCGGACGCGATCGTCGACCGGCATGTTGATGACCGCCGGCAGCCGGTCGTCGAGGATGAGCTCCACCTGGAAGACGTAAGGGTCTTTGCCGTCATCGACCATTTTCGAGGGCCCTCCGGTCAGGACATAACCCGTGCCCTCGAATTCGACCTCGGCCGCGGTCTCGAGCCGCAGGCCCAGCCTCTTCCTCTCGACCGGAAAGCAACCCGCGAAGCTCACCTCGAGCGGAACGGGCTTGACGGCCTGGAAGGGCAAACGGACCTTCTCCCCCTTGACGGTCCCGTTGTTCTTACGGATCATCTCCAGGGCGTGGCCGAATCCCGTTTCATAGACCTTGTTGAGAGACATCGTGGTATAGGCGAAGGGCTTATCCTCGATGGACTTGACCGGGTCCCTCCAGACCGCGGGGATGCCGCTATATCCGAGCATGGCGCCCAGGATGCCGCCGGCGCTGGCCGGGTTGCAGTCCGAGTCCTGGCCGCATCGCGTGGCGATCTCGAGCGTCCTGCCGAAATCGCCGTGGCCGTAGAGCAGGCCGATGACAACGTAGGCCCCGTTGACCCGGGCGTCGATGTTGCCGGGATCGAGCACGAAGTCGGGACATCCGATGTCCTGGGCCCATTTCCGCTCCACTTCGGACCAGGCTTTTTTCCAGTCGACCGGGTCGGCATGGTAACAGGCCACGACGTCCCGGACGCACCGGGCGAAACCGGATTCCGGCGGCAAAACCTTCAATCCTTCCTCGACCACGAACTCGACGTCTCCGCTGACGAAGGCCAGGCTGTACATGGACGCGATATAGACGCCGCCGTACCAGCCGTCACCGTAGTTCATGATATGGCCGACACGGTCGCAGATCTCCGCCGCGGCGTTGACCATCCCCGGGCTCATCAGCCCGGCGAAGTCCGCCTCGATCTGGAAGTCGATATCGTCGGCGTGCGGCGAGTTCGCCCAATGGCCCGAGTCCGGGGGCGGGATGCCGTTCAGAATGTTGTAGCGGGCCGCCTGGTTGGCGTGCCAGAGCGGGTAGCCGGCGTGGGCGAAGGCCCGGGCATGGCTCGCCGCGGGCGCGTCGAGGCCTTCCCTGGCCATGACGTCGACGAAGGTCAGGTCCATATAAACATCGTCGTAGAGTCCGGGAGACTTCTCGAACCTTTGAGCGACGAGCGAGTCGTCCCAGGGAATGGCCCGGTCATCCGGGATCATTGTGCCCAGGTACCGGAACTCGGTGGGACCCCCGAACGTGCAACCGATGACCTGCCCGGCCCAGCCGCCCTTGATCTTGTCCATCAAGGTCGTTCGCGTTATTTCCGTTTTGAGCCCGGCCGGCCCCCGGGGCCTTTCCGTTTGAAGACAGGCGGCCCCCAGGGAGATCAGGGCCAGAAGCAGGACCGCGGTTCTCTTCATCCGGTCAGAAGCCCAGCTCCTTGATGATGTGCGTCGCGCCGGAGAATTTGTCGGTGACCCAGAGGATGTAGCGGACGTCGACGCTGATCGAGCGCTGGAGCTCGGGGATGATGTAATAGTCGCCGATGACGCTCTCGTAGGTCATGTCGAAGATGATGCCGATCTGTTCCCCCTTGGCGTTGAAAGTCGGCGAGCCGGAGTTGCCTCCGGTGACGTTCGTCGTGTTCAGGAAGCAAGCCGGGACGTCCTTGAGCCGAGCGTCCATGTAGGGCCCGAAATCCTTGGCCTGCCAAAGGTCTCTGATCTTGGCCGGCACCTTGAAGGGAAAGACACCCGTGTCCTTCTCGATAACCCCGCCGACGGTCGTCTGGGGCAGGTAGGTGACGGCGTCCCGCGGCTGGTAGCCCAGGACGGGACCGTAGGTGAAGCGGATGGTCCCGTTGGCGTCGGGGGGATAGGTCCCCTTTTTCATCTCGAGAATGGCCGCCTCGTAGGCCATCTTGAGATCGGCCCCTTCGCGGCCCATGCCCTGACCCTCCTCGCGGAGGATCTTGAGCTCCTTTTCCATCCCCGCGGCGAGCTTGAGGAAAGGGTCGTCGACCGCGGCCAGCTCGGCCGGTTTGCGGCCGAGGAGCTCAAGCCTCTTGCCGGGATCGCCCAAGGCGGTTTTGGCGTACATCCCGTCCACGCGCGCGGCGACATCCGCTTCGCTTCCGGCACTCAGGCCCTTGAGAGAGGCGGGCCACTTGGCCTCGTCCGGGTGGGCGGCTTTGAGCCGCTTGAGGGTCCACTTGAGGAGTTCCTTGTCGGTCGCGAAGACATAACCGCGTTCCGCCAGCTGGATGCCCTGCTTGAGCCGGGGCAGGTTCCGCTCCTGGAAGGCCTGCTCCCTGTCCTTGTCGGGCTTCTGGAGCTCGCCCGCGGCGCGGAGGATGTTGTAGGCCTGGGAGAGGATGGTCGACCCGCCGAGGACACCGTTCAGGAGCTCCGTCCTGGCGCCGAAGGCTTTCTGCTTGGTCTGGAAGGCTTCGAGAACGGCTGGGGCCTCGCCATACTTCTTGGCTCGGGCGGGGTCGGCATTGATCCATTCCAGGAGGACCTTCTCCTGGGCGGCCTTCTTGGCGACAAGGTCGTATTTCAGAAAGCCCTCGAGCTTCCCCTGCATGTTTTTCAGGCCGTTATAGAGCCCCTTGACCCGCGCGGCATAGCGGATCTCGACTTCCTTGTCGGCTTTTCCGGCCTCTTCATAGAAGCGGATGACGGCCTGAATGTCCTTGATCCTCTTGGTCATGTTCTCCTGGTCGGCCTTGAGCTCGGGAAGCGCGTAATTGCGGTAAGTCCGGCCGGGATAACCCATAACGAACGTGAAATCGCCCTCCTTGAAGCCTTCGACCGAGAGCTTCAACCAGACTTTGGGCTTGTAAGGAACGTTCGCCAAGTTGTAGTCGGCGGCCGTGCCGTCCGGGGCGACGTAAGCGCGCAGGAAGGAGAAGTCGCAGGTGTGACGCGGCCACATCCAGTTGTCCGTCTCCCCGCCGAAGTTACCGAGGTCCTGCGGCGGAGCGTAGACGAGCCGGACGTCGCGGATCTGCTTGAACGTGGTGAGATAATAGGAATTGCCGCTATACATCGCGGCCAGCGTGCAGCGCAGATCCTTTCCCGCCTTCTCGCCCGCTGCGATGAGCTCCTTCTGGGCCTTGTCGTAGGCGTCGTAACGCTCGCGCGGCGTCATGCCGGACTTGAAATAGGCGTTGACCTTGGCCGTCACGTCCTCATAGCCGAGGAGCACACCCGCCTGGTAACCCTGGGCCGGGATCTCATCGCCCCGGGCCGCGGCCAGGAAACCGTCGTTGATATAGTCCTTGTCCTTGCTCGAGGCCCTTTGGATGGCCCCGTAGGCAACGTGGTGGTTGGTCAGGATGAGGCCCTCGAGGCTGACGAACGAGCCCGTCCCGCCGCCGAGGTTGACAACGGCGCTCATGAGCCCCGTGCCGTCCTTCTTATAAAGGTCGTCCGGGTTCATCTGCAGCCCCATGGCCCTGAGGTTCAGGTCCTTCATCTGATGGGGCATCCACATCCCCTCGTCCGCCCCGGCGATGAGGACCAACGTAAGGGCGAGTACCCCCGTGGCGAGATATTTTCCGATGTTCTTCATGATTCTTCCTCCTGAGAAATTCGGTCAATAAAGGTCGTAGAACCGGAATTTCCGGTTCAAGGCCTTAACAAGCTCCATGATCCAGAGCGGGAGCGACGAGAACGCCATGATCATACCTAAGTCTATTGGACTTAACGCTTTCGTCTTGAAGATCGGCTGGAAAACAGGCACGTAGATGATGGCCATCTGGAGCAGGAAGGAGAGCCCCGTGGCGTAGACGAGCTGGGGGTTGGAGAGGATCTTCAGCTTGAAGAGCGATACCTTCATGCTCCGGCAGTTGAAGGCGTGAAAGAGTTGACTGCAGGCCAGTGTGGCCAGCGCAGCCGTCCTGGCCCGCTCGATACCCTCCTTCTCGTAGAGGAGCACAAACAGGAAAGCGGACAGGCTGCACAAGGCGATGAGGCTGCCCTGAAGCCCGATGAGCCAGGCCCTAGCACCCGTGATGACCGGTTCGGTGGGCTTGCGCGGCGGCCGGTCCATGATGTTCGGGTCGACGGGATCGACGCCCAGTGCCAAAGCGGGCAGGCCGTCCGTCACCAGGTTGACCCAGAGGATCTGGATGGGGAGAAGCGGCACGGGGAAGCCGAACAGGGCGGCCGTGAACATGACCAGAATCTCGCCGAAGTTGCAGGACAGTAGAAAGTGGATGAACTTTCGGATGTTATCGTAGATGCCCCGGCCTTCCTCAACGGCGGCCACGATCGAAGCGAAGTTGTCGTCGGTGATGACCATGTCCGAGACTTCCTTGGTCACGTCCGTCCCGGTAATGCCCATGGCGACACCGATGTCCGCCTCCTTCACGGCGGGGGCGTCGTTGACGCCGTCGCCTGTCATGGCCACGATCTCGCCCCTGCGGCGCCAAGCACGCACCGCCCGGAGCTTGTGCTCGGGCGAGACCCGGGCGTACACGGCCACATGTTCGACGGCCGCATCGAACTCCTCATCACTCAAACGATCGACGTCCTCCCCGGTAAGGGCCCGGCAGTCCTCCCCATAGAAGGCCAGCTCCCGGGCGATGGCCACGGCCGTATTCCGGTGGTCGCCCGTGATCATGACCGTTCGGATGCCCGATGTCCGGCACTTGGCGATGGCCGCCTTAACCTCGGCCCGGGGCGGGTCGATCATGGCCACGAGCCCAGCGAAGGTCAGGTCCCTTTCGATAGCTTTCGCTTCATAGGAGTGCGGTTCCTGGTCGAGGTTCCTGTAAGCGACGGCCAGGACGCGGAGGGCCTGGTCCGAGTACCCGTCGTTGGCCTTCATGATCCGCTCCCGGTCTCCGGCGGTGAGCGGCCGCTCCGCGCCATCCTCGAGGACGGAGGTGCAATCCTTGAGCAGAAGGTCCGGTGCGCCTTTGGTGAAGACGGTCATTACCTGCTCGGCTCTCCGGACGATGCTCATCTTCTTGCGCTCGGAGTCGAATGGGATTTCCTCGACGATCTCGTAGTCCCGTTCCTCCTCGCCCTTCCAGATTCCGGCCTTGGCCGCCGCGCTGAGAATAGCGATTTCCGTCGGGTCGCCGAAGACGACGGCCTTTGCGTCCTTGATGGTGAGCAGGGCGTTATTGCAGAGGACTCCGGCGGTAAGGGCCTTGAGAAGGTCGGGGTGGCGGCACGGGTCAACGCTTCCCGAATCGCTCCGGAACTCGCCGGAGGGGTCGTAGCCCGTGCCCGTCACTTCGAAAGCGGCGCGCGAGGTCCAGACAGCCTGGACGGTCATTTCGTTCTTGGTCAGGGTGCCCGTCTTGTCCGAGCAGATGACCGTGGCAGAACCAAGGGTCTCGACCGAGGCCAGTTTGCGGATGAGGACGTTGCGCCGGACCATGCGCTGGACGCCCAGGGCGAGCGCGATAGTCACGACGGCGGGCAGCCCCTCGGGTATGGCCGCGACAGCAAGGCTGACCGAAGTCAGGAACATGTCGAGGACCTTGCCGCCCCGGAGGATCTCGAGGCCGAAGACGACCGCGACAAGGACAAAACAGAGGTAGATGATCAGTTTGCCGAACTGCTCGAGCTTTTTCTGGAGCGGAGTGGTTTCCTTTTTGATGTCCTGGATGAGGCCGGCAATGCGGCCGAGCTCTGTCTGCATGCCCGTCTCGACGACAAACGCCCGGGCCTTGCCCGAAACGACGGCAGTCCCCAGATAGAGGATGTTGGCCCGCTCAGCCAAGGGGATATTCTTTGCCTCGAGGACGATGTCGGTTTTATTGACGGGCATCGACTCCCCGGTAAGGCTGGCTTCCTGGACGGCGAAGTTCGAAGTGTGCCAACGGACCCGGCTGTCAGCCGGGATGTGGTCGCCGGCCTCGACCTCGATGAGGTCGCCAGGCACGAGCTCCCTGGAGGGGATAATGCGAGCGGCGTTATCGCGGATGACCTTGGATGACGGGGCGGACAGCTTCTTCAGCGCGGCCAGGCTCTTCTCGGCACGGTATTCCTGGGCGAGGCCGAGGATGGCGTTGAGGATGACGATGGCCAGGATGGCCAGGGCGTCTACCCATTCCTTGAGGATGCCCGAGACGAGGGCGGCGGCGATGAGGACCCAGATGATCAGGCCTTTGAACTGATCGAGAAAGATGGCCAGGGCGCTCCGGCCCTTCTTTTCCCGCAGCTCGTTGGCACCGTAGGTTGTAAGCTTCTCGGCCGCGGACTGCGAAGAAAGGCCGGCTTTGCCGTCGGTCCCAAGTGTCCTGGCGATCTCCTCGACGGCCAGGTGCCACCATTTCGTCATCATCGAGCTCCTCGCGAAATTTCCCGCGGGCCTTGAACCGCTATTATACACTCCTCGAAGGACCCGCGACAACGGAGCGCGAGCGTGTTAATATGTTTTTTATTCGTAGATCCGGGAGGGAGTTATGGAACTGTCCGTTGAGAGTTGGTCGCAAGCCATCGCCAGCCGCGTTTCCCGCCGGAGCTTCCGGACCGACCCCCCGGAGGAAGGGCTGCTGGAGCGGCTCGAGCGCGTCTGCCGGGAATTCCGGCCCTTTCCGGAGGCCCGGGTCGTGCTCGTCCGCGAACCTGTCGGCGAGGTCGCCGCGGGGATCATCGGCGGCTACGGCCGCGTCAGCGGCGCTCCGTGCTACCTCGCTTTTATCGGACGGATGGACTCCGCCCGCGTTCAGGAGTGCGTGGGCTATAATACCGGCGAGGCGCTTATTCTGGAGGCGACATCGCTCGGCCTCTCGACCTGTTGGGTCGGCGGGCTGTTCAAACCGGGCGTTGTTTCTGCGCTTCTTGGGATCGGCGAAAGCGAGAAGGTCCTCTGCATCAGCCCGGTTGGATATCCCGCAGCCAGGCCCAGCCTGACCGACAGGACCTTCAAGGCCCTGGCCGGTTCGGCCCGCCGGAAGTCCCTCGAAGAGTTGGTGGAGGAAGGCCGCATTCCCGAGAGCGGGGTGAAGACGGCCATCGCAGCCGCCCGCCTCTCCCCTTCCGCGAACAACCGTCAACCATGGCGCTTCCGCGCCGACGGCCAGACGGTGACGATCCTCACGGACAACGACAAGAAAGAATGGAAGATCTCGCGCCGCCTGGACTGCGGGATCGCCATGCTCCATTTCGAGCTCGGCGCTCGGGCGGCCGGACTCGTGGGAGAATGGGAGTTCCGGGAAGCTCCCGAAGTCGCGCGCTACGTTCTTTCCGTTACTTCTTTTTCTTAGCCGTCCAGGGGGCCGTGCCGAAATCGCCCATCTGGACCTCTCCGGACATCGTTTCGCCTTCGACCTTGCCCTTGAAGACGAGCACGAACTCGCCCATCTGAGCGCTGATGATCACGGTCCATTCGAGATCCTTGTCCTTGACCGTCCCTTCGCCCTTCATCTCCATGCCCTGAGGGCCCGGCATCGTGAACTTGAAGGCTTCCTTGTCCTGGACGAAGGTCGCGTCGGCCGTCATGTCGCCCTGGGGCGTTTGCATGGTCAGCTCCCAGACTCCGTTGACATCGACGGCGGTCGCCGCGAAGGCCAGGGCCGCGAACGACCCTAATACCAGGATCCCGATCGTCAAGCCGCGTGAACGCATGCGTATCTCCTTACTCGAAATTCTCCGGCTTCTCTTCATATAACATGCACCCTATCCCGTCAAGTCCGGGGATGTCCCGCCCCCCTTCCCACGCGAAGGGGAAACGTGTATAATACGCCGCTGACAGTCGGGGAGTAGCGCAGCCTGGTTAGCGCACAGCGTTCGGGACGCTGGGGTCGTGGGTTCAAATCCCACCTCCCCGATTTTTTTTATCTCTCGGCCCATGATCATCAAGTCGCTCTCGAGCATAACGGGTTTCAAGGCCGGGGACTCCTCCTTCCTGAGAGAGCTCCTCCATCCGGACAAGGAACGCTTGGACATCGGCTACAGTCTGGCCCATGCCGTGGTCAAGCCCGGCCAGAAAACCCTGCCCCACAGGCTGAAAAGCACCGAGGTCTACTACGTTCTCGAAGGCCGCGGCCTGATGCACATCGACGCCGAGCGGGCGGAGGTCGAACCGGGCCAGGCCGTTTACATCCCTCCCCGGGCCGTCCAGTTCATCGAGAACACGGGCCCGAACGACCTCGAGTTTCTCTGTATCGTCGATCCGGCCTGGCTGGCCGGGGACGAAGATGTCCTCCCGGGCATGCCCCCTGGACGGGTTCACTCATCCGGCAAGAAACCGTGATGTCCCTCTACCCAATCCCTTCCCCTGCCGTCGAACCCCGGGCCCCGTTTATTCGGCGGGTCGTCGGCCTGAGGAAGCGGTTGAGCTGGAAGCAGGCCTTCACGGCCCTTAAATATCCCAACTACCGGCTCTGGTTCTGGAGCCAGATGTTTTCGCTCTTCGGAACATGGATGCAGAGCACGGCCCTCGGCTTCCTCGTCTTCGACCTGACCAAGTCGACCGCCTATCTCGGACTCGTGGGCTTCGCCACGGGGGTCCCGACGTGGGTCTTCATGCTCTATGCAGGCGTCATCGCCGACCGGATGTCCCGCCGGATCCTTCTCCTGATCACCCAGACGGCCATGACGCTCCTGGCTTTCGGCCTGGCCGCCCTCGCTTTTCTCCACCTCGTCCAGCCCTGGCACATCCTGGTCATCGCCCTTCTCCTCGGGACGGCCAACGCCTTCGAAGCGCCCGCCCGCCAGGCCTTCGTCCTGGAGATGGTCGAGACCGAGGACATGACCAACGCCATCGCCTTGAATTCGGCCATGTTCAACACGGCCACGGCCCTCGGCCCGGCCGCGGCCGGCGTGACATACGCACTCTTCGGACCGGCCTGGTGCTTCACCATCAACGGCCTCTCTTTCATCGCCGTCATCGTCGCCCTGAAGAGGATGAAGCTCAAACCCTTTGTGCCCCAGCCCATCCGGGCTTCCGCCGTGGCCGACCTCAAGGAAGGGCTGAAATACGTCGCCACCCACCCCATGATCCGAACGATCATCGGACTCATCGGCCTCGTCAGCCTTTTCGGTTTCTCCTTCATCACCCTTATCCCCGCTTGGGCGGTCAACATCCTGCACGGCGACGCTAGGACGAACGGCTTCCTCCAGTCGGCGCGCGGCGCGGGGGCGCTGGCGGCCGCTCTCCTCATCGCTTCGCTCGGCCGTTTCCGTTTCCGCGGCAGACTCCTGACGTTCGGCACGTTCGCCCTCCCAGCCTTTACGGCCTTATTCGCTCTTGTCCGCTGGGCGCCTCTCTCTTTGGTCCTGATCTTCGGGTCCGGCCTGGCGCTTATCCTCATCTTCAACCTGGCCAATGCCTTGGTTCAGACGTTCGCCCCGAACGAGCTCCGGGGGAGGATCATGAGCGTCTACTCCCTGACCTTCTTCGGGCTCTTCCCGATCGGGAGTTTGGGAATCGGATTGACGGCCGAGCATCTCGGCCAGCCGGCGGCCATTTTCATAGGGGCAGGGATCATGTTCTCGGCCGCGATCGCGATCGCCGTCTTCATGCCCCGCCTTCGCAGACAGGAGTAGCCACCCCGCAGAGCTCGGCGGGACTGCGAAGCCCTCAGGACAGCTCGACGAGCTCGTATTCGGTCGATCCCAGGCCTATTTTTTCACCATGGGCGAGCTGGGCCGACCAATCGAGGTCGTAGCCGGCACGCAGGGGGTCCTTGCCGGCCCCTCTCTCGACGATCAGGTCGGCCGTGGCCTTGTCGACGGCGACCGGGTCGAGGGAAGCCAGGATCCCGATATCGTCGACGATGCGCTTCTGACCCTTGGCCATGCAGTCGCAGTCCTTGGTGACCTGGATGAGGAAGTTGACGAAGCCGGCCTTGCCCTTGAAGTGCGTGAAAACCCGCCAGGCGTATTCGGCCAGCTTCTCCTGGAGGCGGAGCGAGTCTTCGTCCCATTTCATCTTGATGGCGCCGACCTTGCAGACGACGAGACATTCGCCGCAGCCGATGCACTTGGCCGGTTTGATGACGACGTGCCCCTCGGCCTGGACGATCGCGGCCTCCGGGCAGAAGGCCATGCAGACGCCGCAGTTCCGGCACTGCTTGGCGTTGACGCGCGGGTGGGTCACGGAATGCTGGTCGAGTTTCCCCGCCCGCGAGGCGCAGCCCATGCCCATGTTCTTGATGGCCGCGCCGAGGCCGGTCTGGACGTGCCCGGTGACGTGGGTCAGGCAGATCAGGGCGTCGGAATCGAGGATGCCGCTGGCGATCTTGGAGGAGGCCGTCCGGGCCTGGGGGCTCCGGGGCTCCCGCTTGTCATGGCCGATGAGGCCATCGGCGATGATGACAGGGACACCCGTCGTTTCCGGCGTGAAGCCGTGAGACCAGGCCAGGCGAAGGTGGTCGATCGAGTTCGAGCGATTGCCGATATAGAGCGTATTGGAATCGGTCAGGAAGGCATGGGTTGTTTTTTTCCGGATCTCCCAGATGAGGCCGGTGAGCCATTGGGGCTTAATATAGCCGGTGTTGCCGACTTCGCCAAAGTGGATCTTGAGGGCGGCGTAGTCCCCCTCGGCGACCAGGTCGTTGAGCCCCGTGGCCAGGTAAACCTTCTTGGCCTTCTCGGCCAGGGCTTCGGCGGGTTCTTTGGCTTCCGCAGAAATGAAATAGACCTTGCTCTTCAAAGGGGATCGGCTCCTTCCGTTATGACTTGAGGACTTTGTCGACCGCCTTGCTTCCCGCCCCCGGCCTGAACCGGCGGCCTAGGCCTTGGAGCGTCTTCTCCACGGCCTCGATCGCGAACCTCAACTGGGCGGATGTCAGATTGCCCATATGGCCCATGCGGAAGACCTTGCCCACCGTCTGGGCCAGTCCGCCGGCGACGACAACGCCGTTCTCATAGAGTCCCGCGCGGAAGGCCTTGTCGTCGACGCCGTCCGGGTAGCGGACCACGGAAAGCGTCGCGGCCAGGTAATCCGGGTCGGTGAAGAAGCCGAAGCCCAGGGCGGCCAGTCCGGCCCGGATCGCTTCGGCATGAAGGTCGTGGCGTTCGAACCGTTCTTCGACCCCCTCTTCGAGGATGATCCGGGTCGCTTCGGCGAAAGCCCGGACCTCGTTGACGCAGGGCGTCGAGAAATATTTCGAAGGGTCGTGCATGATGGGGAGCCAGCGGAGGAGGTCGGAATAGTAGGCCGGGACGGCGGCCATGCTCCGGCGCTTCTCCATGGCCTGCTCGGATAGGACGAGGATGGTCAGGCCCGGCGGGGTCCCCAGACATTTCTGGGCCGCGGTCAGGACGACATCGATCCCCCAGGCGTCCATCCGCTCCGGGACGCCGCCCGTGGCGCAGACGCCGTCCACGATGAAAAGCGCTCCCGTTTTATCGAGGACCCGGCTGTATTCCTCGACCGGAGCGCAGGCGCCGGTCGCCGTGTCGACATGGGTGCAGACGACGACGTTGTAGTTCTTCGCCGTGATCCTCTGCTCGAGCTCCGCGGCGGTGACGGCCTTGCCCCATTCGCTTTCGAGGACATCATGCTCGAGCCCGAAGGCCAGGCAGATCTGCGCCATCCGTTGCCCGAAATACCCCTGCGAAAGGACGAGAACACGGTCCCCCGGGCCGGCCGTGTTGAGGATGGCCATCTCCATGGACAGGGTGCCCGCTCCGGAGATGATGAAGGGCTCGCCGCTCTCGCAGAAGACAATCCTCTTGAGGTTCTCGCAAGCCTCCTTGAAGTCCCGGACCATATCCGGCCCGACATGCGAAACCGTCGGCAGGGCCAGGACATCGAGGATCCGCGGGACGACCGGGCTGGGGCCCGGGATCAGCAGCAGTTTTTCTTGAGACATCATAATCCTCTCTCACGAAAATCGTGTCCATTGTGACCAATCCCCGGCCGTAAATCAAGAGGGACCGTCCCCTCCATGGGGGCAGTCCCTCTTGCCGGCGAAGATCATTCGACGATGCGGTAGTTCACCCCCGCGAAAACGACGATCATCTTGGTTCCTGCCGAAAGATACTTGGCGATCCCCGGCTTCTCCGCGATCAGCTTATAGAAAGCATCCGAGTTGAACTTGACCGTTTCGACGGGCGCGCCCTCCTTGTATTCGCTGTCGGTCCAGACGCCGTCCTTGAGGTAGAACGTTTTATCATCCTTATACAGGATCCGCTCCGAGGCCACTTGGGCGGCCCGGTCTTCGAGCTTGAAGCTCTGGGTCGCCTTGGCCACCCGGACCGCGCCCACGCCGCCGACGACGCCGCCGGCGAGGGCTTCCCGGGCGGCCGGGGCCGCGGCGTCGAGGACCTGCGCTTCCCTTTCCGTGACCAGGAACGACGTGAAGGGCGTGACGATCCCGTACTTGAGGCCGAGGCGCCTGATCTCGTCGGCAAGCTCTTGATTCGACCCCTGGAGACGGATCTCCTCGAGAAGGTAGCCGATGCGCCGCGTCGCCCAGAGCCGGGGCAGGAAATTGAAGGAATCCCCCGCCGCGAGGGGCCGCCCCTCGAGGACGAAGCGTTTTTCCTCCCTGCCGCTTTTCCCGCTCAAGACGACGCTCACCGGCCCCCGGCCCTTATACCTTCCGACGAGGACGAGCTGGGAGCCCTTGAAGAGGTCCGGCAGGGAGCGGGGATAGACCTGGCTCGTTTCGATCCCCCGGAACGTCACGGACAGGTCGGAGAGGAGGGGCGAAGAGATCTTTTCGTAGAAACTCGAGATGGCCGCCTCGAGGTCCTCGGCCTCCCCGACGTAGACGGACGTCCCCCGATGATCCGAGGAGATCCTGTCAAGGAGCTCGGTGTTGACGTCGTCCCCGACGCCGAAAACGAAGACCCTGGAGCGCGAGGAATTGGCCTTCTGGATATGCCCCAGGATGTCCGCCGTTTCGGTCGTCCCGACCGTCGGCAGGCCATCGGTCAGGAAGAGCACGTAATTCGGACGGTCCCCTGCCTTCATCCGGGACAGGGCTTGGAGGAGGGCCTCGTCGATGTTCGTGCCGCCCGAATCCTCGATGCCGTCGACGAACATGAGGGCCCTGCCGATGTTTTCGACGGTCGCCGGGACAAGGGCATCCGAGAAGGGCGTGACGCCGTCATCGAAATCGATGAGCGAGAATTCGTCGCGCGGGCCGAGGTGGTTGAGGATGAACCGGGCCGCTTCTTTGGATTGGCGGATCTTGGCCCCGCTCATGCTCCCGGAGCTGTCGAGGACGAGGACGATGTTCTTGTTGACGACCCTCTCCCCGGCGGCGGCGTAGCGCGGCGAGGCCAGGAGCAGGAAATAGCCGCCGTCAGGTCCCTCCCAGTTCATGAAGGACAGGCCGATATCGTCTTTCGAGAGCGAGTAGTAGACGAGGAAGTCCTTGTCCGGCCGGACGCGCCTGTCCTCGTAGCCGACGCTGGCGCGGCCCGGGCCGGCCTTGCTCACGGAAACCTTGTGGGAGGGCGAATAGACGTTGACGATCGGGACCTGGCTTTCGATCCGGACGGAGATGCTGACATCGTCGAGCGGGTCGCGGGAGAACCTCTCCGTATTCAGGGGATAGAGATACTTGACCAGGCCGCCGTCGGACTTCAGGACCTCGGTGTAGGAGATCTGGACCCGTTTCTCGCCGTTGGCCGGGATGGGGAACACCCTGGCCCGGAAAAGGTTACGGCCCATGTATTCGAGGAGCCCCGGGTCGCGCATCCGGCGGACGATGTCCTCATAGATCCGCCGGCCCTCGCGGCTGTCGAGGATCTCCCCTCGGACCCTTTCGTTCCCGACGTACATAGCGAACTCCGAGACAGAAGCGCCTTCCGGGACGGGGAAGATGTAGGTTCCTTCGATGTCCCGGCCGAAATGGTTGACGAACACTTGGTCGATCGACGTTCGGGCCACCTGGTTGACGATCTCCACTTTGACACGATGATATTTGACGCTGAGCGGCGGGATGTCCTGCCCCGGCCGGGGGGTAGGGATGATGAAACCATCAGCCCGGAGCGACGGCGCCGCGGCCAGAAGGAAGGCTACGCTCCCCAGGACGATCCGATTGATGATGACCTTGCCTCTTTGGCTCATGTTCTCCTCCTCGAGCATCTTTGCGTGCGTATCCTACATCGCCTAATACAACGGAGGTCGCCGTTTTGTTCCACGAGTTCTTGCTTGGCTTTGGTTACTTGCTGATATTAAATTAAATACGTGTTTCTCTCGTAATTACTCAATAAGTTGTGGCATGGGGGGAGCCGCGGGAGGGTGAGGAAGA
>CAZZCH010000085.1:0-14344 GCA_964652895.1 uncultured Eubacteriales bacterium
CGTCGGGGGCGGCGGGCTCATCGCCGGGATAGCCGGTTTTCTCAAATCGGCCCGGCCCGGAACGCGTATCATCGGTGTCGAACCCGAAACCTCGGCTTTCATGGCCGCGTCGATCGCGGCGGGCCGTCTGGTCGAGATTGATGAGACGGAAACGATCGCCGACGCGGTCGCCGGCGGGATCGAACCCGGCGCGATCACGTTCCCGCTCTGCCGGGACCTCTTGGATTTCATCGAGGAGGTTCCCGAATCCTTGATCTCCCGGGCCATGGCCCTCGTCCACGAGCACCACGGCAGGATGGTCGAAGGAGCCGGGGCGTTGCCTTTAGCGGCCCTGCTCCATTCGCCGGCGAAATGGCAAGACAGAACGGTCGTCATGGTCGTTAGCGGCGGCAACGTCTCTCCCGAGCGCTTCCGGGCGATCGTCGCCCCGGCCTGATGCCCGGGGCCTCTTGCACGCCGCCTCGGATTTGGACTAAGATGAGGGCGACCGACCATGAAAAAAACGGCGCTCTCCGTCGTCCTGTTGACGATCCTTGTCCTTCTTTCCTCCTGCCTTAGAAAGGAAGATTCGCCGGCCGCCGGCGCTCCCAAGCCGTATGTCATCGGCATCTTCCAATCGGTGGATTCGCCGACGGCCAACGAGGTCCGCCGGGGCATCCTCCAGGCCTTCGCCGACGCGGGCCTCCACGATGGGAAGGAGGTTGTCGTCACCATCCGCATCGCCAATAACGACATCTCCGAGGTCCAGAGGCTCGCCCGGCAGCTCGTCGCCGAGCGGGTGGACATGATCATCCCCATGTCGACGCAGGCCCTCCAGGCGGCCATCCTCGCCAGCCGGGAGACGCCCATCGTCTTCAGCGCGGTCGCCGTGCCCTACCTCGTCGGAGCGGGCCGGTCGGCCGATGACCACCTCGGCAATGTCACGGGGGTGGCTTCCACGGGACCCATCCGGCAGACGATGGCGCTCATCCGCGAGGTCCTCCCGAAGGCGAGGCGCGTCGGGTCGCTCTGGACGCCCTCAGAGATCAACTCGGAATACTACCTGGACCTGGCCCGGGAGAGCGCCGCGGAACTTGGTTTCGATATGGTCGCCCTTCCTGTGACCGGCCCTCACGCGATCCACGGCCTAGTGCAGGGTCTGCTCAACGAGAAGGTCGACGTCATTTTCCCGATGTCCGACAACACGATCAACAGCTCGTTCGACGTCATCGGCCGGGCGGCCGCGGAGAATGGATTGCCCCTTTTCGGCAGTTTTCTCCGCTCCGTCGAGTTCGGCGCCTGTGCGGCGCTGGGATTCGATTTTTATGACATGGGCACCAAGACGGGCCGGATCGCGGTCCGGGTGAAGAACGGCGAGAGCCCCGCCCGGATCCCCATCCAGTCCATGGACGAGATCAGGCTCTACATCAATACGGAGGCCGCGGAAAAACAGGGGATCAGCTTTTCCAAGGGCCTTCTCGACCGCGTGAACAAGGTCGTCAAAGTCTCCTTAGGCCTTTTGACGGATCCCGGTTCGGTCCTCGACTGAGGGCGAAGGTCCATCGGTTTCCCGCAGCCGGGACCGCCTCCCGGATGGCCTTTCCGACCAGGTCGATCCCCAGTCCGCAGGCTTCTTTGAGCATGTGCCCCGCGGCCAGGTGGCCAAGGATCGCGGAAGACAGGAAGCAACCCGTCCCGTGGACATTCTTGGTTGACCGTCCATGCTCGAAATGCGTGAACTCCCGGCCGTCGTAGAGGATGTCAACCGCCGCTCCCCGGAGATGGCCACCCTTGAGGAGGCACGGAATGCGGCTTGCCCGGGTGATCTTGGCCGCCGCTTTCCGCATCGCCGAGACCGATCGGATCGGCCCGCCCACGAGGGTCTCCGCTTCGTCCAAATTGGGCGTGATGAGGTCGGCGTTTTCTCCGAGGATGTCCAGATAGCGCGGCCAAGCCTTCTTTTCGAGAAGCACGGCACCCGAACTCGACCGGAAGACCGGGTCGACGACCCGGGGGATCCCCGCGTTTCGGGCCAGGATCCGGGCGATCGCGGTCAGGTTTCCGGCCGTGCCGATCATGCCGACCTTGATCCCGGCGATGACGGCCGTTTCCGATAACCGGCCGAATTGACCCGCGATGGCCCGCGCCGAGAGGGGAAAGACGCGGTCGACGCGTTCCGGGTTCTGGGCCGTGACGGCCGTCAGGACGCCGAAGCCGCGGAAGCCGAGGCGTTCGAAGACCCCGATGTCGAGAAGGACGCCCGCCCCTGCCGAGGGGTCGTAGCCGGCGATGGAAATCAGGTCCTTCGTCATTTTTCGCGTCGCCCCAATGGGGCGATATGATTTTACCATGAATCGTGGACGGACTGTGGGGCGATCGTTTGACGAAGTAAAGGATTGACTTTTTTTAGGCGTGTAGGTTATTAGCAAGGTTGACTGAACCTGCCGAAGAGCGAGTTCTCTCGGAAGGCCTCCTTCGAGAGGCTCTCTCTCGGATACGGCCGGTGAGTTCGGATCTCGAACCGCCGGGGGAGGAGAGATGGGGTCGGACCTGGTCAGGGTGCGTGTTTTCGTCAGCGGTCGCGTCCAGGGGGTCGCCTACCGTTTTTTAGCGGAGAAATTCGCCGGCAGGATGGGGATTACCGGTTGGGCCCGCAACCTCCCGGACGGCCGGGTCGAGGTCCTGGCCGAGGGGTTGGGGGAGAACATCGAGGCTTTTTTAGAGCGACTTCGGGAGGGGCCGCGCCTGGCCCGGGTGGCCGGTTTCGATGTCCGGCGCGAGGTGTCGACGGGAGAATTCCACGACTTCCGGGTCGTTTTTCTTTCCGACTAGGCGCCCTTTCCGGCGATTAGCCCGACTTGAATTTCCGGCGGCATTCCTCGGAACAGAAATAGTGCGTCGTGCCGTCCCGGACCTCGGTCAGGGCTTCCTCGCGGGCGATGTAGGTGTTGCAGATTTCGTCCTTGACCATCTCTCCCCGGATTTGAGGCGGGGCCGGCCGTGGCCGCCGTCCGGCGCGCTTCAGGCCCAGATAGATCCGGATGAACAGAACCGCGACGTAGGCGATGAAGAGGAAGAGGACGAAACGGAATAACGCCATCACCACTCGACCAGCATCGACCCCCAGGTTAGCCCGCCGCCAAAGCTTATGAGCATGACCAGGCCGCCCTTTTTTATCCGGCCTTCCTCGATGGCTTCTCGCAGAGCCATGAGAACCGACGCCGAAGAGCAATTGCCGCGTCGGTCGACGTTGACGTAGAACTTCTCGAGCGGGATGCCCAGTTTTTTCGCCGGAAATTCGAAGATCCTGGCGTTGGCTTGGTGGCAAATGAACAGGTCCACGTCCTCGATCCGGAAATCCCGCGTCCTCTCCGGGGTCCGGTTGGCTTTTTCGATGGTCTTCACGATCAGCTCGGGGATGATCCTGAGGACGAACTTCTGGATGTCGTGCCCCCGGATGGCGATGTTCGGACGGGCTGGAGCTTCGTGATATCGCATGTCATGGCCGACGCTGTACGCGGTCTCGACACCCCAGGAGTCCGTGCCCATTTCGGAACAGATGATGCCCGACGGTCCGTCGGCTCTCCTCAAGACCACGGCGGACGCGGCGTCGCCCCAGAGGTCCGCGTTGGTGTCGGAAAAATCAAGGAGCCGGCTGAGGACTTCGGAACCTATGGCCAGGCCGTACTCGGCTTCGGTCTCTTCGAAGAGGAGGTGCTTGCGGACGAGGTCGATCGCATAGAGGCTGCTCGTACAGGCGGCCAGGAGGTCAAAAGCGGGAATCCGGAGGATCGTCTTGGCGTCCTTGGCCTCCCACTCGCCGGCCGCGGTCTTTTTCTGGACGACCTTGTTCAGGACGATACAGGCGGTCGAGGGGAAGAGGGCTTCGGGCGTCGAGCTCCCGACTGCCAGGATGCCGATATCCTGCCAACCGATCCCGGCTTCGGCCAGGGCCTTTTCGGCGGCGATGAGGGCCATGTCCGATGTGTTCACGTCATTCGCGACCCAGCGGCGCTCGCGGATGCCGACGAGCTCGACGATCCGCTGAGGCGTCAGTTCCTCCGGCAGCCACGGCCGGTCTGAACCGGGCTTGATCGCCTTGTTGGCCAGAAGGATCCGGACGATCTCGTCATTGGTCACGATCCTGCCGGGGACATCCTCCCCGGGCAGGCATTTTCCCGTACCCGCAATCATCACTCGCATGCGCGCCGCAACTCCTCGCATTATTCTCTTGTTGTGTATCAAGGGCCAAAGCCATGTGACAACCCTACCATTATTATGGGGGAGCGAGGCATTGTCAAATAGCGGGCGGAGCTTCTGCGCCGTCCGGCGTTTGACCCGGCCGTCCCTTTCTGTTAAATAGGGGGAAGACCATGAACGACAAGCCGTTACGCGGTGTTCGGGTGCTCGACCTGTCCCGGCTTCTGCCCGGGCCGTACGGCACGCTCCTCCTGGCGGACCTCGGAGCCGAGGTCATCAAGGTCGAGGACGTCGAGAGCGGCGACTACATCCGGGCCATGGGCCCGTCGATCGGCGGCCAGAGCGCTTATTTCCTGGCCTTGAATCCGGGGAAAAAAAGCGTGGCCCTAAACCTCAAGGCCTCCGCCGGGCGGGAGATCTTCTTGAAGCTCGCGGCGACGGCGGGGGTCGTCGTCGAGGGCTTCCGTCCGGGAACGGCCAAACGCCTGGGCATCGGGTACGAGGCGGTGAAGGCGGTCAATCCCCGCATCGTCTATTGCTCCATCTCCGGCTACGGCCAGGATGGGCCGGACCGGGATCGCGCCGGGCACGATCTCAACTATATCGCGCGAGCCGGGATCCTCGGGCTCTGCGGCCGGCCGGGCGCTGCTCCGACCATTCCTCCCGTCCAAGTCGCCGACCTGAGCTCCGCCATGTATGCCGCGGTCGGGATCCTGGCCTATCTCCGGGAGAGCGAACGGACGGGCGAAGGCCGCTACCTGGACATCGGGATGCTCGATAGCGCCCTCTCATGGATGGTCATGCCCGTCGCCGAATACGCCGCCGGGGAACGGGGCGGCCGAGGGCGCCTGCCGCTGACCGGCAAGCATCCCTGCTATAACGTCTACAGGACCCGCGATGGCCGGGACGTCTGCCTGGCCGCCCTGGAGAAGAAATTCTGGGAGGCCTTCTGCCGGGCGACGGGACGGGAAGACCTGCTATCCCTCCAGTTCTCCGAACGTCCCGAGGATTTCGCCCGGCTCGAAACCCTTTTCGCGGGGCGGACCGGAGATGAATGGGCGGCCCTGCTCAAGGACTCCGATTTCTGCTGCGAGCTCGTCCCCGATCTCGACGAGGTCTTGAATACCCCCCAGGTGATGTGCCGCGGGCTCGTCATCGAAGCGGCCGAGGACGGACAGGCTTACTCTCTATTGGGGCATCCGCTCCGGGACCGGGCGGATCAAGGGCGTCCGGCATGCCCCGGGCACGGCGAACACACCGCCGAGGTGCTGCGCGGGCTCGGCGTTACCGATGACGAATTTGCGGAGCTCGAAGCGGCCGGCGTCGTTCGCGGCGGTCCCCGCTGACGGGGGGAACGCGTGGATGCGTTCTGGACAGAAGCGCAGACGACTTTCCGCAGAAAAGCCCGCGATCACTTCCGCCGGGACCCCGGGATGTCCCCGGGTGCGGATGGATTTCCGGCCTTTTTCGGCTCGGTCGATGTGAGCGAAGGAGTCTTGATCATCGAAGAGGCCTCATCCTTCAATCCCCGGCTTGGTCTCGACCTCATGAAACGGTGGACGTCCGGAGAGGCCGGAAGCTCTCCGGAAGGAAGGCTCTTTCGTCTCGCCCGGCTCGTGGGCACGGCGGCCCACGTCTTCGAAGCCGGGGCCCGGGAGGCCCGCGACAAGGGCTATTTCGAGAGCAGCCTCATGGGTTGCCGTGAACTCCAGGAAAGCTTGGCGGGCCTCGCCTCCGGGATCGAGATCCTGCGTCTCGGGGCCTGCCGGATCTGCCATCTCCTGGCCCGGGGCGAACGCGACAGGGGCGAGGCGGAACTGGCTCTCCTCTATGAAAAAGCGCTTGCTCTTGACCGTGAAGCCAGGTCCGTGGCGGTCGGACTGCTCGGGGAAGTCTGGATGAGGGACGGTCTCCCCGGTGACGAATTCTCATCCGAATGCGAAAGGAGCCGATCATGAAGCTCAAGACACTGTACAGAAAGGCCGTCGCCGCCGGCATGGCCAACGACCCGAGGGGTCCCGAGGAGCTCCGCAGGATACTGGACGATGAACGGTCGAAGTCCAAGAAGCTCAAGGAGGAGGAGCGTGACGGCTGGGAGGAGGACCGCCTGTTCAACCCGTACGCCGATACGCGGATCCTCGTCGGCGACCCGGCGATCGATGTCAAGAAGATCATCGTCGGGATCGACATGGACGTGAGCGAGATCCTCCTCGCCTACATTTTGAACAGGGACCGCGCCGAGAAGATCGACCTCGTCATCTCCCACCATCCCCAGGGCGTCGCCCTGGCCCAGCTCCCCGCGGTCATGCGTCTGCAGTCGGACATGCTGGCCGCCTTCGGCGTCAACATCTCCGTCGCCGAACAACTCATGGACAAGCGGATCGGCGAAGTGGAACGCCGCGTCCTCCCGGTGAACCACAACCGGGCGGTCGACGCGGCCCGTCTCCTCGGGCTCCCGATGATGTGCGTCCATACGCCCGCCGATAACTGCGTCAATACGTACCTCACCGCGCTGTTCGAAAAAAAGAGACCGGCTCGGCTCAAGGACGTCGTCGACGTGCTGAAGAAGATCCCCGAGTACGTGAAGGCCGTCCGGCGGATGGCCGGGCCGAAGATCGTCAGCGGTTCGGAGAACGCCCGGTGCGGAAAGATCCTCGTCGAGATGACCGGGGGGACCGAGGGTGCCAAGACGATCTACGAGCAGTGCGCCATCTCGGGCGTCAGCACGGTCGTTGGCATGCACATCAGCGAGGAGGCTCTCGAGAACGCCAAGAAAGCCCATCTGAACGTCATCATCGCCGGACACATCTCGAGCGACACCCTGGGACTCAACCTCCTCTTCGATGAGCTGGAGAAGGTCGGGCCTCTGGGCACCATCAATGTCTCGGGGTTCGAAAGGATCCGGGCCTCGGAGCGCTGAACTCACCAGGCGTTTTATTAAATAGTCCGCGCTAAAGGCCCTGATAGTGACCTTGGGTGCTGACGGTCAAGATCCAGCGGGCGAAGGCCCGGGCGTCCTCGAGATCGCTCGCGTCGGGATGAGTCGCAGCCGAGGCGGCCATGTCGGCCCAGGCCTCGTGCTCGGGCGATCGCATCAGGATCTCGAGGGCCTTCATCGACACCTTTCCCCGGCAGGAGAACGTCCCGAGGAGCTTGGCCTTGGCCACGAGGACGGAGGCGTACTCGAGCGCTTCCCGGGATAGCCGGCTTCCCGTGACCGAGCCGTGGGTGGAGAAGAGAGCGGTCCTTTTTCCTTCGGGGATCGTCTTTAAAAAAACCTCGGCCGGATAAGGGACGCTGTGCGTCTTGATCGGGAATCCGGCATAGACGAGCTGAAAGGGGGTGACGTCGCCCGCCTTGGCCATGGGCTGGAGCGTCTTGTCGCCCGGCAGGGCTTCGAAGATAGCTTCGGCGACGAGCTTCGTGTTGCCCGTCCGGCTGAAATAGGTGACGAGGGTCTTGGACATCGCGGGTTTCCTTTCGATGTTCGGCGCTGCCGCTATTTTCTCAGAAACCGGACGAAAACGCTAATCATTCGCCGGCCGGGAGATCGATCACGACCGTCGTCCCCCTGCCCGGCCCGCTCGTGACGCGGATGGCCCCGCCGTGCTCCTCGACGATCTTCTTGGCGATGGGCAGGCCGAGCCCAGTGCCGGCGTCCTTGGTCGAGAAGTAGAGGTCGAAGATCCGGTCGACCGTTTCCTTGCTCATGCCCGGCCCGCTGTCGCGGACGGAGATCGTGAAGACCGGTCCCTTGCGCCCGATCGAAAGCGCGACCTCCCCTTGCTGGCTGATGGCCTCGACGGCGTTGGCGATGATGTTGCGGAACGCCGTCTTGAGCTTGGCCGCGTCCCCGCTCGCCCGGAAGTCCAACCCCTCGGCGACGAATTTGAAGCGGATGCGCTCCGCCAGGAGCCGGCTGTAGGGCTGGAGCGTCTCCTCGAGAATGAGGCGCAGGTCGACGGGCTCCTTGCGGACCGTCGTGTCCCGGGCGATCTCCATGAATTCCTGGGCGATCCGGCGTAGGTTCTCGACCTCGCTGATGATGTAGGACATGGATTCCTTGAGGGTCTTGTCCAAGTCTCCCCGCTTGTCCTCGTAGACCTTGAGGACGTGCTCGGCCGACAGCTGGATGGGCGTCAGCGGGTTCTTGATCTCATGGGCGACCTTGCGGGCCATCTCGGTCCAGGCCACCTTCTTGCTCATCTCGGCCAGCTCCTGCTCGTGGGCCCTGAGGTTCCGGATCATCGTGTTGAAACCGTCGATGAGGGTCATCATCTCGTCGTGGGAGCGGTGCTCGATGGTCACCTCGAGGTTCCCCAGGCCGACCTCGCGCGTTCCGGCCAGGAGCTTGCGCACGGGGACGATGATCATGCTCTTGATCCCCCTGGAGAAGAGGACGACCAGCGTGAAAAAGAAGGCGGAGAGGAGGACGAGGAACTCCACGATCTCCTGGGTGGCCTTTGTGAGCTGCTCCTTCTCGAAGGGGAAGGGGAGAGAAATGAAGAGCGTCGTGTTCTTGAAGTCATAGGGGACGGTCAAGGTCTGGAAGGAGTAGCTGCCGAGGCGCGTCCGCTGGGTGAAGAAGGGCTTCCGGTCGTAGACGAGGGCTTGATAGGTTTCCCCGTCGAGGATCTCAGGCAGGAGGCCGCTGTCGAAAAACTCCCGGCGGCTCGAGGCGAGGAGCACGGCGTCCCCGTAGAGGATGACGTCGTTCGATAGGGTCGAGCTGATCCACAGGGCCAGGTCCTCCGACGGCGCGAGGTAGGGAGAGATCTCGATGCCCGGGATGATGAGGAAGGCCTCCAGCAGGCCCTGGGCGTAGCTCGAGTGGATGGCGGCATCCTCGACGAACCGCTCCGTGAACAGGCTGTCGAACAAGTTCCGGGTGAAGACCGTGTAGAGGAGCAGGGGGACGAGGGCCACCGCCAGGAACGAGGCGTAGACGCGGTTGGAGAACGACCAGAGGGGCTTGCGGACCGAGGCCTTGCCTGAGGCCAGCGTGATCCCAAGGAGGACGGCCATGGCCGCCGCCAGTCCCAGGAAAAAGAACCTCAGGAAATCGACGGCCTTTGTCTTGAGGCTCTTCTGTGGCGCGAAGAGGCTGTAACAGCGTTCGCCCGAGCGGAAGAGATACGCGTCGTAGGCCGTTCCCCGTTCCTGGAACCGCGACCAGAACGGGGCGGTGGATATGCCGAGCCGGTCGAGGTCGTCGGTCGAAAGCCCGGCGGTCAGCTTGCGGGGGTTGAAGAGGGAACGGCCGTCGAGGTCGAATATCTCGCAACCGAAGTCGAACTGGTTGAGGGAGGGAAGCGAGTCGGTCCGAAGGACCTCGAAATAGGGGTTGGCGGAATACAGGAAGGGGAGCATTTCCGGGTCCAGGGAAACGTAAAGGATGACGCGTCCGAGGCGAACGTCCCCATCGTAATAGTCCTTGTAGCCGACGAGGAAGTCCTTTTCTTTTCCGATGAAGGTCAGGAAGTACGGGACGATGGCCCAGTCCCTGGCGGGCTCGAGGTCGGGAGGGCCGCCCAGGATCTTGGGGACGTTGAGCGAGAATCGGCTGAGCGTGTTGCCTTCGGCGTCACGGATTTCGAGGCTCGAGTACCAGTTGAATTTGGCGACAGGGCTTTTTTCCCAAAGAGAATGGGCGAAGTCGGCGTTCTGGGGGTCCTTGAAAAAGGAAACGATCTGCCTCTGGCTCCGGTCGAGGCCGGGCAGCGATTCCTCGATAAGGAAATTGCCCCATGTTTCCTGCGTCAGGATCGTGTGGGCGACGGTTGTTTCAAGGAGCCGGTGGGTCCGGACGGCGCTCTGGTCGTCGACCGAACGGGAAAGCCATAAGCCCGCGAGGACGAGCCCAACGAACCAAAACTCGCGCCGCCGCAAAAAGCCCGGGACGACGGCGACCGCGAAGAGCCAGGCGATGAGGGCCGCGCTGACGGCCATGAGGAGGATCGAGGGGCTATTCCCGAGGAGGATCGCCGCGGCCGCCCCCAGGGCGCCGGCCAGGCCGGAGAGGAGGTCTATCCGGGAGTCCTGGAAGGCCAGCCGGAAGACGACAGCCAGAGTGGTGAGAACGGCGACCAGGAACGTGAATAGCCCGAGCTGAAGCGCCAGGCGCGAGATATCGAAGTCCCAACGGAGGAGCGAGAGGTTGGAGTTGAAGACGACCCGACGGACGACCTCATACAGGGCGAGGATGGCGCCGGCGGCGAGAGCGGCCGCCGCAGTGTGGACCAGGAGGCTCCGCAGGACGGACAGGCGGACTCCTTCCCCTCGGCGCGGCCCGGGAGCGCAGACGGCCAGGCAGATCGCCAGGCCGAGGGCCGCAAGGGAGGTCAGGAAGATATCCGCCGGCGATCGGGTCAGGCCGCCCCAGGAGGAGAACCCGGCCACGGATGGCTTGAAGAGGCTGAGGGATTGGATCTTTTCCAGGTGACCCAGGGGAAGGGCGAGGAGCCGCAATCCGACCAGGAGCGCGGCTCCGATGCCTCCCGAGACGAAGTCCCGGCCATGGCGAAAATCGGGAGACGACCAGAAAAAGGCGACAGCCGCGAGGCCCGCAGCTAGGAGCAGGAGCAGGAGCACGAGACGGAGGCCCTCGCGGGCGCGGCTCAGCTTCGCGGTCAGCGACGGGGAGGCCAGGGTCACGGTGGCCATGATACGCCCCGTCTCGTTCCGCAGGGGGAAGAAGAGCGTCTGGATCTCGTTCTTCTGCCGCGGCTGACCCGTGAACTCGTCCTTGTGCCGGCCGAAGAACTTTTCGAACCCCTCGACGTCCTCGCGGAAGTCCCAATAGTCGATGTTGAAGTCGGCCCGGAAGGCCGGCCGGAGGGCGTGGGACTCGCGGATGTAGGAGGATTGGAACTGGGGGATGAAGGCCAGCCGGACGAAGTGGGCCAGCAGGCGTCCGCCGTCTTTCAAGGGCTGGAGGACGATGAGATAGACCGAAGCCTTGCTCCGGATGAGGAACGAGCCGCCGCTCCGTTTCAAGCCCTCGAGATCCTCTTTCCCGACCTGGTCGGCGAGGCTCAGGACGTTGCCGTACCAGACTTCGAAGAACCCGTCGCCGTCGCCGAGGGCGATGCCTTCGGTTTCGGGGTCGAGGTTCTCCTTCAGGAATAAGGGATAGACGTCCTTGGCCTCCGCGGGGAGAGGCAGATGTTCGAATCGGGCCTTCCGGGACTCGAGGGAAGCCAGGAGCGAAGCGAAACTTTGCCGCGTCCGGACCGCCTGCTTGCGCAGGGAGGCGAGGCTCTTGGCGTCGTAGTCCCGGGAAAGGAAACCGGGGAGTGCGAGGGACAGCGTACCGACGACGAGGGCGATGGCGACGGCGGCCCCGCTCACGGCCAGCAGGGTGTTGCGGGTCCAGAGCCGGCGCCCGGCCATCAGAGCTTCTCCGCCCGGATCTCGACGATCTTGAGGGAGATCCTGGGACCGGGCGCGCCGGCCGACGGGGGCAGCCGCTCGGGAACGACGAAGAAGTAGACACGGAAGGGATACTGGTCGCCCGTCCGCTCGTTCCGGAACGACCAACGGGCCTTCAGGATGCCGCCCGGCCGTCCCGGCAAGGAGGAGAGTTGCGGATCGATGATGAACTCCGTCGTTTTGAAGACGGAGAAGATCCTCCCAAAGACGAGGTCGGCCTGATCGGGCGACAGCAAGTCGGCAAGAGACAGGGGTTCGGGGAGGGAGACGGGGAGGGCCCCTTCCGAGGTCATCAGCTCGCGGAGGATCTGAGGCGAGTTTTGGAGAAACGCCGTCTCGATGCGCGACGCTATGGGGAAGGGCAGGGCGAGCAGAACAGAGAGGGCTATAATGTGAAAGTTGACCACGTTGCCGTCACCATCTTAGCATAGCCCTTGACGGGCAGGCAAGAGAGGTTGCCCGGTCGCCCCGTTCGGGACGGCCTCGCGGCCTGATCAGGGAACGGCCCTCAAGGGAAGGCCGGAGACGGTTTCAGGCGTCGCTCTTCTTGGGCTCGGTTTCCTGCTCGAGCTTCTTGGTCCGCTTGGCGTCCTTGATGCTGCTGATCCCGGCGATGAGGCCGATGAACCCTCCGAAGAACAGGATCGGGGGGATGAATCCCAAGATCAGATGGTAGAGGGCGGACCGGAAGAGGGGCGAGAAGATGACCAGTGCCAGGCCGCCGGCCATGGCCGCGAGCCCGCCGATGACGGCGATGAATTTACCCATAGGTGGACCTCCAAGAGAGTTTGTTCCTGCGCGGATTATAGCAAATGTCGCGCGCCGTGGTCAATGTGCTTCTCGGTCGGCCGCGGAGGGGCCTCGGTAATCGCAAGAGCCGGATTGACCTCGGCGCAGCTTTTCCCTTTGAATACGCGCTCCCGTTTATATACAATACCCGCGATATCCCCCGCGCAGGAGGTTCCCAATGATTTTGAGCCTGATAAAAAAAACGATCGGAGCCGTCGTCTTGGGCGCCTTCGTTTTAGCCATCCCGGCCTTGGCCGGAGGCGATGATTTCGTCATCGGCGGCGTCCGTGTCAAAAGCGGCAGCGCCTTTTCGGGCTACTTGGCTGTTCCGGAGAAGGGCGGCGCGGGGACTGAGATCCCCTATACCGTCATCAACGGGGCGAAGAAGGGACCGGTCCTGGCCCTGGTCGCCGGCGTCCACGCCTGCGAGTATCCGCCCATTCTGGCGCTCTACCGGATGAAGGACGCGATCGACCCCAATACCCTGCGGGGGACGGTCCTCATGGTCCACATCGCCAACCTGCCGAGCTTCAAGCGCCGGACCATCTATTACGTCCCCGACGACTGGAAGAACCTCAACCGCGTTTTCCCGGGGGACCCGGAGGGGACGATGAGCCAGAGGATCGCGGCCGTCCTCAACGAGCAGGTCATCAAGCGCGCTGATGTCGTCATCGACATGCACTGCGGCGACGCCAACGAAGCCCTCATCCCCTACAGCTACTGGATGATCAGCGGCGACAAGAAGTTCGACGCGAAGACGCGCGAGCTGGCCCTGGCCTTCGGCCTGCCTTACATTATCGTCGACGAGACCCGGACAAAGGACCTCAAGGACTCCAAGTACCTCGGCAACACCGCCATCCTCCAGGGCAAGATGGCCGTCACGACGGAGTCGGGATATCTCGGCCGCACGGACGAGGAATCCGTGGCTCGGAACGTCAAGGGTGTATGGAGCGTCATGAGGCACCTGGCCATGGTTCCCGGCGAACCCGCGCCCGCGGCGGACCCCGTCTGGATCGACAAGTACGAGGTCGTCTATTCGAAATGGGACGGCCTCTTCGCGGCGCGGCTCGAAATGGGTTACTATGTCAAGCAGGGGCAGGTCGTCGGCACGGTCACCGATTACCTCGGCCGGTGGAAAGAGGATGTCAAGGCTCCCTTCACCGGGATCCTTCTGTACATCATCGGCACGCCGCCATGCAACGATGGCGAACCCCTCTTCGAAGTCGGCCGGGTCAAGGAGAAATAGGGGAGGGCCGGCCGACTGCATGAGCATCAAGGGCA
Organism: uncultured Eubacteriales bacterium; assembly: GCA_964652895.1. Classification (GTDB taxonomy): domain Bacteria; phylum Acidobacteriota; class Aminicenantia; order Aminicenantales; family Saccharicenantaceae; genus RBG-16-66-30. Next base: position 13,681 of record CAZZCH010000085.1, read on the forward strand.
TCATCTTCGACCTCGACGGGACGGTCGTCGAAAATTCGTACGACTGGCCCCGCATACGCGAGGAACTCGGGATGGGGGCGACGTCCATCCTGACCTACCTCGATTCCCTCGAGGGGCCCGAGCGGTCCCGGAAATGGTCCGTCCTCGAAACCCATGAAGCCGAGCAGACCGAGGCATCGGTCCTCCGGGATGGCGTCCGGGACTTTCTCGGGCTGCTCCGGGAACGGGGGATCGCCGTGGCCCTCGTGACCAACAATACGCGGAAGAATACGGATTTCCTCCTCAAAAAATTCGGGCTGGACTTCGACTGTGTCATCACCCGGGAGAGCGGGCTGTGGAAGCCGTCCGGGGCGCCTTTCCTCGAGGTCCTGAAGAGATTGGGCCTCGAACCGGGGGACTGCGGCGTTGTTGGAGATACCCAATTTGACGTCCTGGCCGCGATCGATGCCGGCATCGGCGCCATCTTCCTCCTCTCCAGTGAGCCCGAGAAGTTCGCAGGCTTCCCCGTCGTAGTCTTCCCCGATATTGCCTCTTTGATGCTTGGCTTTGCTAACTATCAGAAATAAAAGGCCTTAGCATTATTTTTTCAGTTTCCCTCATACCTTAGATCCTACATTCCGCACTTCAAGAAGGGCTTTTTTCTTGATTTTATTATGTTCTAAAA
>CAZZCH010000086.1:0-14326 GCA_964652895.1 uncultured Eubacteriales bacterium
CCAACACGAAAGGTGACACGAAAGGTGGGCGGCTCAGTTATTAAGTCTAATTGTCTTCTGTCTCGAACAATGCTACGATCGACGCGCAGCATTACAGAGGGAGGATGTTCATGATTAAGAAAAGCCGAAGTGGGCCAGTATTCGGACGGCCGGTGAACTTCGAGGATAAGTTCCCAATGATTCGGGAGCTCGAGATCAAACTACACCACAGCTGGCCGAAGAAGGATGAATTTTATGGCACCTTGACAGGACTTCCGGGGCGTGAAATAGCATGCTCGAATGAACAATGCAGTGGTCGGTTCTATATTTGGCCGGTCATCGATGAAGTGATCGAGGGGAAAGAGATCTATCGCAAAGGCGGCATGCTCTGCCCCGGCGTCGAGAAATCAATGGGTGGCAGAAAGTGCGCGAACGTTTTAAATTATGAGATTCATGCCCTCTATAAGTAATGGGCCGCCCGCCGTGGCGACGCGCCGCAGTTCCTGTCCATCTGCCACGTCCTTGAGTTCGAGCCGATTTATCGGGAGGAGGCGAAGGAGAGACAGCGACAGCACGGCGGCACGGCCCCAGGAAAACACTCTGTTGCCGTGGATACAGAGTGTTCCGGTCGCTTCACGACTCAAATGGAACGGGATGCTGGAGTTAAGGGCCATGCTTCCATCTATCGCGTCATCTATATCCGAGATAATGACAAGCCTCGCTTCGTTGCGCTCAAGGAATTAGCCGAGAGAGGTGAGGACTACGACAACGACGGCGGGCCGGGACGTGGGAAAGGTCCTGGTCCCCGGGCAGCAGTACGAAAGCGGACAAAAACGACAGCTAAAAAAAAGGATTGCTATAGCTGGACGATCCTCAGGCCGCCCTCCTCGGTGATGATCGCCTTCCGGAAGCCCGTCTCCGGCTCAGGGAATCCCTCTTTGTTCATCGGCCAGCCGTGGATGGGAGGGAAATTCTTTCGGATATCCAATAGCCACGTCTGCATTAACCTGAAGGCCTTGGGAGCCGATTGCTTTTTATGGCTGGCGATAAAGCACGCGATGTCTGGGATCCTCCGCGAGTGAACGTGAAGGTCCAGAAGCAGGAACATGGCCAACCTCCAGTCCGTTTCGAGTCGATGCTGCTTGAGCAAGCGGCCGCATTCCGGGCATGAAATGTCCGCCGGCGAGATGCTTTTGCCGCATGAAGGGCATTTCCTCAGCGCCTCGTCTTTTCGCATGATGTAAGGGTTGAGACCGGCCGCGCGGCGTTTCCAATCCAGCTTCCGGGTCGTACACTTTTTGATGATATGAAAGACGAGAACATTGAATTCCTTCGGGTGCTGGCCAGGCTTCCCGCGACCGGCTTTCATGATACTGAGGAGCCATTTGCAATAACGCAGGGCATAAGCGCGTTTTCTTTCGTTCGATATCCCTAGATCTTTGGCCCAGGTCAGATCCTTCTCCTCCCGATTAAAAGCCCAGCTGGCGGTTTCATTTTGCTCAACGAGTTCATCCAAGGCTGCGCCATACGCATTCCGATACGCCGACTTTATCTTCCGGTCGAAATCCTTCTCGCGCTTCATGAGCTTGTCCCACTCTTTCGCAACCGGATCTTTATGGTTGATCATCCAAGTGAAAGGGAACCTGGCGCCAGGATGGGTCTTTTGGAAGTCTTCTTTGAATGCGCCGAGAACGGTTTCAAGGTCAACGGCATGCGCCTTCTTCAGCTGCCTCCGGTAAAACTCTACACAGTAATAGGCGTTGTCACCCCGGTGCCGGCGGATATCCGACTCGAAGCGTACATTGAGCGTCGGTCGTACAAAAAGAGGTTCGATTAGTTCCCTCCGGATATCCTCCCGATACTTGTTGAGGTTTGTTGAAGTTGGGCGCCAGCCAGGCCTCGTGCGCTCCCAGGTCGAATAACTCCTTAGCGGGAAGAAGCCGCGGAGGCGCCGTGTATTCTTTTTCTCAAGCCAATAAAGCAGGTCTAAAAAAAGGGGTGAATCACTTTGATATTTCTTCATGAAGCACCTTAGAATCAATAGTAATTTATTATAATAGGTGAGTCAAGGAAAAAGATTACATGACCAACTCACTGAAGATGACCCGGCACCTTGCGGGCCTATCCCAGTATGAGGTTGGGAGACGCTCTGGGATTTCTCAGCCACTGGTCAGCAACCTCGAGCGAGGCCATCTACGACCTAGCCAAGAGCTGAGGCTGCGGCTGGCTGACGCGCTCGGTGTCCCCGCGGATGTCCTCTTCCCGAAAGATGGGGACGAGGACTGATAATGGACATCTCGGCCCGCCGCTGGATCTCTTGCCGTGAGGCCGGGCAGTTTTACGGTTTGCACCCGAAAACACTCCTTGCCCTCTGCCGTCAACAACGGATCCCTCACGTGCGGATTCCATCAATCCACGGTGGCCGCGGCCAGATCCGGATCGACCGTGTCGCCTTTGATGGACAGCTCGAGGGGCAGGTTGCGCCCGTGATCGAGGCGCCGTCACTGGATCGTCGGCGGAGGCGCCAGTGAGCGGCGAAATGGTTTTTCAACCTACCGATCGCGATTATTCGGTCGGTTTTTTAATCACCTATCCCGGCCTATTTGAGGCCGTCGAGATCCCCCCAGACCTATTTCGGACGGACCGGCAGCGGGCAGTATGGGGCGCCATCTGCGAGCTTCGGACCGCAGGAGATCCCCCGGCGATCGCGACAATAGCCGAACGGTGCCACGGGAACGGTTATCTAGATTATCTCATGGCCATAACCAGCGGACTCTACCGGATCAAGCCCGAGGACTTCCGCCGGCGAATCCTCAAACAAGCCGCCGAGGACGTTCAGAAGCGGATGCAATCCATGGCCGCGACAGAACTCCCGGACCTCGACGAGATCGCGGCCCTGGCCGAACAAGCGCGACGGCTCGAACTCGAGGCCGAGGAAGGCACCGCCGAACAAGCGCCGACGTCTCTTTTGCTTTCGGACGTGGAGGCGAAGACCGTTCCCTGGCTGTGGCAGGACTACATCCCGCTCGGCCGGGCAACGCTCATTAGCGGCGATCCCGGCTCGGCAAAGACCTGGTTCTGTCTCGACCTTGCCGCCCGACTCAGCAAAGGGTTGCGCTGGCCGGACGGCGCGCCCGGAGGGGGCCCGGCCAAGACCTATTACCTCACGGTAGAGGACGACCTCGCGGATACGGTCAGGCCCCGCATCGACTCGCTTGGGGGCGACCCCGCCATGATCGCGGCCTTCAACTCCGATCACCCGCTCCACCTCAACCTCTATGCACCCGATGGGCTCAAACGGCTGGAACAGGAACTCATGCGGCTCGGTGACATCCGACTTGTCGTGATAGACCCCATCATCGACTTTTCCGGTGACATGAATCCGAATGCTGGGGAAGAGGTCCGCGCACTACTGACCCCACTCGTCCGGTTGGCCTCAAAACTCAACTTCGCTCTCGTCCTGGTCGGCCACCTGAACAAAGCCCAGACCCTCAGCGCCATTTACCGCGCCGGCGGGTCGACCTCCGGCTGGCTCGGCAAGTGCCGCGCGTCGTTTATGATTTTCCGCGACGTGGATGAGAAGGGCCTCCGCCACGTCATCCCCATCAAGGCCAACCTCGCGCCCCAGGACCCCCGCCAGCTGGAGTTCCGAATCATTGACGGCTTCCTCAAAGCCGAAGTGTCCAAGGAAGACGTTGATCCCGATGAACAGCTCAACCCCCAACGCGGCCCACGCCCCAGGGAGCGCGACGAGGCTGTTGACTGGATCAAGGAGTTTTTCGGGGACAAGACGGAAATCCCCACACTGGAAGTCGAAACGGCCGCCCGGGTCGACCACATCAGCGAGGCAACGCTCAGCCGCGCCAAAAAGAGTGCCGGCTACCGGAGCGTCAGGCGAACCGACGCCGACGACAAAGCGCACTGGGTATGGTCAAGGGTATCAGATGCCTGACACACAAGACTTGATATTATTGAGTCTATTGATATCCTTGGGGGGTCAAGGGTATCAAGAGTATCAAGGGTATCACGTCTCAGGTACGTCGGGACTTGATACTCTTACTCAGCCCGCTATCACCGAAAACGGGACGGAAAGGCGGCCCGAGACATCCAACCTCAACCCCTCCCTATCCTCCCAGGAACGCGCCGTCCTGACTGGATGTGACATCCAGTTCGGGGCAGGCGTCCATATGGGTAGAATTCAAGCGGGCCGTCCGGACCTTTCGTGTTTCCTTTCGTCTCAAGGCTTCATCGAAAATCGTAATCATAGCATAATCAACGAGTTGTAAACATGCCGAAAACTAGGAAGAAATACACTCGGAAGAAGCCCCAGACCCCCGTCCGGAAGTGGGGCCGCCCTGGGCGCCCGATCAAACATGGGGGCTACTCCCTGGCCATCCGGGACCAGGTGCTCAAGGAGAATCCTAGGGTGACGCGATACCCGGGCCGGCCTGGTCCGGGACGTGGCAGGATCCGAGGACGCGCTGTCCGAGCAGCAACGCGTGATGATCGACAGGATCATCTCGAAGCTCGCCGTCTGCCGGCTCATCGAGCTCTACGTCGAGAAGTACGGGGCCTTTCCTCAGATGAAGTCCGGGGGAAAGGCGGTCGTCAAAATGGAGTTGCACGCCTGTTTGGGTATCAACTATTTGGCATTTTCTAACGCAATAGATCGGGCCCTGGTCGCTTTGGGCTTGAACAAGAAGCAGACCGAGATTGTCCTCTCCCCTCTCGAGATCGCCCGTGAGATCGACCTCGAGAAGGAAGCGCGGGCCAAGTCTGCTGTGGTCAAGGCCGGCAAGGATCCTGGCCAGGAAGCGGCAGCCGGCGGGCCTGGGCTCACGCAGGAAGGGCGATCGGCAGCCGGCCCGGGCGGTGATGAGGCCCAGGACGGGCCAGATCCGGGGGGTAACGGGCAGGGGGACGGGAAACAGGCCTCTGGAATCGACGGAGAGGGGCGATCTCCGGACGACGAGACCAGGGACATGGATGCAGACCAGGGAGGCGAAGGATGACAGACGTTGCCCGGAAGCGAAGGAACACCCGGGCCAGGGGGAACGCCTTCCAGGACCGCTGCACATCCTACCTCGAGGCGGAGGGCTACGCTGTGCACAATCAGAAGACGGCCAGCCGAGCGATCCCGATCAAGGGCAAGATCGTCTGGGTCTCACAGCGTAACGACGTCTTCGGGGCGTTCGACCTGGTCGCGGTCAAGGCGGGAGAGAAGGTCCGCTTCATCCAGGTGACTCTCGACTCGAGCGTGGCGAAGCGGGTCAAGGAAGTAAGCGGGATCCCGTGGCCGCTCGAGTTCATGACGGTCGAGCTGTGGCAGGGCAAGGACCGCGCGGAAGTGGCCGTGAGTCTCTTCGACGGGGAGGGCTTCCGGGAGGCCGGCAGGTATCTCCGCGGCGTGTTTTACCAGAAAGAAGCCAGTCAGGGAGAGCGGCGATGATGCGGATAAGCCCTAGGATAGGGGCGGACCGGCCCCAGGATACCGTCGACGGTTCAAGAAAGGCCTCCGGGACCATCGGGACAGGGAAATGCGAGACCTGCCTGAAGAAGCTCAAGCCAGGGCGTCATGGCGAGCGGAAACGGTTCTGCTCTTTGGACTGTCGCCGGCTGGCCTGGGCTGTTCGGGCTTTGGCTGAAGCTCTCGCAGCCGGCCATGCGGACGGTCTCCGGCACGATCTCCGCCGGCTCGGGGAGGCGGCTTGAATGAGCGGAAAGAAGCGAAGCGGCGAAAGGCCTACTTGGGGGTCATCCTCAGGACGCGCGGCCATCTCCCGCGGCGGGCTGTCAGGGAGTGGGGCATGAGTCAGTACGAGCTCCTCGCACGGGGCAGCCGGCGCCTGCGGGATATCGACGACCTGTCCATGACGGCCTGGTACTTGTCCGCCCCGGCATGGATAGAGGCAGAGGCGAAGACGCTCTGGGGGCGTGGCTGGGCACAGGGCAAAGAGGTGGACGGCTGATGGACATCATAGACGCGATCCGCTCCCGGAAAGTCTTTGGGGTGCTGTTCAAGGACTTGAACTCCTGGGCTACCTGGCTCGTTTGTCTTAAGGCGTGGTTCGGCTTAGAGATGACGCCCGCGGAGGTTGAGATCTACCGGAAGCATACAGGGAGGACGGATCCGCCGACGAAACCCTTCCGCGAGATTTACCTGGTAATTGGTCGTCGTGGGGGCAAGTCATTTGTCTCGGCGTTGGTCGTCGTATTCCTCGCCGTTTTCATCAAGTGGCCGCTCGGGATCGAGCTTGGCTACATCATGATCATCGCGGTTGACCGGCGGCAGGCCCAGGTCGTATTCAACTACGTGAAGAAGATCCTTCAATTGCCGGCGTTCCGAAACATGATCGCGGCCGAGGGCAAGGAAGAAGTCCGGCTCAACAATAACATCGTGATCTCGGTGCAGACCTGTTCATATAAATCCTCGAGAGGTTATCAGATTTTGGCCGCCGTATGCGATGAAAATTCTTTCTATAACGTGGAGGGGGTGAATCCGGCCGAGGAGATCATGCGAAGCCTCAGGCCTTCGCTCGGAGGCATGGCGGGGTCGATGTTGATTCTCCCGTCTACGGGATTCCAAAAGGCCGGCCCGCTCTGGACCGCTTACCGGGACAAGTTCGGCAAGGATGACCCGGAGGTGCTGGTCTGGACCGGGTCCACCCGCGATCAAAACCCCGAATACTCCGCGACTGTTATCGACCGGGCGCTCAAGGAAGACTACGCCGCCGCGGCCGTGGAGTATGGGATCGACGGCCAGTTTTTCAGGGCCGACCTGGAGAGCTATTTGAGCTCCGAAGCGATCGAGGCCGTCACGGCGCCCGGCCGATACGAACTGCCTTGCGTCAAGGGCATCACATACCAGGCATTTCACGACAGCTCGGGGGGCAGAGGCGACGCGGCGGTTTTGTGTGTCGTTCATCGTGAGGACGAGAAGGTGGTCCAGGACTGCATCAGGATCAAGAAGAGCCCTCACAACCCGCAGGACTGTACGAGGGAATTCGCTGAAATCGTGAAGAGTTACGGGATCTCGAGCGTGACCGGAGACCGTTACGCGGGGTCTTGGAACAGCTCCGAGTGGCAAGCGCACGGTTGCACCTATAAGAACGCCGAACTATCGAAGAGCGACTACTATCTGGAGTTCCTGCCGATCGTGATGAGGGGCGGTTGTGAGCTTCTGGATAATAAGCAGCAGGCGGCTGAGCTCCGACAACTATTGAGGAGGACGGGAAAGGGCAAAGATACGGTAGATCATCCGCCGAATTTGCATGATGACAGTTCCAATGCCTGTGCTGGCGCCATCGTGGAGGCCAGCCGTAACTCGGACGAGTGCGGCTTCGAGGCGCACTCAGTCGGCGATGACGAGGACGATGACGATGACCGCCCGTCGAATATCAGTGTATTACACCGGCTCATCCGGTTTTGAGATAAATAATTTACAGGAGGTTAAACATGTCAACGGAAAAGGAAAAGTATCTGAAGCTCAAAGGAGAGCTGGAAAGTCTCAACTCGAGAATCATCGGGGTGGAGTCCGAGGGACGGCAGCTTCAGGCCGAAGCGGGCCCGGCTGAGCATGAAGCGCTGAAATTCGAGATTGCCGAGCACCCGCAAGCCAAGGACCGACGAGCGGCCGTCCGGAAGGCGGTCGAGCGGATGGCCGAGATCTCGGTCGAGGTTGAGGCGGGCAGAAAACGGATGAAGGCTATGATGGAACTCTTGCCCGAATTTCGGGTCAGCGCACGCCAGGAGATCCAGGACGCCTGCAAAAGGTCGTTCCAGAAGCCGCTCACGGCGTACGCTGCGCGGCTCCGGGAGGCGGCAAAGGCAAGGGCCGGGCTCAATGAAACGTACGACCAGATAACACGACAATATCAGGAGATCGACGTGCCGGTCGACGGCTTTTTCGAGAAATCCGGCCCGCTCGCCATATGCGAAAGCCAGTATGCGGGAACCGCGATCTACGTGACCTGGGAAAGATATCTGGAAAAGATGAAGGCCCTCGGTTTCGATGTGGACTGAGGCCAGCTGAAGGAGACGACCATGAACAAATGGGTACAAGAAGAGGCCCTGCGGCGCGATGCCACGTGGAGTCGCACTCATGGCGGGACGCTCAAGCCGCTTGCTAAGGCGATTTTCAAGCAGACCGGCGCGGAGGTCAGGTCGATCGACGAGGCACGCCGGGTCATCTGGCACAAGATCACGTCCGAGGTCCGGGACAGGATGGGCGATATCGTGCGGATCGACGGGATCGATACGAAAGACTTCCTGCGCAAGCCGGCGGTCCTTTACGGCCATGACTATAAGTCCATGAATCCCGTTCCTGTGATCGGCAAAAACGTGGGCTTCCAGGTCTCCGGGAAGGACCTCTACGCCGGCACGCGATTCCTGGATCCGAAAGAGGTGTCGGCGAAGCTCGGGGACCTGGTCAACGACTGCTGGATTCTGAACAAGCAGAAGCTCCTGGGCTGGTCGATCGGCTTCCTCCCGGTCCCAGGCGAGACAAGAAACATCATCGAGGGCGGCCGGGTCGTCGGCCAGGAGTACATGAAAACGGAACTCCTCGAATACTCGAACGTCATCATCCCGGCAAACCAGGAAGCGGTGAATGACGCGATCTCGCGCGGGCTCGTATCCAAGTCTTTGATGAACCTCGGGGGCCAGGTGTCCGGGACGACGCCCAGCGGGCCGGTCTATTACTACAAGTGGCTCGAGGAGTCGGACGTCGCCGGCGACAAGGTCCGGGCGGTCCTCTCGATGCTGGAGTTCTGTCAGCGGAAGCTCAAGATCGAGACGCTTCTCCTCGCGTGGTATCGCCTCTGCGACCCGCGGGACCGGGGCGCGATGATCCTGGGGCCACGGGCGACGAAAGCCTTTGTGGAGCTTCAGGCCAACTCGAAAGTCTGCCTGTGTGCCGATCTCTCACCGTTCGACCTTCAACTCGCTGCGGGACATGAATGTCATCATATTTGGCTGGAGGCGCAACCACCGGAACGGTTTGCGATCCTCGACGCGGAGGCGCGTGAGCGGTCAGCGACCGCCTTTGCCTGGATGATGTGGCAAGAACTCCGAGAGCGCCGCGAGAGGGGCTGGCGGGGCAGCTATTCCGTCGAAGGGTGAAGAGGATGCCTTTCAACGATAAGGACGTGGGCACGGCGTCCGGGCCTCCGGAGTCTCCGAGGTATACGACTCTGTACGGCGAAGGATCCCGCTGGCGCCGTTGGCCGGCCTGGATCGGCGGCCGGGTCCGCTGGCTGGGCTTCACGCGGCAGAGCATCCAGCTCGCGGAGCGGGAGTTCGGCGACAGCTTCAACGGGATCTTCGAGTATACGGGCACGTGCGATCGGTCCTTGCGGCTTCCCGTCCTTTTATGGCTGGGGCTTCTCGCCGGCGATTCTGGACTCCGTATCGTTGACGTCATGGACTGGGTTGACCGGATCGATGAGAAGGGCTGGTATCGGATCTGGGTGCGGCAGTTCTTGCCGTTGCCCTGGGTTTACGCCTGGATGATCCGGCCGTTCAGGCCAAAGAAAGAACGCCCGGGCGGGCGAGGAGGAAAATCATGTCCGATGTAAAATATTTGATTCAGGTCGACGCCGCCGCCGCCGTCACTTCCATCCAGAAGCTCGATGCCGCCTGGGACGGGCTGAACAAGAAGGGCAAGGAGACGAAGGAGGTCGCCGGAGAGGCGGCCACGGCCCTCGGAAACCTAGCCAAGGAGTTTACTATTGGGGCGCTGGCCGCCCGGGGGATCGAAGGCGCGCTGGGCGGCCTCAAGAACCTCTTCGGCTCCGCGGTCAAGGGCGCGATTGACGAGGAGGCATCCCAGCACCGCCTTGTCACGGCCCTGGAGATGACCGGCCGGGCCAGGCAGGGCGGAATCCGCGACCTACTGAACTTCGCCGAGGGACAAGCCAAGGTCACTGTCTACACGCATGAGCAGATCGAGGCGACCGCAACGATGCTGGCCCAGCTGACCAAACTCGACCGGGACGGCATCAAGGCGACCACGAAGGGCATCATCGGCTTGGCCTCTGTCATGGGGCCGGACGAGGGTGGGTTGGAAGGGGCGACGCGAATGGTCGTCCGGGCCCTCGAGGGAAACATGCAGGGGCTCCGTCGCGTCGGGATCTCCATCGACGAGACCCTGCCGAAGGGCCAGCAGCTCATCGAACTCTAGCGGCGGCTCGCGGAGCTCTACCCCCGCGCCACGGCCGAACTCGAGACGATGGGCGGGAAGGTTAAGCAGGTGGGGAAGGAGTGGCACGAGTTCTGGGAAAAATTCGGGGCAGGAATGATCGAGGTCAGCCACGCCCCGGCAATCTTGGGAGCCACCAATGATGCCCTTGGTTGGTTACGGGAGAAGATAGGTGCGGGTGCCCTCGACGAGGACTTCCGGAGGGCCACCGACCGGATCAAGGAGTTCCAGCTGGGCCTCTCTGTCGTGCGGCCGACGATGAAAGAACTCGGGGACGAGATGGGCCAGGGCGAGGCGCACTGGCTGGCTTATGCGAAGCGAACGGCCGAGCTCGACGCCTGGTTCGTCAGCATTCGGCCGAAGGCCGAGGCCGTCATGGCGGTTTTCAGCAAGTTCCTTCATGGCGCCGACCCGGCCCCGATCTACGATCTGGCCGCGGCGATGAAGGAACTCGGCGTCAAGTCGACGGTCATGCTCACGAACGAACTCACGGGCGCCAAGACGGCTCTCTCCGCGATGCTGGCGACGGGTACCGAGGCCCCCGGCGTGATCGAGGCGATGCAGAAGAAGGTTGCGGACCTGACGGCACAACTTCGGGGAGCCGCGGAGAGCTTCGACCAATTAACCCTGCGACTTTTCAGCACGGCTCGCCACCGCCTCCCTCTCGAACCGCTTCCCGTCTCCATTACGGAGAAGACCGAGGCCTTACCCAAGCCGAATGCGCAAAGACAGGCCGCCCTCCAGGCGCAGTTCGATTGGCTCAATGCGGAGCATATCAAGGAGGCAGGGGCGGCCATTCAAATGGCTAATATCTGGGAAAATGCAATGGGGACGATGCTGTCCAGTATCGTGTCTTTCGGCTCTGGCGTGGGGAGTGTTTTCGCCGGAGTCGGCGACATCTTCGGGAACTTCATTAAGACGGGAATCAGCGGAATCGAAATGATGGCCTTGGCGCAACTATCGGCATCGAAGAAGGTCATCATGGCCAAGAAAAATGAATCCGTCGCCAACTACATTGCCAGCATCTTCGCCAAGTTCCCGCCCCCCTTCAATTTCATCGCGGCGGCTGGAGCTTTTGCCCTCGTCAATGCCCTGTTCGCCAAGATCCTGAAGTTCGGACAGGGGTTCGAGGGCGTCATCTCCCGGCCGACGCCGATCCTTGTGGGTGAGGCCGGACCGGAGTATGTCAGTGTTACGCCCATGTCGCGGGGCAGGTCGTCCGGCAGGGCCATGCTGGCAGAGGGTCCAGGGGTTCCCGGGATGGCGATGGCCGGAGGCGGGAGCTCCATCGTCAACAATTTCAACGGTCCGCTCGTATCGACCGTCCGGCTGTCGGACGCGGATATAGTGATGGCCGGAGCGAAGGTAAAGAACCAGGTTGTCTATCAGATGCGCCGGCTGGGGAGGTGACGGATGGCCCTCTTCGACTTCCTGAGAGTCTTGCCCCGGCCAACGAAGGACCCGGTGAAGAACGCCCGCCAACGAGACCTGGCCGCCAAATTCGTCGATGTTAAAATCCTCTGGCTTAATGCTGGCATTAACCTCGCCTACGTCACCCGAAATCCGTACGTGGCGGAGAAGCTCTACGACAAGATCCTGGTCGGGATAGAGGAGCTCTGTGAGCTCGAGCGCAACTTTCCCGGCCTCCTTGACCCTCCTCCGGAAGAACTCATGGCGATGATAGAAAAAACGAAGCAGATCCGGCTGGCGGAGATGACGCGGCAGAGACCGCAAAGGCCAGCGTGGTGATCACCACGGCGGAGGAACGGTGCCGCCCCTACTTCACGAGGCGTTTTTCGAGGAAGGCGTCGATGTCCTTCTTGCGGAAGAGGACCTTCTTCTCGAGTTTGATGAATGGCAAACCTCGGCTTTTCATGAGCCTGTCAACCGTCGCACGACTGACGCGCATGTACTCCGCCGCCTCCGCTTTAGTCAGGAACGCCCGCTCCGTCATTAGAGGGGGATTATATCCTGAAACCTACCCGAAAAATAGTACTTGACATTATACGCCTCAATATGCAACGATATGAGGCGTAAGGCAACGACAATGATGGAAAACATGTACAGCATCAACGAGATCTGCAAGAAATTCGGCGTTGCCCGGAGGACGGTCCATCACTGGATCGCCACGAAGCAACTCCGGGCTTTTCATCTGGGCGGGAAGCGCCTGACGCGGGTCTGGGAAAAGGACCTGTTAAGGTTCGTTCGAGGCAGGACGAAATCTCATAAGTAAGGGAGGACACAAATGGCAAAGACGAACGGGCGGACGGCGCGGCCCAAGAAGAGCGCCGAGATGAGCATCGGCGGGCCCTTGGACGTCCAGCTCACCAAAGGGACGCTCGAGGATCTTCTCAACGGAAGCCAAGTAACTATCAACACGGGCAATGCGATGGAGTTCTACCTGGCGCTCAAGACTGGGGACAAGGACGCGGTTGTTAACTTTAGCCCCTGGTTCGATGCGTCCAATTGCCAGGTAAAGATCGAGAACAGCGTTGCGATCGACGGCGAGTTCGCGGACGCCATTGAGGTCATTCTCCGCGATAGGGAAGACCGGAGCGTCGGCCTCGAGTTGAATGTCGAACAGGCTGAGAAGTTAGCCGGGATCCTTCAACTTTACACGCAGGCCCGCAGAGGGTACGAGGCGCTCAAAGCTGACCAACCCACCACCTGACTCTTCCTCCGGCCCGGGGCGAGGTCCTGGGCCGGGTGAAAGGCCAGAGGAGGCTACCATGAACGAAGAGAAGCGCAGACCGTATCTCTCGGGCCGGACTTGCGGCCGCTGCATCGTACCGCTCACGACTACGGAGTACCGGGAAGGCGGCTGGCTCTTCGTGACTTACGCATGCCTGAAATGCGGCTTCCGGCAGGTCATTACCTTTTCGCCGCACGAGCTCGAGGAGTGGGCCAGGCGGGGCGCCAGGGCCCGGGCCGCGACGAATTCGATGATCTGAGGAGGAGACCATGAAAGCAAAACGTGAACGGAATCTGAAACAGATCGGGGACCGCTGGTACTTCGACTTCTCGCTCGCCGGAAAGAGGTATATCCGCCTCGGCGGAAGGACCAAGGAAGAGGCCCGCGACGCGATGGCCAGGCTCCGGGTCGAGCTCCTCGAGGGTCCGAAAGGCGGGGCGGCCGACGTAGAGGATCCGCTCTTTAAGGACTTCGCCAAGGAATACATCGAACTCTACGCGAAGCCAAACAAAAGATCCTGGGAACGCGACGAGCGATCGATCGCCCACCTTGAAAAATCCTTCGGCGGCCGGCGCCTCTCGCAGATCTCGCTTCTCCAGGTCGAGAGGTACCGCGTCGCCCGGCTGGACCAGGTCTCGCTGGCCACGGTGCACCGCGAGCTCGCCTGCTTGAAAGGGATCCTGAGCAAAGCGATCGATTGGGAAAAACTCCCTACCTTCCCGCTAAGGAAGATCAAGATCGACCTCAGCCAAGAGCAGCGCCGCGAGCGCATCCTCACTCTCGACGAAGAGGGGAGACTCCTCTCCGCAGCGGCTCCGCACCTTCGGCCGATGATCGTCCTGGCGCTTCATACGGGCATGCGGCGCGGCGAAGTGCTGAAACTCCGGACCGAGAGCGTCGATCTCAGGACCAGATTCATCACAATCCCCAAGGAAAACTCGAAGAGCAAGAAACCGCGGAAGATCCCGATGGATAGCGTCGCCCTGGAGCTCCTCGAAAGGCTCTTCCCGTCGGATCCCGGGTTCATCTTTCATAAGTCCGACGGCCGGCCCTACAAGAATATCTGCGAGGCCTTCCAGTCGGCTTGCCGGCGAGCGAGGAAGGATCCGACAGATCCGCGCGACAAAGGCATCCAGGACCTCCGCTTCCATGACCTCCGGCACACGTTCGAGACGCGGGGCGTCGAGCGGGGCATGAATCTGGCCAACATGCGGGATATCATGGGCCACAGCTCGATCGACTTTTCGCTCAGCCACTACTATCACGCGGACGCTGCGCGGCTTCTGGACGACGTCGAGAAGCTGGCCACTTTGCCCGCCGAACACGAAAGGCAACACGAAAGATTACCGAACTAGGTCCGGGTCAAGTGATTGACCTGTAGTCAATAACGCCTCCCCAGGGACGGGACTCAAAATCCCGTCCGGGGCAACTCGGGTGTGGGTTCGATTCCCTCCACC
>CAZZCH010000087.1:0-10209 GCA_964652895.1 uncultured Eubacteriales bacterium
GCCAGAGTAAGGGCTGCCGAGAACAAACTTGAAGGGAGTTTCGTCATGGCCTCATTGATAACCCCCGCGATACGCGAGTTGCTCGAGGCCGCCGTCGGTCCGGAAAACGTCCTCTCCGACCCGGAAAAAACTCTCGATTACGGCCATGACGAATTCTCGCTCCGTGAGATTGCCCATGAGCCCGACGTGGTCGTCCGGCCGGGAACGCCGGAGGAGGTCGCTGAGATCCTCCGCATCGCCAACACCCTGGCCATCCCGGTGACGCCCCGGGGCGGGGCCACCGGGCTCTGCGGCGGCTGCGTCCCGGTCCGCGGCGGGATCGTCCTCTCGCTCGAGCGGATGAACCGGGTCCTCGAGGTCGACGCCGACAACCAGATGGCCGTGACCGAAGCGGGCGTCCGCCTATCCGATTTCACCCTTGCCGTCGAAGAGGACGGTCTCTATTTCCCGCCCCATCCGGGCGACGAGAGCGCTATGATGGGCGGTCTCATCGCCACCAACGCCGGAGGCAGCCGGGCCGTCAAATACGGGACTATCCGCAATTACGTCCGGGGCCTCGAGATCGTCACGCCCACGGGCGAGACCCTCACGCTGGGCGGGAAGCTCGAAAAGTCGAGCACGGGCTACAACCTCATGCACCTGTTCATCGGTTCCGAGGGGACGCTCGGCATCGTCACCAAAGCCGTCATCCACCTCAAAGCCAAGCCCGGCCTCATGCGCACGTTCGTCGTTCCCTTCGCCGAACTCGAGCCAGCCCTCGAAACCATCCCGCTCATCATGAAACGGGGGGTCGTGCCGCTCGCCGTCGAGTTCCTCGAGATCGAACCCATCACGCTGACCGAGGAGCATATCCGGAAAAAGTGGCCGACCAAGCTGGGGAAGACCCATCTCCTGGTCATCCTCGACGCCCCTTCCGAGGCGGAAATGGACCGGATGTCCGAGGCCGTCGCCGAGGCCTGCCTGGAGAAGGGCGCCATCGACGTCTTCGTCGCCGACACGCCGAGCAAGCAGGACGAAGTCCTGGCCATCCGTTCGAAGATCTACGAGGCCATCAAGGCCGGGACGGTCGAGATCCTCGACATCTCCGTCCCCAGGGCCGAAGTGGCCGGGCACGTCCGCAAGGTCCGAGAGCTCGCTGCCCGTTACGGTATGTGGCTGCCGACCTTCGGCCACGCCGCGGACGGCAACGTCCACACCCACATCATGAAGGCTCGCTACGAGGACGGCCGGATGGTGCCCGTTCCCGAGAGCGCATGGAAGGACAAGGCCGACCTCGTCCGGGAGGAGCTTTTCCGGGACTGCCGCGAGCGTGGCGGGGTCATCTCCGGCGAGCACGGCATCGGCCTGGTCAAGAAGCCGTACCTCTCCCTCGTCCTCGACGAGCGGCAGATCGAGATCATGCGCGGCATCAAGCGCGTCTTCGACCCGAACGGGATCATGAACCCTGGAAAGATCTTCGATTGACCCGGCGGTTTGCGTTGCCGGGGGGTTCATGATATTAATATCGTGTCGGGGCTAGAAAATCTTGAACGATTAGGGAGTCACGCATGATCGAACGGATCACCGAGATCTACATCATCCTGGAAAACAAACCGTCCCAACTCGGCGACCTGTGCAGTTTCCTGGCCGAGAACGAGATCAATATCGACGCCATCGGTGTTTTCCACGACACGGCCAAGCTCTGTGTCCAGAACCTCAACAAGGCCGTCAAGCTCCTGGCGAAGCTCAACTACACGGTCGAGCTTCGCGATGTCCTCAAGGTCGACCTCGAGAACAGGCCCGGCGCCCTGGCCGAGCTCACGACCAAGCTCGGGGACGAAGGGATCAACATCGAATACTGTTACGGCACGCTGGCCCGCAAGGGCAACCAGGTCGCGGTCATCATGGACGTTTCGGACATCGAGCGGGCCTGCACGCTCCTCGGGGTCTGAGCCGGCCGCCCGGATATTTTCCGAGGCCCCTTTACCGGCCCCGGCCCAATCGGTTAAGCTTGTCCCATGCCCGAACGTTTTGACATCGCCGTTGTCGGCGGCGGCGCGGCGGGCCTCGTCGCTGCCGTCAGCGGCGCCCGGCGTGGAGCCGCCGTCACGGTCCTCGAGCGCCTGCCGCGGGTCGGAAAGAAACTTCTGGCCACGGGCGGAGGCCGGTGCAATCTCCTCAATGAAAACCTGGCCGCTCCGGCCTTCACTTCGTCCGACCCCGGCCTCGTCGCCTCCGTCCTCGACAGGTTCGGCAAGAGGGAGATCCGGGCCTTCTTCGAATCGCTCGGCCTTCGCCTGAAGGCGGAAGAAGACGGCCGCGTCTACCCGGCGACCAACCAAGCCTCATCGGTCCTCAAGGTGTTGGAACTCGAGGCCGGCAGGCTTGGCATTCCCGTCGAATCCGGCTTTGAAGCGTCGGGACTTGCCGCTTCATCCGAAGGTTTCTCGGTCGTTTCCGCGGCAGGCCGGACGGTCAACGCCCGGACCGTCGTCCTGGCGGGCGGCGGCAGGTCCTATCCGGCCCTTGGAGCGAACGGAACCTGCTACGGCCTGGCCGGGCGGCTCGGTCACTCTCTTGTGCCTCCGGTCCCGAGCGCCGTGCCCTTGCTGGTCAAGGACGGGCTGTGCCACTTTCTCCAAGGGCAGAAACTCAGGGTCCGGATCGCCAGCCTTATCGACGGCCGAGTCAGCCGGAAAGCCGAGGGGGAACTTCTCTTTACCCAATACGGCCTTTCCGGGACCGCGGCCCTCGATGTCAGCGAAAGCCTCTCGATCGCCATCAACCGCGAGGGAAAGAAGGACGCTGCCGTCGTCGTCGACTTCGTCCCGTTCTTGTCTGGGGATGACTTGGCGGCCGAATTTTCGCGAAGACAGGAAGCCGGGTGGGCGACAAAAGACCTCGGGGCGGGGCTTCTGCCGGAGAAATTCGCCCTGGTCATGCCGCAGTTCGTCCGGGACGCCGGCGCCTCATCCGGAAAGGGGAGTCCTACGAGGGCGGCCCGAAGTCTGGCCGCGGCGCTCAAGGCCCGGAAGTTCGCCGTCCAGGGGACACGGGGTTGGAACGAGGCCGAATTCACATCCGGCGGGGTGGACGCGCGCGAGGTCAAGCCGCGGACTCTCGAATCGAAGCTCCGGCGAGGGCTTTATTTCGCCGGTGAGGTCCTCGACGTCCAGGGCGGCCGCGGCGGCTACAACCTCGCCTGGGCCTGGGCCTCGGGTTTCGTCGCCGGGCTGACGGAATAGTCGAGACGAGCGAAATGGGACCAGGGCTAGCCATGGGCATCTCTGGATTCAGCTCCCCGATATCGGGAGGGGAACCTGTGAGATAGGCCGGCGGAAAGGCGGTGCGCATGAATATCAAAGTATTGCCTAACGCTCTCGGCGGTCTGCTTTTGAGTGCTTTCGTACTGGCCTCTTGCGCCCCTCCCGGTTACAGGCATCAGCTCCCGGCCGCCCGCCACGACCTCGTCTTCGGCGCGCTCGCCTTGACCTGGGACGAGGCGATCCCGCTGGGGAACGGCCTGATCGGGGTCCTCATCTGGAAGAAGGGCGAGTCGCTGCGGATGTCGCTTGACCGGGCCGATCTCTGGGACCTCCGTCCCGTGGCCGAATTCTCGAAGCCTGAATTCCGCTTCGCCTGGGTCCGGAAACAGGTCTCGAAAGGGGATTACGACCCCGTCCACAGGATGGGCGACATCCCCTATGACCGCGAACCGGCGCCGACCAAGATCCCGGCCGCGGCCCTGGAGTTCGACATTTCGGCCTTTGGGGAGATCGAGTCCGTCCGGCTCTCGGTCGCCGAAGCCATCTGCCGGGTGAAATGGAAAAACGGGGTCAGGCTGACGGCCTTCATTCATGCGACCGAGCCCGTGGGCTGGTTCACCTTCGAAGGCCTGCCCGCGGCCCTGATGCCCCGCCTCGTCCCGCCAGCCTATGCGGCCCCGGTCCCGGCCTCGGATGCGGAAAAAAATTCGCTGACCGGAAGAACCCTGGCCAGCCTCGGCTATCCGGCCCCGGAGGTCGTCCGGGACGGCACGTCCGTCCGCTACCATCAGGAAGGCTGGGGCGGGATGAGCTACGAGGTGGCCGCGGAGTGGGAGCGGCCTTCGGCCGGGATCCTCACCGGCGTTTGGAGCATTAGCTCTCTCTATCCGGAGAAGGACGGGGGAACGCCGGGAGTGAGCGGCGCTTCCCAGTTCGCGCCGCAATCCGTGGTCGAGGCGTTCAAACGGTCGCTGGCGCGCGACCTCGAATCCCACCTGGCCTGGTGGAAAATGTTCTGGGCGAAGTCGACGATCGAGATTCCGGACCCCGTCCTCGAAAAACAATGGTATCTCGAAACCTATAAATTCGGGGCGGCCTCCCGCCGCGGCGCGCCGCCGATCACCCTTCAGGCCGTCTGGACGGCCGATAACGACAGCCTCCCTCCATGGAAAGGCGACTTCCACAACGACCTCAACACCCAGCTCAGCTACTGGCCTTGTTACAGCGGCAACCGGCTGGAGGAGGGGCAGGCCTTCTTGGATTGGCTGTGGGCGACAAAGCCCCGGGCGGAGGAGTATACCAAGCTCTATTTCGGTGCCGAGGGGCTCAACGTCCCCGGCGTGGCGGCGCTCGACGGCTCGCCCATGGGCGGCTGGATCCAATACTCGCTCGGACCGACGGTCTCGGCCTGGCTGGCCCACCATTTCTATCTCCACTGGCGCTTCAGCGGCGACCACGTTTTTCTCGAAGAGCGGGCCTATCCTTATCTCAAGTCCGTGGCCGTGTTCCTCGACCGAATCGCCGAGAGGCGGGAGGACGGCAAGCGGAAGCTCCCGCTGAGCTCGAGCCCGGAGATCAACGACAACCGGATCGACGCCTGGTTCGGAGAGACGACGAACTTCGACCTGGCCCTCATCCGCTGGCTCTATGGGGCCGCGGCCATGATGGCCGACGAGCTGGGCCTCGTCGAAGATGCTGGGCAGTGGCGGCGTATTCTCGGCGAATGGCCCGATCTGGCGCTGGCCGAAGACGACGGCCGGCTGCTCATCGCCCCGGGCTATCCTCTCACGGCATCACATCGTCATTTTTCACATCTCATGGCCATTCATCCGCTGGGCCTCGTCGATTGGAGCGGGGGAGAGGCGAGCCGGCGGACGATCCGCGCCGCCCTGGCCGAGCTCGATCGTCTCGGCCCCGACGGGTGGTGCGGCTATTCCTACAGCTGGCTCGGCAGCATGGCGGCGAGGGCCATGGACGGGGACAAAGCGGCCGCGGCGCTGCGGACGTTCGCCGAGTGCTTTTGCCTGCCCAACAGCTTCCACGCCAACGGCGACCAGACGAAAAGCGGGAAATCGAAGATGACCTACCGGCCGTTCACTCTCGAAGGGAACTTCGCCTTCGCCGCGGCGGTCCAAGAGATGCTCCTTCAGAGCCAATCGGGCGTCGTCCGTGTTTTTCCGGCCGTCCCGGCGGCCTGGAAGGACGTGAGTTTCAATTCGCTCCGGACCTACGGCGCGTTCCTCGTCTCGGCGAAGAAGAAAGGCGGAAAAGTGGTCGAGATCCGGGTGACTTCCGAGAAAGGGGGCAGGCTCCGGCTCGAAAACTCCTTCCCGGGCGGAGGCTATAAGGCCTCAGGCCTCGCTGACGACGCCGTCCGTGACGCCGGCCCGGTCATCGAAGCCGATATGCGGCCGGGAGAAAAGCTCTTCTTGAGGCGCGCTCACATCCCTGGGTAGAGCAGGGCGTTCAAGAGGAACTTGTACGTTCCGTGGGCCTGGGCCCGGTTCTGGCAGCGGATCCCGATGAGGATGATCCGGCCGGCCTTCCATTTCGTATCGACGACGGCCGCCTTGCGGGCCAGATATTCCTCGCCGAGCAGCCAGCCACTGAGCAGGACTTCGTCCTCGGGATAAGTTGCCACGACCTTGCGGTCCCACTCGAAGGACGGGGAGAAGGTATCCAGGGCCATGCTATTGACGAACATCGCTGCGGCCTCCTTGGGCATGCCGTAGCCGATGGGCGTCTCGTTGTCGACGAGGATCCTGAGGATCGAGGTCGGGCAGAAGAACTTCGTCCGGTCGACGCCCGTCAGGGCGTTCCGGGCCGGAGCGCCGAAATCGCTGATGGCGAATTCCGAAGCGCCGTTGAGCGTGACCAGGATGCCGCCCTTCTCGACGAAGGCCTTGAGGGCGTCGACGCCTTCCTGTCCAATCCCTCCCTCATACTCGGGTGGGACTGAGCGCTGGCGGGACATCCGGGCCATGCCCGATCCGGCGCCGCCCGCGCCGGGCGTCGCGCCGGGCCGGGTCCCCTTGATGGTATTGACGTTCTCGTCGGCGAAGACGATGACGTCGTAGTCGGCGCGAAGGTCCGCTTTCTTCTCCTTCGTCCCCTTGATATCCTCATTGTGCAGGGTCTTGAAGGGGATGCCCATGTCGTCGAAGACGTAGCGCGTCCAGCCCTCGTCCATGTTGCCTCGCCACGACTGGAAGAGCCCGATGCGCGGCGCCTTGAGGGAGGCCTTCGGCAGGTCGTCGGCGGCGTCGAGGTCGACGGCCGTCAGGCGTAGCTTGTCGAGGAGAGCCGGCAGCGACTTCCTGACCTCGGGCGAGTTCTTGACGATGAAGCTTCCGGCCGGGACGTCGGCGCCCTTCGCTTTCACCGACGCCGTCGTACGCCACATTTCCGCCTTGTCCTTGAGCAAGGCGAAGGCGGCCGCGTAGGACGCGTTGACCCGTGAATCGAGGACGACGAAGGCGCCCTGGCCTTGTTTCGCCGGGGCCTTGGGATAGGGGACCTTGTCGATCTTTTCGAGCTTGACCTCGAAGGCGTCGTCGACTTCGTCGCAGGCGACGCCCATCTGGAGCGGCAGTGTCCAGGCGGCGTTGTCGTAGGGCGGGACCGGCGGGCCGCCGGGGAACTGGCGGATGTCGGGATATTTCTGCTTTTCAAGGAGCGCCCAAGCGTAGGTCTTGTACGGTTGGGCCGTTTTGACGACGAACGAGCCGGCGCCGTAGAACCGGCCCCCCGCAACGAAATCGGCCTTGGCTTGCTGGATCTCGACGCCGCCCATCTGCAGGACCTCGAGCATCTTGAGCGTCGTCGGATAATCCCTCTGCGCGGCCGGAATGACGAAGGCATAGGGCTGGCCCCGGTCGACCTTCTCGATGGAGTTCTTGTACATCTGGTAGAAATTGAAGAGGAGGTCCTCCTTGTGGAGGCCGGCCGTCTTGATCATGCTTTTCGACAGGACGAGCTCGTAATCGACGATGTCGCGAAGCCGCCACCAGCCGCCCGGCCAGGGGTCGAGGAAATCCATCCGTTTCTCGTAGAAGGAGGTAGAGATCTCGTTGGGCTCGATGTTGATCGGCGTCGCGGTCCGAACCGAGGCCGCCTCGCTGAGGATGCCGATGACGTTGTGAAGCCAGGAGGTGTCGTCGCAGGCGCCGATCCACCATGCGGTGTAGGATCGGCCGTTGACGATGCCGCTCAGGCCGTGTTTCTGGAGGTCGTAGCTCATTTCCGTCCCGACGAGGTTGACGCCCCGCCAGACCATGGGCTGGATGTTCGGCAGGGGCGGGTCCATGAACGGCGGGATGAACAGCCGGGCGCCGTTACTGCCCTGCTGGTGCTCGTCGATGTGGATCTGGGGCAGCCAGTCCTGGTAGAGGACCTTAGTCACAGCCCGCGTCTCCGGAAGGTTGAACATGTACCAGTCGCGGTTGTTGTCGTGCCCGGCGTAATGATGATAGAGCCAGGGCATGTTGCCGCCCTCGTACTCGGTGCCGACGTATTTCCGGTACCATTCGACGACCATCTGGTTCCCATCCGGGTTGTGGGTGGGAACGAGGAGGACGATGACATCGTTGAGGATCTTGCCGGCGTCGAAGAAGGTCCTGCCGGTGACAAGGTCGTAGGCCAGTTCCATCGACATCTGGGAGGCGGCGATCTCGGTCGCGTGGAGGGAGCAGGTGATGAGGACGATGGCCTTTCCTTCCTTGGCCAGCTTGCGGGCCTCTTCGACGGGTGTGACGCGGGGGTCACGGAGTTTATGCGTGATCTCTTTCCAGCGATCGAGCTTGGCCAGGTTCTCGGGGGTCGAGATGGCCGCCATGATCATCGGCTTCTTGAGCACGGATTCACCGATCGTGAATAGCTTGATCTTCGGCGACTCCTGGGCCAGCTTCTCGAAGTAGCCCTTGATCTGGGTGTAATCGGCGAGCTTGCGGTCCTCGCCGACCTTGTGCCCGAGGAACTTATCCGGAGGCGTTTGGGCCGCGAGCCATCCTGCGGCCAGGAAGAGGACGGCCAGGGCGAGTATCGTCCGGGTCATGACGGGTGATTTTTTCATCGGGACCTCCTTCGGAAGATCGAAGAGGTCTTTCTATCACTGCGGCCCGGTGCTGTCAAGAACAAGTCGGGACCCCGGGCGGCCGGGCGCCGAATATTACGGCATGGAAAGCGTGTCGTGGGCGACGAGGAGCATGCCCTGGACCGGCACCCCGTAGGGACAGGCGGCTTCGCATGGCGCCGCGCAGTCGCGGCAGGCGTCGGCCCGTGCGCCGGGTATATTCGCGTAGTAACCCATGGCCTCCTTCTCCCGCCGCTGGCCGGCGAAGTAGTGCTGGTAGCGGAGGATGGTGTTGATGGGCACGCCGCTCGGACAGCTTGGCTCGCAGACGCCGCAGGCATGACGGCAGTAGAGAGCCCCGCAGTCCTCCCGGTAGGCGTCGAGCTTGGCGCTTTCGGCGACGGTCAGCTTGGTGCCGGAGAGCTTCAAATAGGCGTTGAGGTCGTCGTAGGTCTGCGTCTGACAGCAAGCCGTGTGGACGTCGGGATTGCCGAGGACGAAACGGATGGCCGCATCGCGGATCTCGGCGGGGTTTTTAAGGTTGTGGGCCCGGATGAACTCCTGGGCCGCCTCGAATTTTTCCTTATAGCGTTTCAGGCCGTCGGCGTAGAGGGGATCGACGTCCTTCTTGTCCTTTTCGAGCGCCTCGATGCGGGTTCTCAGTGTGTCGTAGATGGCGATCGGCGCGGTCTTCATCAGGGCGACGCCGATCTTTTTCCCGCGGCAGGCTTCGAGGACACGCTCCGCGTTGTCCCGCTTGAGGAAGTTGTAGGCCATGAGGAAGACGTCGAAGCGGCCGTCCTCGGCCGCGGCCAGGAGGATCTTTTCCATCGTTTCCTCGGGGTCGCGGAACCAAAACGTGCCGTGCTGGGAGACGCCGACGTGCCGGACGCGCCCCTCGGCCTTGAGCTCGGCCATGGCGGCGTGGAAACCCTCGTCCTTGAGCGTCTCGGCCTTCTCCGGGCAGTGCATCATCAGGCAATCGACGTATTCCGTCTGGAGCTCCTCCAGCGCCTTGCGGGCCCTCTTGAGAAAGCCCTCTTTGGTCTCGTCCTTGGTGGCCTCGAGCTTGGTCGTAATGAAGACCTTCTTGCGGTCCATGGTTTTGATGACCCGGGCCAGGACGCGGTGGTGCCCCGGGTATTCCTCGGCCGTATCGAAATAGTTTATGCCGGACTCGTAGGCGGCCCGGATGACGCCCTCGTCCAGGATGAAGCCGCAGGAGATGTCGGAGACCTGGAAACCGGTCCGTCCGAGCGTGCGGTATTCCTGGATCCTCGGGGCTTCGTCAGGGACCGCCTGGGCAGCGGGACGGCTTGGAACCTGCCGTGCCGCGAGAGCCCTGCCGCCGGCGAGTCCGGTGCCGATCACGCCCAGCGCTGAATTCTTGATGAACTGCCTTCGTCCCTTGCCTTTCGGATCCATCGTTCCTCCCTGGTCCGGACGTTATGGGATTTGGTCTCGAAGGGCGAAGGATAGCAGGGGAGCGGCCGGAAATCAACTTGACGTCAATCCCGGGAAAAATATGTATAATAGGGATCGACCGTGCTAGACGGGGAGATAGCGGTGCCCTGTGGCCCACAATCCGCTCCAGTGGGGTCGAATTCCCTGCCGAGGCTTCCCTCTTTCTGGCCGGTGCCCTCGCACGTGGCGTTGAAGGCCGGGGCCCTGCGCGAAGGGCTTCCCGCGAACCCCGTCAGGACCGGAAGGTAGCAGCGGCAACGGGACGGTTCCTTGTGCGGCAGTCAGCCTCGCCCGAGCCGGCGGCGGGGGACACGCAGGGAGAGTGCTGTCGGAGCAGGGTGCACGGTCCATCCTACCGTAGCGAACGAAGTGAGCGGAGGGCAGAAATCCACCGGAGCATACACGGAGGCGGATTTCTGCGAAATATCT
>CAZZCH010000087.1:10309-13984 GCA_964652895.1 uncultured Eubacteriales bacterium
CGGGAGTAACGGGAGCCGGGTCGGACCGCCGTAATAGCCCCGGAGGTCCAGGGCGTGCTTGAGCCCGGCGATGCCGTAAACCTCCACAAGCATCTTGTTGAGGGGAACGAGGTCGAGTTGGAGCCGGCGGGCGTCGTCTTTATTCCCGGCCTGGAACAGATGGAAGATCTCGGCGCAGAGTTCCGGGGCGGCATTGGCCACGGCCAAAATAGCCCCGTCGGCGCCCATCTCCAGGCCCGGGTAGAGGATATGGCCCGAGCCCAGAAAATAATGGAATGATCTCGGGACGTACGGCCCGACATCCCCGAGGAAGCCCATGCTGCCCGAGCTCTCCTTGAGCCCGATGATATTCGGATGGGCGGCCAGCTCGATGACGAGCTGGGTGTCGAGGGGGACACCCGTATTCTGGGGTATGTTGTAGACGAGGATGGGCACCTTGGCCGCTTCGGCCAGGGCCAGGTAGTGGGCCCGGAGCGCTTCCCGGGTCATCCTGGTCTTGAAATAGCAAGGGGGGCGGACCAGGGCGGCGGCGATGCCGAACTCGGCGGCCCTGTTGGTAAAGGCGATCGTGAGCTTGGTCGATTCCCGGGCCGTCCCGACGAGGATCTTTTTGCCCGGGCGAGCGGCCGCGACGACGGCTTCGACGAGCCGCAACGACTCCCCATCCGTCAGGGAGACGCTCTCGCCGGTCGAGCCGAGAACGAGGTAACCCGAGAGGTTCGTCTGATTGTATTTTTCGACATTGCCCCGGAGCTTGTCCGTTGCGATCTCGTCCCCGGCGAAGGGGGTGGTCAGGGCGGCGTAGACGCCTTCGAGGGGTTTGCTCAACTTCTTTCTCCTTTACGCATTTCCTGGACGGCCCTCTCG
Source organism: uncultured Eubacteriales bacterium (assembly GCA_964652895.1). Classification (GTDB taxonomy): domain Bacteria; phylum Acidobacteriota; class Aminicenantia; order Aminicenantales; family Saccharicenantaceae; genus RBG-16-66-30. Next base: position 11,177 of record CAZZCH010000087.1, read on the forward strand.
ATCTCCCGGAGTTCGGCCTCGCCGAGCCCGAAATAGTGTCCGACCTCGTGGAGGACGGTGTCACGGACGTTGTCCTTGATCTCTTCGTCGGTCCGGGACATCCGTTCGATCGGTCCCTGGTAAATGACGATGACGTCAGGCGGGTAATTGCCGTAGGAGCCCGGGCTTCGGTGGGTGTAGGGCACGCCGTGATAGAGGCCGAGCAGGGAAGTCCCCGGGGGCGATTCGTCCTCGACCATGACGGTGAGGTTGTCGATGAGCCTGCGGAAGCTCTTGGGGATCTCGGCCAGGGCCTCTCCGACGAGCCCCTCGAACCGGGCCTTGTCCATGGACGGCCGGAACGGGCTCCGGCCGAAGGGGTTCGGTCTTGGCGTCATTTTTCGATGCCTTCGCGGGCTTTGACGCCCCGGTCGTAATAGTGCTTGACGTTCTTCATCTCGGTGACGAGGTCGGCCCTGTCGATGACGGCCTGGGGAGCGCCCCTCCCGGTCAGGACGAGTTCTACGCCCGCGGGTTTTTCGGCCAGGAAATCGAGAACGTCTTGGGCCGTCAGGACCTTGAGGAGGACGGCCGTGTTGACCTCGTCGAGGACGACGACGTGAAAAAGGCCGGAGAGCATGGCCTCCCGGCATTTTCGCAGGCCCTCCCGGGCCCGGCGGATGTCCTCGTCGTCCGGCCCCTCCGTGATGTGGAGAAAGCCCTTCCGTCCGAAACGTTCGATCCGGATCAAGGGGGAGAGCTTCTTCGCAGCGTCGAGTTCCCCATAGTGCTGGCCTTTGAGGAACTGGCCGAAGTAGGTCCTCATCCCGTGCCCGGCGGCCCGGAGGGCCAGGCCCAGGGCGGCGGTCGTCTTGCCCTTGCCGTCGCCCGTGTAGACCTGAATATAGCCGTCCATCGCACCCTATTCTTGAATAATCCGTCCGTCTTGTCAAAACGTCGCAATTTCATTCTCCGGAGGGTTGGGGAATTCCCTGGGACACGACACGAAATCCAGAGATTTCGTTCATGTCCCGGAATTCCACCCGACTATCGGCAAATTCCGGTCTTCCATGCTATAATCGGGCCATGCTCGACGCGAAATTCGTTTTGGAAAACCTTGAGTCGGTTCAAAATAGGCTTGCAGCGAGGGGGCCGCGGATAAGCCTCGAGGAATTCGTCCGCGTCTCCCGCGAGAAAAAGGACGTCCTCAAGAAAGTCGAGGATCTCAGGGCGGAAAAAAATAGGGTGTCCGAAGAGATTTCCCGGCTTAAAAAGGACGGGAAGGACGCCTCGTCCCTGATCGCGGCGATGCGGGGGGTCGGGGACGAGATCGCCGGGCTCGAGGAAAAACTCAAGACTTTCGAGGATGAGATCAAGACGACCTTGCTCAACATCCCCAACATCCCCCACGAGTCCGTCCCCGTCGGCCGGGGCTCCGAGGACAATAAAGAGGTCCGGCGCTTCGGCTGCCGGCCGGAATTCGGCTTCAAGACGCAGGCCCACTGGGAGGTCGGGGAGAAACTCGGCATCCTCGATTTCGAGCGGGCGGCCAAGATCACGGGGTCGCGGTTCGCGCTCTACTTCGGCGCCGGCGCGCGTCTCGAGCGGGCCTTGATCGGTTTCATGCTCGACATGCACACGCGGGAGCGCGGCTTCATGGAGGTTCTGCCGCCGTTCATTGTCAACGCCGAGAGCCTGACCGGTACCGGGAACTTGCCCAAGTTCAAGGAGGACCTGTTCAAGCTCGAGGGCTTCGACTGGTACCTCATCCCTACGGCCGAGGTGCCGCTGACGAATATCTACCGCAACGAGATCCTAGACGGGGCCGCCCTTCCGACGCGCTTCGTCGCCTACACGCCCTGTTTCCGGAGCGAGGCCGGGTCGTACGGAAAAGACGTCCGCGGACTCATCCGCCAGCACCAGTTCAACAAGGTCGAGATGATGATCTTCAGTCGGCCCGAAAGTTCTTTCGACGAGCTCGAATACATGACGGCCTCGGCGGAGGAGGTCCTGAAGCGTCTGGGGCTCCATCACCGCATCGTCCTGCTCTCGACCGGTGACATGGGTTTCGCCAGCGCCAAGACCTACGACCTCGAGGTTTGGATGCCCAGCCGCGATGGGTTCATGGAGATCTCCTCCTGTTCGAATTGCATCGACTTCCAGGCCCGGCGGGCGGGTATCCGCTTCCGGCGCGAGCCCAGGGCAAAGCCCGAGTTCGTCCACACCCTGAACGGCTCGGGCCTTGCCGTCGGCCGGACGGTCAGCGCCATCTTGGAAAATTTCCAGCAGGCCGACGGATCGGTCGTCGTGCCCGAGGTTCTCCGGCCCTACATGGACGGAATCGAACGCATCTCAGCTCTGAAATAACGATAAGACGGAGGGATGGCCGAGTGGTTGAAGGCGGCGGTCTTGAAAACCGCTTTCCGGTCTCCGGAACGGGGGTTCGAATCCCTCTCCCTCCGCCACTCTAACTCCCGCGGCGAGGAGGTCCGGCGTGAAAACTTCAGGACAGGCTTCCGGCAAACTCACCGACCTGCCGAACATCGGAAAGACCACGGCCGCCAAGCTCGAACAGATCGGCATCCGGACCAAAGAGGACTTCCTCAAGCGCGATCCCTACGACGTCTTCCACAAGCTGAGGACCAAGGTCGACCCGACGCTATGCCGTTGCGCCCTGGCCGGGATCGTCGGGGCCAAGAGGGGCGAGCCGTGGCACCGCATCACGAAGACGACTGCCGGAGAGTACGAGAAACGGCACCCCCGCCACAAGTGGGGCCCGTGCTGACGGGCCGAAGCTCCGGTTGGATTTGTCGCGCCTCCCGTGCTAGA
>CAZZCH010000088.1:0-13509 GCA_964652895.1 uncultured Eubacteriales bacterium
AAGCGCCGGGATCTGCGTCTATACGAATAACGAGATCATGGTCGAGGAGCTCTGAATGCCCATCGTCCTCCCCGAGACGTTCGAGAGGCCCGCGGCCGATATCCCCGACGTGGAGCTCACGCCGCGGGAGATCGTGGCCGAGCTCGACAAGCACATCATCGGCCAGAAGGCGGCCAAGAAGGCCGTGGCCATCGCCCTGAGGAACCGTTTCCGCCGGCGCAGGCTGCCCCCTCCCTTGGCCGACGAGATCGCGCCCAAGAACATCCTCATGATCGGCCCCACCGGAGTCGGAAAAACGGAGATCAGCAGGCGGCTGGCCAAGCTGACCTCCTCGCCCTTCCTCAAGATCGAGGCCAGCAAGTTCACCGAAGTCGGCTATGTCGGCCGGGACGTCGAATCCATGATCCGGGACCTCGTCCGCATGGCCGTCGACATGGTCAAGCAGGAGAAGGTCGCCGAGATCGTGGAGAAAGCCAAGGCCAACGCCGAGGAGAAGCTCATGGACATCCTCCTGCCTCCGCCCAAGAAGCGCGATGACGCGAACGGCGAGGGGGACGACTCGAAATTCCACGACACTCGGGAGAAATTGCGGGCCCAGCTCCGCGCCGGGCTCCTCGAGGACCGGCCGGTCGACCTCGAGGTCAAGGAAAAGACGACGCCGCCCCTCGAGGTCGTTTCGAACTCCGGGGTCGAGGAGATCGGGTTCCAGATCCAGGAGTTCCTCCCGGGTTTCCTGGGAGGCCGGACGAAAAGGCGGCGAATGAAGATCAAGGAGGCGCGGGAAGTCATCCTCGAGGAAGAGGAAAAGCGCCTCGTCGATATGGACCAGGTCTCCCGCCTGGCCGTCGAGCGCGTCGAGCAGTCGGGCATCATCTTCCTCGACGAGGTCGACAAGATCGCCGGCCGGGAGACCGGACATGGACCCGATGTCAGCCGCGAGGGCGTCCAGCGCGACCTCCTGCCGATCATCGAGGGCACGACGGTCAATACGCGCTTCGGGCTCGTCCGGACCGACCACATCCTGTTCATCGGCGCCGGCGCCTTCCACGTCTCCAAGCCCTCCGATCTCATCCCCGAGCTCCAAGGCCGGTTCCCGATCCGCGTCGAGCTCACGCCGCTCGGCAAGGACGACTTCGTGCGCATCCTGACCGAACCGGAGAATGCCCTGGTCCGCCAGTACGAAGCTCTCTTGGCCACCGAAGGCGTGAGCGTCTCCTACACCCCTGATGCCGTCGACGAGATCGCCGATGTCGCGGAAAAGGTCAACGCCGACGCCGAGAACATCGGGGCCCGTCGCCTCCACACCGTCGTCGAAAAAGTCATGGAGGACATCTCCTTCGCCGCTCCGGATATCGCCGAGAAGGCCATCCGGATCGACCGGGAGTACGTCCGGGAGCACCTCAAGGACATCCTCGAAAACCAGGACCTGCGGCGTTTCATCTTGTGATGACCAGACCGTTCACGACGCTCATCCTCGGGTTGCCGTTGCTGGTCTTCCCGGCCTGCGGCCGGAAAGGTCCGCTCGCGATTCCCCCCGGACGCGAGCCCATGGCCGTCGAGGGCTTGGCCGCCGCCCAGCGCGGGCCGATCGTGCTCCTGGAATGGACCAACCCGGTCAAGGCCGTCTCCGGCCGCCCTCTTGCGGACCTTGAAACCATCGAGATCTGGGTTTTCGACGGCGGCCTGCCGGCGGGCGGCCGGCCGTTCGCCTCGGCCGATGTCGAAAAAACGGCCCGTCTGGCCCGGCGGATCCCCAAAGAGGAATGGGCGAATTTCCAAGGCCGGTCCGGCGCGCGGCACCCGGGAATGGCCTTTCCGTTCGCCTTCGATGCGGGGCCGTCGGGCCCGAAGCGCCTGGCCTTCACCGTCCGGGTCACAGACTCCAAAAAGCGCGCCTCGGAGTTTGCCGTTCCGGTCGCCGTGGACATCCGGGCCTGCCCGAAACCCCCGCGATCCGTGGACGTCCGTGTCTTTTCGGACTTCATCGAGGTCGGTTGGCTCGCCCCCGATTCGAACATCGACGGCACACCTTTCGAGAATGAGAGCGGCTATGTCGTTTTCCGTTACGAAGGGGACGGGTCGCCGCGCAAACTCACCCCGTCCCCGCTCGAAGGGCTGAAGTTCGAGGACCGCGACTTCGAGTTCGGGAGGGCCTATGGCTATTTCGTCCGGGCCGTTGCCGTCGGGGCGGACGGCGGCGTCGAAAGCGGCGATTCTTCTGTCGCGGAGACCGTCCCTCGCGACATTTTTCCGCCCGCTCCTCCGGCCGGCCTAGCCGTCGTCGCCGGCGACGGGCTCGTCTCTCTGAGCTGGCGGCCGGCGAAGGAGCCTGACCTCGACGGTTACAGGGTTTGGAGAAAGGAGACCGGCGGCCCGGCCTTCAGCGCGCTTGGCGAAGGTCTCGTCCGGGAGAACACGTTTACCGACCGGTCGGTCGTAAAAGGCGTGTCCTATGTTTATGCCGTCAGCGCTGTTGATCGGGCCGGGAACGAGGGCTCGAGGTCCGAAGGAGCGTCCGTCGCCGCGAAAGGAGCGAGGTCTTGAGAATCTACAGGTTCAGGTACCGCAAAAAGATCCTCACGGGCATCCTGAAGGAAGAGCTGCTTTTTCCCATCGTCGGCTCGGTCTTCGGCGACTTCAAGATCGGCTCGAGCCCCATCCCCATCGGCGAGGTCCGCATCCTGCCGCCGGTTCTGCCCACGAAGATCATCGGTATCGGCCGCAACTACAGGGCCCACGCCGAGGAATTGGGAAATCCTCTGCCCGAAGAGCCCCTGATCTTCCTCAAGCCGCCGACGGCGGTCATCGGCCATCTGGACAGGATCGTCCAACCGGCCATGGCCGGCCGTGTCGATTACGAAGGGGAGGTCGCCGTTGTCATCAAGAAAAAGGCCCGCGGGCTCGGCGACGATGCTCCCGTTTCCGACGTCATTCTGGGCTGCGCGTGTTTCAACGACGTCACGGCCCGCGACCTGCAGAAGAAGGACGTCCAATTCACCCGGGCCAAGTCCTTTGACACGTTCGCCGCCCTCGGGCCCTGCGTCGTCACGGGCCTCGACACGGCGGCGCTCCACCTGAAGACGTTCCTCAACGGCAAGCTGGTCCAAACGGGGAACACGGCCAACCTCATCTTTTCCGTTCCGTTCCTCGTTCGGTTCCTCTCCCGGATCATGACCCTCAATCCCGGTGACGTTATCGCCACGGGCACGCCCGCCGGGATCGGCCCCATGACGCCCGGCGACCGGGTGGACGTCCAGATCGAAGGGATCGGTCTGCTTTCGAACACCTATGCCAGCACAAACGACAAGGAGGACACATGAAGCTGTTCCTGGATTCGGCCAACTTGGAAGAGATCCGCGAGGTCGCGAGCTGGGGCGTCTTGGACGGGGTGACCACCAACCCATCGCTTTGCTCCAAGGAGAATGTGACCTTCGAGGACAACATCCGCGCCATCTGCGCCGTCTGCGCCGGACCCGTCAGCGCCGAATGCGTCTCGCTCCGCGCCGACGAGATCATCGTCGAGGCCCGCGGCCTGGCCCGGATCGCGCCCAACGTCGCGGTCAAGATCCCGATCTGTTTGGAAGGCCTCAAGGCGACGAAAACCCTCCACGGCGAGGGGATCCCGGTCAACATGACCCTCATCTTCTCCGCGAGCCAGGCCCTCCTCGCGGCCAAGGCGGGGGCCCGCTTCGTCAGCCCCTTCATCGGGCGCCTCGATGACGCCTCGGAGGACGGCATGGCCCTCATCGAGGAGATCGTCCAGGTCTTCGAGAACTATCCCTTCGAAACCGAGGTCATCGTGGCCAGCGTCCGCCACCCGAGGCACGTCGTCGAGGCGGCCCTCATCGGCGCGGACATCGCCACGGTCCCCTACGGAGTCCTGGAAAAGCTGGTCAAGCATCCCCTCACGGACATCGGCATCGAACGGTTCCTCGCCGACTGGAGAAAAGTCAAGAAGTGAGACTCCACTCCATCTTCCGGATCCGCGAACAGGTCCGGATCCTCGTCCAGAAAGCCCGACGGATCACCGTGTTCGTGCTCGTCCTGGGCGTCCTCTTCTTGAGCCTGGCCGTGGGCAAGAACATCTTCCTGGGCGAAGTCCGCAAGGAGATCCACAAGTCGTTCGCCTACGACAGCCTGAAGGCGTCCTATTTCCCGCCCGCCCTCGTCCTCGAGAATGTCCGCTCCCTCGCCGGCCCGCCGACCTTCCTGGCCCGCCGGGTCACGGTCGAGGTCTCCTTTCTCTCCCTCCTGAGGAACCGGAAGGCCATTTCCGTCCGGTTGGAATCTCCGGAGGTTCGCCTCACCCGGGGAGTCCCGGGGGCGCCACGGCCAAAAGCCGGGCGCCCGCTGTCCGTTTTCTCCCTTCCTTTCATCATCGAGGAGGGGGTCGTCGAGGACGGTTCGGTGTCCTATGGATCCGGTGCGGCGACGGTCGAGGTCCGGGGACTCCAGGCGCGCGTCACCCAGAGCGGCGAGGAGTTCTCGGTCCGGGCGACGGCCGAGCGGAGCGGTTATTCGTCGCCCGCTCAAAACCTCGACTTCGGGGGGGTCCTTACGGTTCTGCTGTCCGGCCGGGGCGAAGCCGTGAAGATCGACCGTCTGACCGTCGAGGGTCCCGACGTCTTCCTCCAGGCGGCCGGCAGCATCCGGAATTTTCCCGACCCGGAGGTCGAACTGGACACCCGCTTCGAAATCGAGACCGCCTTTCTGGACGCGATCCTTAGCCTGCCCTTCGATTGGAAGGGAAAAGTCGGAGGGGAGGGGAAGCTCCGGCGCAAGAACGGCGGACTGACCTTCGAGACGAGCCTCGCCTCGGACACCCTGGCGATCTGTGGTGTGCCCATGGGCCGGATCCGTGGCCGCTTCGACCTCGCGCCGGCGACGGGCGGAACGATCGACCTGGCCATCCAGAAGCCCGGGCTTCCCGCCGAGAGTTTGGGCCTGACCTTTATTCATGGCCGGGTCGAGGGCCGGGCCGCCCCGATCTTCGTCGACCCGGTCTTCCGTGAGCTCAAGATCCCCTGGCCGGTCAGTTCTCCAGCCTGGGGGACCTTCAGCCTTGAGCACAGAAAGCTCTCCGTCGACGCTGAATTCCGGGATGCCGTTCTCGCCCGGGATGGGGATCGGTTCTCCTTCCGGGGAGGTGCCACGGTCGGCGTCGACTTCGCCACCCACAACATCTCCATCCGCGCTCCCGGCCTCGAATCGAGCTTCGGACGCCTCGAAGCGACCGCCGCGATCGACCTCGCCGGCGACATCGATACGAGGATCCGGGGTCAGGTCTTCGACGTCAAGCAGACGCGGGAATTCGTCTCCCTCGTCCTCAACGAGACGTTCGGCTTCGGCGAGATCCGGGGCGCGGGCTACGCCGACGTCCGCCTCAGCGGTCAATCCAAGTCTCCGGCTGTCTCCCTGAAGGCCACCTTGTCTCCCGGCGGCTTCGACCTGTTCAATGCCGCCTTCGTCGAGACGGAGGCCGTCATATCGGGAGGAAGTTTCGAGGGCTCGTTCGACGTCGACGATCCGGACCTCAAGGGCCGGGTCCGGGTCAAGATCGATGGCGATACGCTCGCCGTGGACGTCAAGGACGGGGAGGGGGAGCTGGCCAGGATCCTTCCCACCCTTGAGGTTCCCGTCCTTCTCTCCGGCCGGGCCTCGGGCGATTTCCGGATGGTCCAAAAGGCCGGCGGCCAGGAATTCTCAGGCAACTTCACGAGCCCCGAGATCACCGGCTACGGCGAGAAGGCCGGCCGGGTCTCCGGCCGGCTCGATTGGAAGGACGGCATCCTGTCGTTCTCCGAGATGGCCATGGATTTCTACGGCGGGCGTTTTAACGGCCGGCTTCTGGTCGGGGTCGTCAACGGCGAATTCGATTTCGACCTCCGTGGAGAGGAGCTCGATTTTCAACAAGTCGTTTCGGCGGCTTCCGGCCGCCTGTCCCTGGCCCTCGCCGGCCGGGGCGTCTTCGGCAGGGATAAGTTGGGGGGACTGTTCGACATCAAGGACATGACCATTTCTCCCCTCGAAAATACGGAGGCCCGGGGCGATCTTCAGCTGGAAGTCGCCGGCGGGCAGGTTCTCCTCGGCCTCAAGGGCGGGCTCGTCCCGGGTGAAAACCCGTTCGAAGCCGCTTTCGATTTTCCGCTTTCCGGCGAGCTTTTTTCGGGGACTGTCAAGGGGCGGATCGGCGACCTCGACCTTATCTGGCCATGGGTCGGGGCCCAGGGGTACGCCGATTACACGGCCGAGGTGAGAGAAACCGAGACGAAAGCGAAGGTCGTCGTTGTCATCGATGTCACGGCCCCGGTCATGCCCCTGCCGGGTTTCGCCTACGCCGTGACCGATTTTACGGCCTCGGCGAGCTACCTCGATGACGTCCTGACCATCACTTCGCTCGGCGGCAAACTCGGCGGGGGCGACGTGCGCGGCTCGGGCGAGATCGGGATCGGCGAAAAGGGCATCGCGACAATGGACTTGAGGGTCGAGGCCAGGGACATGGTCCTCTCGCCCATGGAAAGGATGAGGGCCCAGGCGGACGGGACGCTCCGCCTGATCAAGGACGATAACCGCTTCGTCAGCGAGGGGGAGCTTTTGTTCAAGCGGCTGACCTGGCGCCGCGAGATCTACGAGGAATTCGGGTTTTCTTCGGAAGTCGAGCCGGCCGCGGACACGGGGCCCTCGTTTTTCGACGGCATGTCCCTGAACATCCGCCTCCGGGCCGACGAAAATTTCGTCATCGAGAACTCGCTCGGGAACTTCAACGGCCGATTCAACCTGACCGCGACCGGCGCCTTCAGTTCGCCCGTCCTCCTCGGCGAAATCGACCTCACGAGCGGCGACTTCTTTTTCCAGGACCGGAGCTTCCGGGTGATCAGCGGACGGCTGAGCTTCGTCGACCCGATCAACACTGAGCCCTACCTCGATTTCCGGGGCGAGACCTACGTCAAGGACTACCGGGTGACCTTGAGCATGAGCGGTCCGGTCAGCCGTCTCAAGCCGGAGTTCTCCTCCTCGCCGCCCCTGCCGCCGGAGGAGATCCTGTCCCTTCTCGCCCTGGGCGAGGCCTTCAAGAGGACGTACTATTCCTATTCCGGCGACCGCAGCACGGCTCTGAATACGGCCTCCCTCCTGACCTACCAGATCGCCGACCAGGCCAGGAGAAGGACTCCCGGCGGTCTTTTCTCCTTGGACCGTCTCCGTATCGACCCCTATATTCCTCAGAGTGCCCCGGGCGGCATCGCCGCCCGGATCACCGTGGGCAAGAAGATCTCTCGGAACGTCCTTTTCCTCTATTCGACGATCCTGGCCAACTCCACTGTCATGGCCGGGATCGACGAAGTCCCCATTTTTCGCATGGAATGGGACATCAGCAGGAAGTTCTCGCTCGTCGGGGGGCGGGGCGACCGGGGAAGGCTGAGCCTGGATGTCAAGTACCGCAAACGATTCTAGAGACAGCGGCGGGGAACGCCGTCTTGGTGCCGGGGCCGTCTTGGCGCTAGCGGTGGTCCTCGCTCTCTCGGGCGTCCGGACGGCCCGGGCCCAGGACTCCGGACCGGCGGTCGTCGCCAAGGTCTCGGTCGAGGCCGACGGGAAGCCCGCCGAAAAGGGGCTCCTCGACCTCATCCCCATCCGGCCGGGCGATCCCTATTCTCCGCGGCTCGTGGACCAAGCCGTCAAGCAGATATTCCGCACCGGCCTCTTCGCCGACGTCCGGGTCATCAAAACGGGGGAGGACCGTATCGAGCTCGTATTCGTCCTGGCCAGGCACCTGTTCATCAACAACGTCTTTTTCCGCGGACCGAAGAACTCCGCGGCCCGTCTCAGGGAAGATCTCGTCTCCCTCAGGCCGGGCACGATCCTCCAGGAAGACAAGATCCCCGAGGCCGTCGCGGAGGTCCGAGAAGGGTTGAGAAAAGAGGGCTATTTCGGGGCCTCCGTCGAATGCGACGTCCGGCGAAGGGTCGGCGATTCCACGGTCAACCTTGTTTTCCGGGCGTCCGGCTGGAAGGCCTACCGGATCGGATCGCTTGAACTCGAATGGAAGGCCGATATTTCCGAGTTGGCCCTCTTCAAGAAGATGAAAAGCAAGATCGGGAAGGCGTATGTTCCCAATGTCCTCGAGGCCGACCTCGAGGCCTTGACCGCCGGCTTGGGAAAGTCCGGCTATCGGAGGGCCGAGGTCCGTCTGACCGGAGAGGTGTTCGACGAGGCGAAATCCCTGGTGGACCTTCGCATCGAGATCCTGCCCAATGAAAAGATCGTCATCGCCATAAACGGCGCGAAAGTCCCGCTCAAGCTCCTCGAGCCGATCTGGGAAGAGCGGGTGTTCGAACAGTGGGGGCTGGCCGAAGGAGAGGTCCGGATCCTCAACTACCTCCGGCGAAAAGGCTACCTGTTCGCCACGGTCCAGAGCCGGGTCGAAAAGGGGACGGACGAGATCCGCATCATCCACGACGTCGCATCCGGAGGGAAATACAAGATCGAGAGCATCGTTTTCCAGGGTCTCGCTGCGTTCTCCGAGCTGGACATGAAGACGAGGCTGGCTATCAGCGCGGGCGTCCCGTTCTTCGCGCTGCTCAGTTACGATCGTTTGTTTTTGATCCCCCGCGAAGTCGAGGCCTTTTACAAGGAAAACGGCTTCGCCGACGTTCAGGTCAGGCTCGACCTGGTCAAGGAGAAACTGGGTGTCCGGGCTGTCTTCGACGTCCGGGAGGGGTCAAAGACGACGGTCGAGGCCGTTCGTCTCGAGGGGAGCTCGCTTGTCCCCGCCGAGGACCTTCTCCTCGAACTGCTCAGCCGGCAGGGCGGCCCTTATTTTCCGCCCAACGTTCAAAGGGACGTCAGTCAGATCGAGAGCACCTATCTCAACCGTGGTGTCCGCGGGACAACGGTCGTCGCCCGCGTTGAACCTGGCCCGGAAAACCGGGTTTTGCTCGTCTATGAGATCCAGGAGGGAGAAAAGGTCACCATTCGGGACATCTTCATCACCGGCAACCGGACGACGAAAAACAGGGTCATCGGAAAGGAGTTGCGGATAGGGAAGGGAGATGAGGCCGATTATTCGAAGGTCCAAGAGACGAAACGCCGGCTCGAACGCCTTGGCATTTTCTCCGAGGTGCGGGTGGACGAAATCCCGACCGGACCCCGGGACGAAGTCGTGGTCGTCACCGTCCGGGAGGGGGAGAAGAACTATGCCGGCGCCGGCCTCGGGTTCGAATCCCTGACTCCGCTCAGCGGCTCTCTGGCCTCCTGGCCCAACGATTTCCGTCCCCGGGGTACGGCGGAATACATCCGCAGCAACGTCTTCGGCCTGGGCGCGCAAGTCGGCCTCCTAGGCCAGCTCAGCACGGTCGAGAGACGGGCCGTCGCCTCCTGGAATCAGCCCTACCTCTTCGGCTTGGCCCTGCCGACGACGCTTCTCGCCTGGGCCGAGAGGGAGGAGCGTGAGAGCTTCACTTACGATCGCCGCGGCATCAGCCTGAGCACCGTTAGATCCTTAAGCAAAGCCCGGCTCCTGCTGGCCTCCCTGAGCCTTATCCGAACGGCTCTCCCTCAGGTCGACCTCGAGAATCCGCCGGGCGACATCGACCGGCGTTTCCTCCCCTACTCGGCGGCGCTCGTGTCGGTCAGCATGAATTGGGAACGACGCGACGACACGTTGAACCCTGAAAAGGGCCTCTTTTTCAGCGTTGTCGGTGAATGGGGTATCCCGGTCTTCGGTATGGAATCGGACTACCAGAAGGTATTTCTCAAGTCCCAGCTCTTCCGGCCCTTGCCGGCCGGTTTGAACCTCGGGGTCACGGCCCGATTAGGGCTCGGCAACGGCCTGAGGAACCTGCCGGAGAGGTTCTTCGCCGGCGGCAGCAACACGTTCCGCGGGGAGGAGTACGATATGCTCGGCCCTATCGAGCCGGCGACGCTCAAGCCCCTCGGCGGCGAGGCTGTCTTCCTGATCAACTCGGAGCTCGTATTTGCCGTGGTCCCATCGTGGAAGGAACTCCGGCTGGCCGCCTTTTTCGACCTCGGTAACGTTTACGCGAGCCTCAAGGAATTCCGGCCCTTCGAGCTCCAGGGAGCCGCGGGAGCGGGCATCCGCTACAGGACGCCGCTCGGACCGGTGCGCCTGGAGATCGCTTGGAAACTCTGGGGCATCGACGCTCAGGACAAGAAGGGGAAACCCCTCATCTTCCTGACGATCGGCAACCTCTTCTAGCGTGAGGGCGACCATGATGAAAAGAGTCATATTCCTGACACTTCTGGCGGCGGCCACCGGCCGGGCCCAGACCGTCAACTGCCTGGTCGCGGTCGTCAACGGCGAGATCATCACCCGCCTCGACGTCGAGGTCGCGGCCGAGTTCGGCCTGGGCCGCGAGGCCGGCGCCGAGGCGGAGCGCGACCCGCGTCTGGCGGCCCTGGATGCGCTCATCGACAGGAAGGTCGTCCTGAACATGGCCCGGGAGGCCCGGGGGATCGGCCGGGGCGAGCTGGCCGCCGCGCTCGCCGACTTGCGCCGCGAATGGGGTGAAGGTCCCTTTGCCGCGAAGCTCGCCAAATTCGGACTCGCCGAAAAGGACCTCGAGCGCTTTCTCGAGGAACGGCTGCTTTGCGAGCGAGCCCTGGCCTTGAGGTTCAGCCAGACGATCCCCGTGTCGCTCACGGAGGTCGAGAGGTATTACCGGGATAACTACGTCCCGGAACAGATCCGCCTCGGCCATGCGGCCGAACCGCTCGAACGGATCGCCGACCGGATCGAATCGCTCCTGCGGGAGGAGAGGCGAATGAAGCAGACGGCCGACTGGATCAGGGATCTGAGAAAACGGGCCGATATCCAGCTCAGGATAGATTGCCTGAAATGAACACCGCCTATCTTTTTCCGGGACAGGGGTCCCAGGCCGTAGGAATGGGAAAAGACCTCTGCGATAAATCGTCCGAGGCCCGCGGGCTTTTTGAAACGGCTGACGAGGTCCTCGGCTTTCCCCTCTCCAAGATATGCTTCGAGGGGCCCGAGGAGGAGCTCTGGCTTACCCGGAACACCCAGCCGGCCCTGCTCGTCGTCAGCACGGCCGCCTGCCGCCTGCTCGGCCGCGACCCCGTCGTGGCCGCCGGGCACAGCCTGGGGGAATACTCGGCCCTGGTCGCCGCCGGCGCCCTGCGCTTCGAGGATGCCGTTCTCCTCGTCCATAAAAGAGGCCGCTACATGCAGGACGCCGTTCCCGTCGGGATCGGGGGGATGGCCGCGGTCCTCGGCGTTCCGGGCGACGTGGTCGAGAGACATCTCGCCGCCGTTCGCTCGGGCGTTGTCGAGATCGCCAACTGGAACAGCGACGATCAGATCGTCATCTCCGGCGAAAAGGCTGCGGTCGAGGAGGCCCTGGCGGCGATCAAGGCGCCGCGGTCGGTCATGCTGCCCGTCAGCGCGCCCTTTCACTCCCGCTTGATGAAGCCGGCCGAGGAGAAGCTCGCCGCCGACCTCGACGCCGTCCCGTTCGCGGAGCCGCGCTTCCCGATCATCACCAACGTGGACGCCCGGCTCATCCGGACGGCGGGGGAGGCCCGTGACGCCCTCAAACGTCAGGTCAGCCGTTCGGTCCTCTGGGCGAGATCCATGGGCCTGCTCAAGGACATGGACATCGAAGCGTGCGTCGAATGCGGCCCGGGTAGGGTTCTGGCCGGCCTGTTCAAGCGCATCGGCCGGGGCTGGCCCAAGCCGCCGACCTTCCACAACGTCGAGAACTGGGAAGGGTTGGCGAGGGCGAGGGCGGCCCTATTCGGCGGGCTGTGAAATAACCCGGGGGCCGTAGCGGACGAAGTATTCGACGGCCGAGAGGACGGCCAGGGCGAAAACGAGCCAAAGCCCGACCTTGGCCGCGATGTAGAATTTCCCCAAGTAGATCGGGCCCAGGACAAGGGCGCCGATGACCCAGGATTCGCTGCCCATCTTGGCCTTGCCGAAGGCCGAGGCGGGGATGTTGACCCCCTTGGACGAAGCCATGGCCCGAAAGCCGCTGACGGCGATCTCCCGCCCGATGATGACCACAGCCGCCCAGGCCGGGACCCGGCCGAGCCCGACGAGGCAGATGAGGGTCGAGGCGATGAGGAGTTTGTCGGCCGTCGGGTCGAGGAGCTGGCCGAGGACGGTGACGAGCTGCTTCCGACGGGCAAGCCAGCCGTCGAGCCAGTCCGTCAGCGAGGCGAAAATGAAGATGACCAGGGCGACGATGTCGTGGCCTTTGAAATTCGTCAGCATTACGGCCACGAGGGCCGGGATGGCCAGGATCCTGGCCAGGCTAAGGTAATTGGGGATGTTCACGCCCCGAGATTACACCAGCCCCCCGGGATGTGTCAATCTTGCAAAAATCAGAGGCCATCGGTATAGTGAGGGTTCGCCGATGTCCAAAGACAACTCCCTGACTCCGATGATGGAGCAGTATTTTCGGATCAAGGGGCTCCACCGCGACGCCCTCCTCTTCTTCCGCCTCGGCGATTTCTATGAGATGTTCTACGACGACGCCAAGGTCGCCGCCCCCATCCTCGACATCGCCCTGACCTCGCGTCAGAAGGTCCCCATGTGCGGCGTCCCGTACCACGCCGTCGGCTCCTATCTCCCGAAGCTCCTGCGGCAGGGCCACAAGGTCGCCATCTGCGAGCAGGTCGAGGACCCCAAGGCGGCCAAGGGCGTCGTCAAGCGCGAGGTCATCAAGGTCCTGACGCCCGGAACCGCCGTCGAGTTCGAGACGGAGGACGCCAAGGAAAGCACGTTCATCGTCTCCCTGGCCCTCGAAGAGGGCGGGTGGGGGATGGCCCTCCTCGACCTCGTCGCCGGCGAGGTCCGGACGCTCGAGGGCGGGTGGCCCGAGGTCAAGGTCCTGGCCGACGAGATCTTCAAATCGGCCCCCAAGGAGATCCTCTACCCCGAGGGGACCGAGGAGGCCCTGCGGCAAATCCTGTCGCCGAGCGGCCCGGCCGGCGCCGCCCTGAGCCCGGCCGAGGGTTGGCTCTTCGACCGGCCCGAGGCCGGCCGCGTCGTCCTCGAGCATTTCGGGGCGCGGTCGCTCGCGGGGTTCGGCCTCGAGGATAAGCCCCTCGCGGTCGCCGCAGCCGGGGCTCTCATCGCCTACGTCAAGAAGGTCCGCCAGGACTCCCTGTCCCTCGTCCATCGGATCTCCTACACTCCCACCGGGAGTGCCCTCGTCCTCGACGCGACGACGGTCCGCAACCTGGAGCTCGTCCGCAATCTGCGCGAAGGCAAGGTCAAAGACACGCTCCTCGACGTCATCGACTTCACCGTGACCGCCCCGGGCGGGCGTCTCCTCCGTTCCTGGCTTCTCCGGCCCCTCTTTGACAGGAAGGAGATCGCGGTGAGGCAGGACGGTGTCGCCGAGGCCCTCGGGGCGACCATCGGCCGCCGGGAGCTGCGCGAAATCCTGAAAGACGTTCTCGACCTGGAGCGGCTGGCCGGGAAGATCGCTCTCGCCGCGGCCCATCCGCGGGACCTCGTCGCCCTCA
>CAZZCH010000089.1:0-13295 GCA_964652895.1 uncultured Eubacteriales bacterium
TGCCGCCGCCCCCGGCGGCGCTGGCGAAGCCGGCAGGACCGGGACTGGGAAGCCCGGCCTGGAGGAGGCACAGGCCTACGAGGGCCGTGAGGAACGCTTTTTTCATGGTCCGGTCTCCCTAATGAATTCCCCGGAATTCTATCACATTCGCCGCTACGAATTCCTCTATCATGTCTTGGACTTGGGACGGCCCCGTTCTGGCAAAATTTTTTTAAGGGTCAAGATGCTTCCCGGTCCGAGCGGGACCGTCGATTGATCGGCGGGATTCGAGGCCGTCCCCGGTGGTGGCCGAGCGACGAACCCGGCATAAGATCAGTACTAAATACAAGCTATTGTGGTAGTTGCATGCCGGTGTAGCACAGCTAGAATATTCGCTTGACAATCCGATCCTCATCCGCTAGCATAGGACCGGCCATATAGTCAGCGGGTTCCCTATGAAGTTTCGCAAGATTAAGTACCTGTTTATCCCGTTCGCCGCCTTCCTTTTCTTCGGGGGGATCCCTGTCGAATTCGGGACGGAAGGGGCCTTCTTCCACGGTTTCATGATCCCCAAGCCGATCATCACCATCGGCCTGGGCACGAACCTCCCGGACATCCGTATCCGCTCCTCTTCGGGCATGAAGATCTACGAGGTCGACACCGGCTACAAGCTGATCGCCGACGATGCCGACGAGGTCCAGATCAAGGGGGGAACGGAAAAGATCACGGAGAAGTACGTCATCCTCCTGGCCCACGCCAAGGAACGGGAAGAGGCGGACTTCCTGGCCGCCGACTTCAAGAGCAGGCTCGGTGGAAACGTCTCCGTCGCCGAAGACTCCCAAGCCGACGTCGCCGGCATTTTCGAGGTCAAGCTCGGAGATTTTCTGACCCGCGGTGATGCCCTAGCCAAGGTCGCGGAGCTCAATGCGGCCGGCCTGAAGGACATCTGGATCGAACGCGAGGACATCATGGAGGCGGGTGCCCAGCCCATCTGGATGCTCATTGCCGACGAGCTCAAGCCCCTCGGACGGGAATCGACCATCTATTTCATTCCGGGCAACCCTCAGAGCTTTCTCAGCCTCAACAGCCGGAGCTACCGGGGCTTCCTGATCATGAAAGGGAGCCGGAAGGGGAACGTCCTCACCAACGTCGTCAACCTCGAGGACTACCTGAAGAGCGTCGTCCCCGGCGAGCTTTCGCCGGGCCAGTTCAACGCCCTCGAGGCGCTCAAGGCCCAGGCCGTAGCCGCCCGGACCTACGCCTTGAAGAATATGGGTCAGTACAAGCAACTCGGCTTCGACCTCGTCAATACGCCGCGGTCCCAGCTGTACATGGGGATGTCTTCCGAGCACCCTCTCAGCACGCGGGCGGTGGACGAGACGAAGGGCGAGGTCATGCGCTATCGGGGCGAGCTGATCAATGCCCTCTATACGAGCACTTGCGGCGGCAAGACCGAGGATGTCGAGAACGTCTTCTCCGGCAGGCCCGCTCCCTACCTCAAGAGCGTCGAGTGCACCCTCGAGAAGCAACCGGAATGGCAGATCGAGGCCAAGACCCCGGTCGCGCCCATCCGCATCGACGGCCGGAACGCCAGCCTCGACGTCGCCCTCCTTCTCGGCCTGGGTATCGTGCCCATGGGTGCCAAGCCCCTGGACTTCCGGCAGGACGTCACCTTCGACGAAGCGGTCGAATGGATCAAAGACACGCGCCGGCTCCTCCGCGGCCGGGGACTGGGATTCGTCCCCGATTCCGCGGCCCTGAATTTCATCGGTCTGGCCCGCCTCCTCGTCGAGGCCTTTGGCTGGCAGGAGCGGACCGAACAGCTGCTTCTGCCGGGTGAGGTGGATTTCATCCTCAAGGACGTCCCCCAGGTCCAGGGCAGGGACCGCAGGCCCATGGCCTACTGTATGCAATCGGGGCTCATCCCCCTCTCCGTACGCACCGGAAACCCTCTCCGGGCGGTCAGCCGGGCCGAACTGGCCATGGCCCTGGCCCGTATCGTCAAGGATCAGAAGGACTTCTTCCAATCCGGGACGTTCCGAGCGGCAGGGAAGGGCACGATCGAAGTCGGCCAGGATTTCGAACGGAAGACGCTCGCGCTCTCCAACCACGTCCGGCTGCTCCGGACGGTCGAAGGGGAGACGACGTTCGCCACGAAGCTGACGCTGCTCGGCGGCGAGAATGTCCGCTGGCTCGAGCGGGATGGCCAGGTCGCCTACCTGGAAGTCCTCTACCCGCCGAATTCCAACAACCTCGACCGGTTCTCGCGGTTCAACCACTGGCAGGTCCGGAAAACGCGCCAGGAGCTCGAGGCCCTGATCAATCCATCGTACCCCATCGGCGGCCTCGTCGATATCCACGTCAAGTCGCGGGGCGCGTCGGGCCGGGCGACCGAACTGGCGATCGACGGGGTCGACAACGATGTGACCGTGCACGGGTTCCAGATCCGCGCCGCGCTGGGGCTCCGCGATACGCTGTTCGTCGTGGACCGGACCTTTGACGAGGCGGGGCGGGTCGAGTCGTTCACGTTCTCGGGGCGCGGCTGGGGCCACGGCGTCGGCCTCTGTCAGGTCGGCGCCTACGGTATGGCCTTGGCCGGCAGCAAATACCAGGACATCCTCAAGAAATACTACCTCGGCATCAAGCTCGATAAGATCTATTAAGCCCGGTCCATCCGACTTTGGGAGAAAGAACGTGAAGACAACGAAGGCTCTCAATGCGAAAAAAACCGAGGCCCGGGAATACCAGACCGGCACCTCCGGGATCTTCTTCACCGTCAAGGACGTTCTCTACGAAGGGAGGTCGAAGTTCCAGCGGATCGAGATCATCCGCAACAAGGACTACGGCCGAGTGCTCCTCCTCGACGGGCTCGTCCAGACGACCGAGCGGGACGAGTTCTATTACCACGAAATGCTCGTCCACCCGGCCATGGCCTCGCATCCGAGGCCCGCGAAAGTCCTGATCATCGGCGGGGGAGACGGCGGGGCGCTCCGCGAGGTGCTCAAGCACCCGGTAAAAAAAGCGTGGCTCGTCGAGATCGACGGCCAGGTCATCGAAGCCTGCCGCGACCACTTCCCCTGGCTGAGGAAGACGTTCAGGGACGGCCGGGCCGAGCTCGTCGTCGCCGACGGCAACGTCTTCATCGACAAGGTCCGGGAGACGTTCGACGTCATCCTGGTCGATTCTTCGGACCCGGTCGGCCCGTCCACGGTCCTCCACCAGGAGGCGTTCTACCGGAAATTGAAGTCCAAGCTCAACCCCGGCGGCATCATCGCCGCCCAGGCGGGCTCGCTCATGCTCCACCTGGATTCGCACGCGAGGAAGAGCGTTTTTCTGAAGAAGATCTTCCGTCATTCCCCCCTCTATCTCGGTCCCGTGCCCACCTATCCGGTCGGCATGTGGTGCTACAACTTCCTGTCGGACGAAGTGGATCCGGCCAAGATCAGGACGCTTTACATCCCCGACGGACTGCGCTATTTCAACCCCGACGTCTTCCGGGCCGCCTTCGCCCTGCCGAATTTCCTGGCGGAGAAGCTGGCCAAGGCGAAATAGGAGGTTCTTTTCCCGAAATCAGGGGAAGAACCAAAAAGAGGATTCAGCCGTTCAATTTGCCCGCGGCCTGCCGCTCGTTGAGGGCGGCGAGCATGTCCACGGTCATCGCGGCCAGGTCATAGCCGGGCTTCCATCCCCATTCGGCGCGGGCCGCTGAATCGTCGACCGAGGCCGGCCAGGAGTCGGCGATGGCCTGGCGGAAATCCGGCTCGTAGCGGCATTCGAAAGACGGAATATGCTTGCGGATCTCGGCGGCCAGCTCCCCGGCCGAGAAGCTCATGGCCGTTACGTTGAAATTCGAATGATGCTTGAGCCCGCCGGAGTCCGCCTCCATGAGGTCGAGCGTGCACTTGATGCAGTCGGGCATGTACATCATCGGGAGCCGCGTGTCCTCGCGCAGGAAACAGGCATAACGGCCGTCCTTGACGGCCTCGTAGTAAATAGCTACGGCGTAATCCGTCGTGCCGCCGCCGGGCAAAGTCTGGTGGCTGATGATCCCGGGATACCGGCAGCCCCGGACGTCGAGGCCGTATTTCCGGACGTAATAATCGCAGAGATGTTCACCGGCGACTTTGGTCACCCCGTAGATCGTCCGCGGATCGAGGACCGTGTCCTGAGGGGCGTTTTCCCGCGGCGTGGCCGGCCCGAATACGGCGATGGAGCTCGGCGAAAAAACCTTAGTCAGGCCGCGGGCGCGGGCGACTTCGAGGACGTTGTAGAGCCCGTTCATGTTGACGTCCCAGGCCTTCTGGGGTTTCTTTTCGCCGGTAGCCGAGAGCAGGGCGGCCAGGTGGTAGACCGTGTCGACGGCGTATTTCCCGACAAGTCCGTCGATGGACTTGGCGTCGGTCACGTCGAGCAGTTCGAAGGGCCCGGCTTCGGCCAGGGAGGCCGGCGGCCGGAAGAGGTCGGTGACGACGACGTTATCGCGGCCGTGCTTTTTCCGCAGGGCTTGGGCCAGCTCGGACCCGATCTGTCCGGCCGCTCCCGTCATCAGGATACGTTTCGTGTCTTTGGCCATCGGGGTCGTCTCCGCATGGGTGATGGTCGTAAAATAGAAAGATATTTATAACACAGGTGAGGGTAAAGTCAAAGAAGGACTGTCCCCTCAAAAGGGGACAGTCCCTCTTGTCTTAAAGGCCAACTTCGGCTAAAGTTGTAGGGTTCATCATGCATCCGCACCTTGATCATCAATCCGAGGAGGCATTCCCATGTCCATCAGCCTGACCGGGACCGGTCTGACCGTCGAAAAAATCGTCCAGGTGGCTCGTGGCGGCGAGCCCGTCACCCTCGCGCCCGAGGCCAGGAAACGCATCGAAAAATGCCGGACCCTGCTCGAGGACAAGATCCAGAAAAAAGAGATCATGTACGGCGTTAATACCGGCATCGGCGAGCTGGCCAACGTCGTCCTGACCCAGGACCAGGTCGAGCAATACCAGCGTTATATCATCTACAGCCATGCCGCGGGCTACGGGAAACCGATGCCCGAGGACGTCGTCCGGGCGGCCATCCTCAGCCGGATCAGTTGCCACTGCCACGGCCACTCGGGCCTCCGTCCGGTCGTCACGGAAACCCTCGTCGAGCTCCTCAACAAGGGCGTGACGCCGGTCATGTGCGAGAAAGGCTCGGTCGGCGCCTGCGGCGACCTGTCGCCGATGGCCCAGATGGCCCTCGTCCCCATGGGCGAAGGAGAGGCCTTCTACAAGGGCGAGCGCCTGCCCGGCGCCGAGGCCCTCAAACGGGCCGGCATCACCCCCATCGTCCTCCACGCCCGCGATGGCCTGGCCATGATCAACGGCTCTAATGTCATCGCCGGGATGTCCGCCTTGATCGTCCACGACGTCCACCGCTGGCTCAAGATGTCCGAGATCGCCGCGGCCATGACCCTCGAGGTCCTCAACGCCAACATGAAGGCCTACGACGAAAGGGTCCACAAAACCCGCGGCTATCCCGGCGCCCTGGAGTCCGCCGCGAATATCCGACGCCTGACCGAGGGGAGCGAGCTCCTGGCCCAGCCCGGGAAAAAGATCCAAGACGCCTACAGCCTCCGCAGCACGCCCCAGGTCGTCGGGGCCGTCCGCGATTCCCTCAAGTGGGCCAGGTATATGGTCGAGATCGAGCTCAACGGCGCCGCGGACAATCCCATCTTCTTCCCCGATGAAGATCTCGTCCTGACCGGCGCCAACTTCCAGGCTATGCCCATGGCCCTTCCCCTCGAGCTCCTAGGCACTGCCGTGACGACGATAGCCGTTCTCTCGGAGCGGCGCCACAACCGGCTGATGAACCCGCACCTGAGCGCCGGCCTGCCCGCCTTCCTGACCAAGGGCGCGGGCATGTTCTCGGGCTTGATGCTGACGCAGTACACGGCCGGCGCTCTCGTCTGCGAGAACCGCATCCTGTCCCATCCGGCGGCCACGGGCTCCATCCCGGCCGCGGCCGACCAGGAGGATTTCGTCAGCATGGGCATGACCACGGCTCTCAAGACACGCCAGATCATCGACAACGCCCAGGCCGTGCTGGCCATCGAGCTCATGGCTGGGGCCCAGGCCATCGATTTCCGCGCTCCCCATAAGCCTAGCAAGGGGATCCAGGCCGCCCATGACGTCATCCGCAAGTACGTCGGCCACCTCGAGGAGGACCGGCCCCTTTACAACGACATCAACACTCTCAAGGAGGTCGTCGCGTCCGGGGAGATCCTGGACGCCGTCGAACGTGCCGTCGGGACCCTGGCGTGACGCCGTGGGCCTGCGCATCGCTCTCGTGACGGGCGCCGCCCGCGGCATGGGCCGGGCCATCGCGTTGCGGCTGGCCGAGGACGTTTCCGGAGTCGCCGTTCATTATCTCACGCGCCGAGACGAGGCCCAGGAGCTGGCCGCCGCCATCCGCGAGAAGGGCAAGCTGAGCGCCGTCTTTAAGGCCGACCTGACCAAGAAAGTCCAGGCCGCCGGCCTCATCAAGAAGGTCGAGGAGCGTTTCGCCCGCATCGACATCCTCGTCAACAACGTCGGGCCGTTCCTCGTCAAGCCCTGGGACCAACTCGAGGTCGCCGACTGGGAACGCGTCCTCCGCGGCAACCTCTTCGGGTCCTATTTCTGCGCCAAGGCCGCCCTCGCCGGGATGCGCAAACGGAAGTGGGGGCGGATCGTCAACATCGGCTACAGCCGGGCCGAACGCCTCGGGGCGTTCCCGACGATCGCGCCCTACGCCGTGGCCAAGATGGGCTTGCTGGTGCTGACCCGGACGGCGGCGGTTTCCGAGGTCGCGAACGGCATCACCGTCAACATGGTTTCGCCGGGCCTCATCAAGGGCGGGGCCCTGCCCCACGCCCGCGATCTCTCCGAGTCCCAGCTGGGGACGTTCGAGGACGTCGCCGAGGCCGTGTCCTTCTTCGCTTCGGACAAGGCGGCCGCCGTCACCGGGGCCAACCTGATCGTCGCCGGAACCTGGAAGATGTGAAGGGGGAGCGCCATGAAGAAATGGATCTGGTTGATCGCGGCCATGCCGCTCGCCTTCGCCGCCGTCCAGACCATCCAGCACGAGACCAGGACGCTCAACATCGAGATCCCCGTCCGCGTCTTCAAGGGCACCGCATTCGTCGACACGCTGATGCTCGACGATTTCCAAGTCTGGGATAACGGCCAGCCGCAGAAGCTCGAAGCCGTCTACCTCGTCAAGAAAACGAACATCGAGCGCCGCGAGGAGGCCCGGACTTTCGCCCCCCGGGTGGCCCGCCATTTTACGCTCATCTTCGAGATGAGCGAGTTCGACCCCCGGCTCGACGAGGGCCTCGAATATTTCATGAATAACGTGCTCATCCCGGGCGACAGCCTCGTCGTGGTAACGCCCATGAAGACATATCGGATGAGGACGGAGGCCTCGTTCGGCCAGGAGCGTTCACAGGTCCTGAAGAGGCTCGTCGGCCTCGTCCGCCGCGACATCCTTATCGGCAATTCCGAGTACCGGTCCCTCCTCGAGGACCTGAAAGGCATAGCCCGGAACCTGGCCGGGTCCATCAGCGGGGGCGCCTCGTCCATCGAAGGCCTGTTCTCCGGAGGGTCCTTCGAAGAGCAGCTCCAAAACTACGCGGCCAACCTGAGCCGGTTCGAGGCCCTGCGCCAGGTCGACGAGAAGAAATTCCTCGAATTCGCCCGCTATCTCAAAACCATCGAGGGGCAGAAGGATGTCTTCCTATTCTACCAAAGGGAGTTCGTCCCCAATCTCGATCCCAAGATCATGAACCAGTTCCTGGGCCTCTATAACAGCCGGGTCGACATCGTCCTCAGCGTCATGAACCTCTTCGATTTTTCCAAGCGGGACACGACGTTCGACGTCGAGGCCGTCAAGAGGGCCTTCTCCGACGCGTCCACAGCTATCCACTTCCTCTTCCTGACCTCCCAGGCGGAAGCGGCCCCCGGCATCGTCATGGAGGAGCGGACGGAGGACGTCTTCGAGCCTTTTCGGGAAATGGCCCGGGCCACGGGCGGTTTTTCCGAGGTCTCGGCGAATTTCGAGTTTATCATGAAGTCGGCCGCGGCGGCCCTGGAGAACTATTATCTCCTCTATTACACGCCCGTGGATTATAAGGCCGACGGTTCCTTCCATGAGCTCAAGGTCAAGGTCAAGAGCGGCGGCTACCGACTGACCCACCGCTCCGGCTACATCGCCGATTGACATATCCGCGCCAACGGGGTAAATTCAAACAGGACCGACATCGAGGGGAGGACAACCATGGCTATTTATATTTGGATCGCCGTTGTCGTCATCATTATTTTTCTGTCCGGGGTCCGCGTCATCCGGCCGACGCACCGCGGGCTCGTCGAGCGCCTCGGGAGATATAACCGGTTCGTCAGGGCCGGCTTCCAGTGGGTCATGCCTATCGTCGAGACGCTCCACAGCGTCAATATCACCGAGCAGATGGTCGACGCGGCGCCCCAGGAGATCATCACCTACGACAACCTCAACGCCCGGGTCGACGCCCAGGTCTACTTCAAGGTCAAGGACGACGAGGGGAGCGTCAAGGCCTCGCAGTACAACGTCAACAATTACCAGTGGCAGATCGTCAACCTGGCCAGGACGACCCTGCGCAATATCATCGGCACGCTGACCCTGAAATCGGCCAACAGCGAGCGGGGCAAGATCAACGAGGAGCTCCTCAAGACCCTGTCCACCGAAACGGCCCGCTGGGGGATCGACATCGTCCGGACCGAGCTCAAGGAGATCGACCCGCCCAAAGACGTTCAGGAGACGATGAACAAGGTCGTCAAGGCCGAGAACGAGAAGGTCGCCGCCGTCGATTTCGCCACGGCCCGGGAGACGGTCGCCGACGGCGAGCGCCGGGCCGAGATAAAGAAGGCCGACGGCGTGCGTCAGGCCAAGATCCTCGAGGCCCAGGGCGAGGCCGAGGCCATCCGTCTGGTCAACGAGGCCGCCGAGAAATACTTCGTCGGCAACGCCCAGATCCTGCGCCGGCTCCAGGCCTTGGAGACCGCGCTTCAGTCCAACGCCAAGATCATCGTCCCGTCGGACAAGGATCTGGTCAACGTCATCGGCGAAATGGCGGGAATCATCCCCCTGAAGCGGGAGTAGCGGACTCAGCTGCTCTTGACGAGGACGATCTGCACCTTCCGGATCTTTCCGTTCTGGTCGACCGTCAGCGTCACCGTGCTTCCGATCTTGTAGCCGTCGAGAGCGTTGTAGAGGTCGTCGTAGGACGCGATCTTCATATCGTCGATCCCGACAACGATGTCCCGGATGAACAGCCGGCCCCGGTTGTCGCGGCTGAGCCCGCGCAATCCCGCATCGTAGGCCGGACCGTCGCGGGGGACCTCGCGAATGACGGCCCCCCGGACCCCGGCCCGGCGCGCGTATTCGTCATCGACAAACTTCACGCCGAGGTCCGGCTCGGTGACCTTTCCGAACTGGATGATCTGGGGCACGATCTTTCGGATCGTGTCCACGGGGACGGCGAACCCGACCCCGCTCGATGTCCCCGACGAGCTGGCGATCATCGTGTTCATGCCGATGAGCTCGCCGGCCGAGTCGAGGAGCGGCCCGCCCGAATTCCCGGGGTTGATCGAAGCGTCGGTCTGGATCATTTCGCGGATCGTGACGCCGCCGGCGCCGGGCATGCTCCGCCCCAGGGCGCTGACGATCCCCTTGGTTACGGTGTGGTCGAAGCCGAAGGGATTGCCGATGGCGATGACCTTCTGCCCGACTTGGAGGTCGCCGGAGGCCCCGATCCTGACCGGGGTCAGGTCCACAACCTTCTCGCCGAGTTTGAGGACGGCGATGTCCTTGTTCGGATCGCGGCCGACGAGCTTGGCCTCGACCTGCTTCTGGTTCGGCAGGCTGACCATGAACTTGTCGCCCTCCTCGATGACATGGAAGTTGGTGACGATATGGCCTTGGTCATCCCAGACGAAACCGGAACCGCTGCCCCGCGGCACGGGCTGGTCGGACGAGTAGAAGAAGTCCCGCACGTACTGGAGATTGGTGATGAAGACGACGGAGTTCTTGGTCTTGCCGACGATGTCGATCGTGTTCCTCTCGTCTTCGGTCAACTGGGCGTTGGCCGGATCGGCGCCGGCGTAGAGCGCCAGGCCGAGAGCGATCGCGGCCAGGATGAGCGTCTTATTCGAACTCGTTTGCATGGGCTTCACTCCCTGCCGCTATTATATCACTCCTACTTTGGCCGTGGGGTCCGGTTTTGCGAATTCCTTCGAACATGGTATATTTTCCTCTGGGAAGAGGTCACCATGAACATCCAACTGACAAAGCAACAGCTGGCCGGCCTGGTCAAGCTCGTCTACCTCGGCAACCGGATGGCCAACGACTGGCGGACGGACGACGTCATCGAGGAATACGACGAGATCGAGAGCCTCGTCCTGGCCGCCGCTCAGAAGCAAGGCCTCGGGGATTACGCCGATTTCGACGAGGAGACCAAGAAGGCCATCCCCTCCGGCGAGCTCGAGGAGAAGATGACCGAGACGGTCGATTTCTATAATGACAACTGCTTTTGGGACCAGCTTATCTACCGCATGGCCGATCGCGAATACGTCCGCAAGTTCGGGGAAGCGGCCCTGGAGGAGCTTTACACGGAGAAGGGCATAGAGCGGGAACGGCCGCTGATCGAGAAGTACGAGAAGGAATTCAACGAGCACGGCCTTGACCGGCTCGAACTCCGTCGCGACAACTGAAAAAAAGATGAGACATGTCGAACAGTCATGAGGATGTTTTGGGTCAGTTGCGGCGCTGTCCCGCAAGACGGTCGGCCTGTCATCGGCGTTGTCTCCCGGCTTTCCGCCGTCACAGATGAGACCCAAAAAACATCTATGGGTGTCGACGGCCGATAGTTGAAGGGCATGAACGAAGAACCCTGCACCCTGGACGGAGACCAGGACAAGAAGCAAAGCCACGGTGGCCAGAGCCGCGCGACCTCTGCCGAGCCTCCTGTTGAAACCGCAGCGGCCTCGCTGTCGTTCCTTCGTTCGACGGAGCTGACGAAAACGCACCATGGGCCTTCCTGGTTGATCATTATAGGACAGCCGCAATAACATCGCAGACCGAAGAAGCGCGCCGGACCTCCGCTCGTGCTGGGTTATGATATACTCCGAGATGATGATTCCTCCTGGCGGCCGTTCGGGTGAACGTGCTCAGATGCGAAGAGGGGATCAAGAAAGGAGTTTGAGAAAATGAAGATCATGAGCTCTGGCCATCGGATCCTATTGGTGTCGGTTCTTTTATTCCTGGTCTCCCGGCTGAGCTTCCCTTGTACGTCTATCATCGTCACCAAGGGGGCCTCGGCCGATGGATCGGTCATCATCACGTATTCCTGTGATGGAGAATTTCTCCCCAGGTTCCGGCTTTATCCAGCAGCCGACCATGGAGTCGGGGAAAAAGTTGAAATCACGGGATTCCGAGGTAAACGTGGCGAGATCCCTGAGGTTGCTCATACTTATAAAGTCCTTGATCTGATGAACGAATTTCAGGTGGCCATCGGCGAGACGACCTTTGACGGTTGCCCGGAGCTCATCAACCCGGGCGGCTTGCTGAATTACCCTCAGTTAATGGTTCTGGCGCTGCAGCGGGCTAAGACAGCCCGAGAAACCATCAAGGTCATGACTGACCTGGTCGGGGAATACGGTTATGGAAGCAGCGGAGAATCTTTTTCCATCGCCGATAAAGACGAAGCCTGGATCATGGAGATGATCGGGACGGGCAAAGGCGGGCACGGCGCGATCTGGGTTGCCCAGAGAATTCCGGATGGCATGATCTGCGCTCATGCCAACATGTCCCGGATAGGTGAATTTCCTCTCCATGACCCTGACAACTGCCTTTATTCCGAAAATGTTATCTCTTTTGCCGTAGAGAAAGGTTATTACAATCCAAAGAGCGGCCCCTTCAATTTTTCCCTGGTCTATAACCCTCCGACCGAGCAACAGGTCAGATATTCGGCCCGGAGAGTCTGGAGTATTTTTCGGCGCGCGGCACCATCTCTGAACCTTTCTCCGGACTTCAGCTCCTCGGTCAAAAATGCTAAACATTATCCTCTCTGGATCAAGCCGGACAGCAAGCTATCTGTTCGTGATGTCATGGCCCTCCACCGGGATCATTATGAAGGAACTTCCTTTGATATGACCAAAGATTTGACAGCCGGTCCTTTTGGAGCGCCGGATCGCTGGCGGCCTATCACCTGGAAAGCGGATGGCAAGGATTATTCCTGGGAACGACCGATCTCCACCCAGCAAGTGGCTTTTATTTTTGTCTCTCAGTCGAGGTCTTTTGTCCCGGACGCTGTGGGTGGTATCTACTGGTACGGAATGGATAATCCCTTTACCAATTTCTTTGTTCCGCTTTATACCAGCATAACAGATATCCCAGAAGCTTACACCAAGGGTTCCATGCAAGCTTTTAGCCGCGATTCCGCCTGGTGGACATTCAATTTTGTCGCCAACTATGCCAACTTACGCTACAGTGACATGATTCAGGATATTCAGAAAGTCCAGAAGGAAATCGAGGACCTGGAGTTCAACGTTCAACCGGCCATTGAACAGGCCGCCCTGAATTTAATGGGTTCCGACCCGCAGACGATCCCGGTCTTTCTGACGCGTTATTGCCTTTCTAATGCCCAGATGAACTTGGACCGCTGGTGGAAACTGGCTGATTTTCTCATAACCAAATATAACGATGGCTATGTTCATGGTGAGCAAGGTCGTCCGCGAGAGATCGGCTATCCCGAAAAATGGCTGCGTGAGGAAATCAAGAAAAATCCTGAAAAGTTTGCCCTTAAGGAAAAACAGAAAACGGATAAAGAGCTTTAAGTGAACATCAATAGATTCAATATGGGGGCCACAGCGGCGATCATCACCACGGAAAACGGCGGCGGGGACAAGTCCCTCTGGTTCGGGTACAACTACGGCTTCCAGTGGACGTCGGAAGGCCCCTGTCGCATTCACGAGGAGAGCTACGGCCTGTGGTCGCCGCTCGGCGAGAAGAAATACTACAGGCCTCTGAAGTAGGGACCGATTCGTCCCCGCACGGGCGGCGGCCGCGGCTTGGACTGATCGCGATTGGGGAAATCCCGGGGGACATCCCGGGGACATCTGCCTCCGGTACGTGTCCCCGACCTCCGGAGAGCTTCCTTAGATGGAGAGCTTTATCAGTCTTGCCTGGGAATCACGCAAACGAAAACCAGCGGCTCTCGGCCGGTGTCAAGGGACGAGCCTTCGGCTCGCCACTCGCCCGTGGCTTATATCCACGGGCGA
>CAZZCH010000090.1:0-13111 GCA_964652895.1 uncultured Eubacteriales bacterium
CGGCGCCAGCGAGTCTTTACAGATCGTCCAGAACGGCATCGACCTCAAGGCCGGCGACGAGGTCATCACGACCGATCAGGATTATCCCCGCATGCTGACAACCTGGGACCAGCGCATGCGGCGCGACGGGATCAAGGTCACGCGGCTCCAGTTCCCGGTGCCGGCGACCCAGGATTTCCTTTATAAGATGTTCGAGAAGGCCATCACGCCGAAGACCAAGGTCTTCCATTTCACGCATATCACGAACCTTACGGCCCAGCTGTTCCCGGTCCAGAGGCTCTCCCGCTTGGCCCGATCCAAGGGGATCGTCACCATCGTCGACGGCGCCCACGCCCTCGGCCATTTCCCGTTCAAGCTGCGCGACCTCGAATGCGACGCGTACGGCGTCAGCCTCCACAAGTGGCTCCTGGCCCCGCTCGGCAACGGCTGTCTCTATGTCCGCAAAGACATGATCCCGCGGTTCTGGCCGCTCCAAGCCGCCCCGGAGCAGCAGGACAACGACATCCGCAAGTTCGAGTCCATCGGGACCCACCCCTGGGCCATCCGGGCGGCGCTCGGCGAATCCCTGGCCTTCCACCAGGCCATCGGGGCCGAGCGCAAGGCGGCCCGGCTGCGCTACCTGAACCTCCGCTGGATCAACGCCCTCAAGGTCCATCCCCGGATCAAGGTCCTGACGGAAATGAGCGAGCCGGCCCAAGCCTGGGGCGTCGTGGCGGTCAACATCGAAGGCATCGACGTCAGGGCTCTGGCCGGCTTCCTGAGAAAAAACTACAGGATCATCGTTGTCCCCCTCGTCGGGGGAGCCCCGCCGAACTCCGTATTCGACTACCAGGCGCTGCGCGTGTCGCCAAATGTCTACACGACCCTCGAAGAGATCGACACGTTCGTCGAGGGCATGGAGGAGGCCGTGAAAGGCGGAATTCCGGACACGTCGGACCCGATCCCCGCCTATCCTGCTGATGTCACCGTGTAGGCGAGAGGAAAGGAGGATCGAGATGAAACGTTCTGTCGGTTTGCTAGTCATGATGCTGGTTTTCATCCTCGGAGCGGGCGTCTCTCTAACCTATGCTCAAGCCACGTTCAAGATCCCGTTCAAGTTCCAAGCGGGCGGGAAGAAGCTTCCGGCGGGCGATTACACCGTGATGAAGGCGGCCGAGGGACAGCTCACGCTCCGGCAGGAAGCGACCGGCAAGGAATTTCCCGTCCCCTTCACCGAGCGCCTGGCTCAGCCCCAGCCGGCCGTCGCCGGGTCCCGGCTCGTCTTCGACGAGGTCGGGGACTTCGAACCGTCGTATACGGAATATTTCACGGTGTATATCCTTTCGGAGGTCTGGCTGGAGTGCGAGGACGGCTTCCGGGTGCACACGACCAAGGGCGCCCACCAGACCAAGGTCGTGAACGGCGTGAGCGCGAAGAAGTAAACGGAACCGGTCTGCTATAATAATCTTTTAAAAACAGGCAGGATTTTCCCCATGATCATCGTCGACGATCTCTCGAAGAGCTACGGAAAACAGGGGCTCTTCGACTCGATCAGTTTCAAGGTCAACCGCAAGGAGCGCGTCGGCGTCGTCGGCCGCAACGGCCACGGCAAGACGACGCTCTTCCGGATGATCACGGGCGAGGAGGAGCCGGACGCGGGGACAATCACGAAACCGCGCAAGTACCGCATCGGCTACGTCGAACAGTGGCTGAAGTTCACCGAGCCGACCGCCCTGGCCGAAGCGGCCAAAGTCCTGCCCCACGACGCCCACAACGAGATCTGGCGGGTCGAAAAGGTCCTGTCCGGCCTCGGTTTCGCGGCGGCCGACCTGGAGAAGAGCCCGGCCGAGCTTTCGGGCGGCTACCAGGTCCGGCTCAACCTGGCCAAGGTCCTCGTCGGCGACTTCCAGATGCTCCTCCTCGACGAGCCGAGCAACTATCTCGACATCACCTCCATCCGCTGGCTGGAGCGGTTCCTCGCCGCCTGGCCCGGCGAGCTTCTCCTCATCACCCACGATCGCAGCTTCATGGACAACGTCGTCACCCACGTCCTCGGCATCCACCGGAGGAAAGTCAGGAAGGTCGAGGGGGACACGGGCAAGTATTACGAGCAGATCGCGGCCGAAGAGGAGATCTACGAAAAAACACGGATCAACGACGAGCGGAAAATGAAGGAGATGGACCTGTTCATCACCCGCTTCCGGGCCAAGGCCCGCCTCGGCGGTCTCGTTCAGTCCCGGGTCAAGTCGCTCGAGAAGATGGAGAAGCGGGAAAAGCTCGAGATGGTCAAGACGCTGGAGTTCGCCTTCGCCGAGAAGCCGACCTTTCAAAAGTACGCGCTGGACGTGAGCGAAGTTTCCTTCTCCTATACGCCCGACCGTCCGCTCATCCGGAACTTCTCGATCAGCGTCGGCGCCCGCGACCGCGTCTTCGTCATCGGCCGGAACGGCCGGGGAAAGACGACCCTGCTCCGGCTCCTGGCCGGTGACCTCGCGCCCCAATCGGGCGAGATCTCCTCGCCGCAGTCGGTCGCGGCCGGCTACTTCGAACAGACCCACATTTCGACTCTGACGGAGTCCAATACGGTCCTCGAGGAGATCGGTTCGGCGGACCCCGAAGGCGATCCCAAGCGGGCCCGTTTCATCGTCGGCGGGATGATGTTCGAAGGCGATGACGCCCTCAAGAGGATCCGCATTCTGTCCGGCGGGGAGAAGAGCCGCGTTTTGCTCGGCAAGCTCATCGCGACGCCGCTCAACCTCCTCCTCCTCGACGAGCCGACGAACCACCTCGACATCGAGTCGAACGACGCCCTGCTCGAGGCCATCGAGGCTTTCGACGGGTCGGTCATCATGGTCACGCACAACGAGATGTTCCTCCACGCCCTGGCCGAGCGCCTGGTCGTCTTCGACAACGACGATATCGTCGTCTACGAGGGCGGCTACCAGAGGTTCCTGGACAGGGTCGGATGGAGAGACGAGGTCATGCAGGGGCCTATCGCGAACCTGGCGTCGACGGCCGGGAACGAAGAGTGCCCGAAATGGACGCCCAAGGAGCTCCGGCGCCTGCGGTCGGAGGTCATCGCCGAGCGGTCCCGGGTCCTGCGCCCTCTCGAGACGCGGATCGCGGCCATCGAAAAGAGCGTCGAAACGCACGACGCCTCCCTCTGTGAGCTCAACGAGGAGCTGGTCAAAGCCTCGGAGGCCCGGCAGGGAAGCCGGGTCGTGGAGATCTCCAAGTCCATGCACCAGGCGAAAAAGACGATCGACGCGCTTCTCGAAGAGCTCCAGCCCTTGGGCGGGGAGTACGCGGCGAAGAAGGCCGAATTCGATGCCAAGCTGAGGGCCTTCGACGAGGAAAACGGCAGTCCGGCCTGAGCCGAGAATCATGAAGGGGTCAAGTAGGTTTGACCCCTTAATCCTTTAAGGTATAATCCCCCCTGACGCCCAAATGCCCGAAATGACATGATGCGCCATCGGTTCGCCCTCACCCTCATGGCCCTAGGCATGGCCTTTTTTCCGGCCTGTCGCGGTGATCGATCGCAAACCGACCTGACCCTGGCCGGTTCGACGAGCATCCAGCCTTTCGCCGACAAGTTGGCCGAGGTCTTCATGGAGAAGCGCCCCGGAATGGGTGTCAACGTCCAGGGCGGCGGCTCGAGCGCCGGCATCCAGGCCTGTAAGAGCGGCGCCTGCCAGATCGGCATGTCCTCGCGGGAGCTCAAGAACGACGAAAAGGACCTCTTCGAGATCGTCATCGCTCGGGACGGGCTGGCCATCATCATCCACCCCTCCAATCCGGTCCGCGGAGTGAAGCTGGCCGAGGTTAAGCAGATCTTTTCGGGCGATTTGGGTAATTGGAAGTTCCTTGGGGGAGAGGACCGCGAGATGACCGTCGTCACCCGGGAGGAAGGGTCCGGGACAAGGGGGGCCTTCCAGGAGCTGGTCATGGGCAAAACTCGCATTTATCAGGGTGCCATCACCGAGGACTCCAACGGCACGGTCCGGGAGATCGTCGCGCATGACCCCTATTCCATAGGATTTATCTCTCTCGGCCTGGTCAACGAACAGGTCCGGGCCCTTGAGCTCGATGGGGTCGTGGGGAACGAGGCGCATATCCGGGACGGGAGCTATAAGCTCGTCCGGCCTTTTTTATTCCTCAGCCCGGGCGAACCAACGGGTTTGGCGAAGGAGTTCGTCGATTTCGTCCTTTCGGACGAAGGCCAGACGCTGATCAAGAAGGAGGGACTCCTCCCGGTCAAGTGACCGGGGGCAGCGCGCGATGGACAGGTCGTCGAAAGGGCCGGGCAAGAACAGGCTTGAGCGGAACGATCGCCTTGTCCGCCTAGCTCTCCTTATCGTCGCTTTGTCGGCCATCTCGATCCTCCTTGTCATCACGATATTCATTTTCGAGCAGGGGACTCCGATCATGTTCAAGTACGGCCTGAAGAGCTTCCTGGCCGGGCGAGAATGGTACCCTTCGGAGAAGCTCTTTGGGCTCTGGCCGATGATCGTCGGCTCCCTCTACGTCACGTTGGGGGCCATGGGCCTGGGTGTTCCCTTCGGCCTGGCCTGCGCCATCGTCCTGACGGAGTTCTCCTCCAAACGTGTCCGGCGCGTCATCAAGCCGGTGATCGAGCTCCTGGCCGGGATCCCCTCGGTCGTCTACGGTTTCATGGGCGTCATCATCCTGGTCCCCTTCATCCGGGAGACGTTCGGAGGCCCGGGTCTCTCGGTCCTGGCCGCGTCGATCATCCTGGGCATCATGATCCTGCCGACGATCATCAGCATCTCCGTGGATTCCCTCCAGGCCGTTCCTCCGAGCTACCGGGAAGGCTCCATCGCCCTTGGCGCCACGAAGTGGCAGACCGTCAAGATGGTGCTTCTGCCGGCGGCCCGCTCGGGCATCATCGCCAGCATCATCCTGGGCATGGGCCGGGCGATCGGGGAGACCATGGCCGTCATCATGATCGCCGGCAACGCGGCCAGCGTCCCGCACTCGATCCTCGATCCGGTCAGGACCCTGACCTCGAACATCGCCCTGGAAATGGGCTACGCGGCCGGCGAGCATCGCCAGGCCCTCTTCGCCACGGGCGTCATCCTCTTCATCATCATCATGCTCCTGAATACCATCGCCAACGTGACGGCCTCCAGGATGAAGGGCACGAAAAGATGAGGATCAATCCCCGAACCGAGCAGAAGATCGTCCGGGTGGTCCTCTGGACCTTGACCGGCATCACGGTCGCCATCCTTTTCTTCATCATCGCCTTCATCCTCAGGAAAGGCGTCCCCGCCCTGGGATGGGACTTCCTGACCAAGAACCCCGTGGACATGGGCAAGGGCGGCGGCATCTTCTCGACCGTCGTCGGGACCATCGTCCTGACCGCCGGCGCTCTGTTCATCGCGACTCCCCTCGGAGTCGGGACGGCCATCTACCTCACCGAATACACTTGGGAAGGCCC
This sequence comes from uncultured Eubacteriales bacterium, assembly GCA_964652895.1. Taxonomy (GTDB): domain Bacteria; phylum Acidobacteriota; class Aminicenantia; order Aminicenantales; family Saccharicenantaceae; genus RBG-16-66-30. The sequence goes on from CAZZCH010000090.1 coordinate 5,438, forward strand.
GGTGACCCGGGTCCTCCGGTTCGGGGCCGAATGCCTGGCCGGCATCCCCTCGATCATTTTCGGCCTCTTCGGCTTCATCCTCTTCGTCACCAAGCTCAAGTTCGGCTGGTCGATCCTGAGCGGCAGCCTGACCCTGGCTTTCATGATCCTTCCGACCATCATCCGGACATCGGAGGAGGCCATCAAGAGCGTGCCTCCGGTTTACCGGACGGTCAGTTTCTCCCTGGGCAGCACGAAATGGCAGACCGTCACCCGGGTGGTCCTCCCTTCGGCCCTGCCCGGGATCGTGACGGGTGTCATTCTGAGCGTCGGCCGCAGCATCGGCGAGACCGCGGCCGTCATCTTCACGGCGGGCAGCGCCTTGCGCCTTCCGACATCCCTCTTGTCCTCCTCCCGGACGATGTCCGTCCATTTCTACATCCTGGCTCGGGAAGGGATTTCGATGCCCAACGCCTACGGCACCGCCGCCGTCCTGATCATCGCCATCCTAGGCATCAACCTTTTGACCTATTACCTGATGAACAGATTCATCAAGAAGTACTCATGAGCCGGGAGCCGCGGGAAATATGAGCGAAGTCGCTATCGAGGTCAGGGGATTCAGCCAGTTCTTCGGCGGCGTCCGCAAGCTCAATGCCCTCGACTTGGACGTCCACCGGAACGAGATCCTGGGGATCATCGGGCCAGCCCGGAGCGGCAAATCGACCTTCCTCTGCGCCCTCAACCGGCTCAACGACCTCGTTCGCGGCTCGCGTCATGAGGGGACCGTCGCGATCGACGGCCGGGACATCTATGCCCCTGACGTGGACGTCGTCGAACTGCGCCGGAAACTGGGCATGGTCTTCGCTACCCCGGTACCACTGCCGCGCTCGATCTTCGAGAACGTCGCCTTCGGCGCGCGGCTGGCGGGCATCCACGGACGGGCGAAGCTCGACGCCGTCGTCAGGGATAGCCTGGAGAAGGGCGGGCTATGGGAGGAAGTCAAGGACCGCCTCGCGACCAGCGGCCTGAAACTTTCCGGGGGGCAGCAACAGCGCCTCTGCGTAGCGCGGATCCTGGCCGTCAAGCCCGAGTTCATCCTCCTCGACGAACCGACCTCGGGGCTCGACCCCATCTCCACCATGAAGATCGAGGAGACCCTGCGCCAGCTCAAGAAGGGCTATACGATCATCCTGGTCACCAACAACACGAAACAGGCGGCCCGGGTCGCCGACCGGACGGCCTTCTTCCTCAGCGGCGAGCTCGTCGAGGTCGGTCCGACGGCCAGGATCTTCACGGCCCCTCAGGACCGCCGGACGGACGACTACCTTCGCGGGAGGTTCGGCTAAGCGGCCATGGCTATCATCGAAGTCCGCGACTTGAACTTTTTCTACGGCACGTTCCAGGCCCTGAAGGGGATCGGCCTGGACATCGAGAAGAACAAGATCACCGCCCTCATCGGGCCCTCGGGCTGCGGCAAGACGACCTTCCTGCGGACGCTCAACCGCATGACCGAGCTCATCGAAGGCGTCCAGGTCACGGGCCGCATCCTCATCGACGGCGAGGATATCTACGCGCCGGGGATCGATCTGCTCCAGCTCCGCAAGAAGGTGGGCATGGTCTTCCAGAGGCCCAATCCGTTCCCGTTGAGCGTCTTCGACAACGTCGTCTACGGCCTCCGGGTCCACGGCCTTCGGGACCCGAAGGCCCTGGAAGAAAAGCTCATCCGCAGTCTCGAGGCTGTCCACCTCTGGGACGAGCTCAAGGACCGCCTGGAAGAGAACGCGCTCAAGCTCTCGGGCGAACAGCAGCAAAGGCTGTGCATCGCCCGGCTGGTCGCCGTCGAGCCGGAGATCCTCCTCATGGACGAACCCTGTTCGGCCCTCGACCTGGCGGCCACGGCCAACATCGAGGACCTCATGGCCGAGCTCAAGAAACGATACACGATCCTCATCGTCACCCACAACATGCAACAGGCGGCCCGGGTTTCGGACGTCACCGGCTACTTCCTCCTCGGCGAACTCGTCGAGATCGGCGAGACCCAGCAGATCTTCACCAATCCCCGGGACCCGCGGACGGAGGACTACATCACGGGGAGATTCGGATAAGAATAGGAGTATAATAGGAAAAGAGATTCTTCTTGTGAAACCTCCGAGGGGAAGGGTTCGTTTCTTTCTATGGGGAGGACGAACAATGAAAAAGCCGATCCTGACGATTTCTCTGGCGGCCGCGGCCGTACTTCTTTCGGCGGCCTGCATCATGATCATGGATCCGGAACAGACGACATCCTGGCAGCCTCGGGGCGAGTTCCGGCGGACGGTCACGTTCGTGCCGGGAGGGACGCTCGCGCTCGAGAACAAGGCCGGCAATGTCGAGATCACCGGCTGGGATAAGGACGCCGTGGAGGTCGTCGCTCAGGGCGCGGCCGCGGAACCGGGGGAGAAACGCAAGGTCCGGGCTTACGGCTTTTGGGAGATCAAACCCGACGTCGAAATCAAGCAGACGGACGGCGGCCTCTCGATCCGGACGAAGCCCTTCGACGGCCCCGGCGACCTGCCCGCGGTCGACTACACGATCCGGGTCCCGAACTCGATCTTGCTCAGCGGGATAAGAATGGAGGAAGGGAACCTGATTGTCGCCGACGTCTTCGGGCGCATCGAGGCCTTCCTCGACAGGGGGGACGTCGCCGTGAGCAATTTTTCGGGCTCCGTCGACCTCTCCGTCGGGACGGGCTCGGTGGACGTCGAGGTCCTCGACGTCCATGACCAGGATACGATCGCCATTTCGTCGCGTGAAGGCGATATCGTGCTTCGTCTCGACGCCGGCGCCGGCGCCCGGGTCGAGGCCGAGGCGCCCCGCGGCCAAGTGAAAAGTGAATTCGACCTGGGCACGAAAACTCCAGTGCCGAATATTACGGGCCGGATCGGGACGGGCGAGGCGGCCATCACGTTGAAGGCCTTGGACGGGAGGATCGAAATCGTCGCCGTCAAGGATATCACCGGGGCCGCCCGGGCAAAGAAAGGAAAGTGAGGAAAAACCATGGAAGATCTCCATCTCGACGACGAACAGGGGAACGAGCCTAAGAAGATCCGGGGTCTGGCGATCGCCATCCTTTTGGTTTTGGCCGCCGCCGTGGCCCTGTACTATTTCGTCTTCATGAAGAAGCCGGCCGCGCCCGTCGTGTCGCAGGAACCGCCGGCCGAGATAGCGGTCCCGGCCGGGGGCGAAACGGCCGCCGCCGGGGTGACGGGCGAGCCTCTCGCCTTTCCCGCCGTCGCGCTCGGAGAGAGCGACGCGGCCGTCCGGGAATTCGCCGCGGCCCTGTCGATGAACCCGGAGTTCGCCAAATGGCTATTGACGAAGGACCTCGTCCGGAAATTCGTCGTGGCGGTAGACAACGTCGCCAATGGGCTGAGCCCCAAGCCGCACGTCGACTTCTTTTCGCCTTCTGGGCAGTTCCGCGTCGTCAGGACGAAAGAGGGCACGCTCGTCGATGCGGCGTCGTATTCCCGATATGATCCCGTCTCCGGCGTCGTCGTTTCCTTGGATGCGGTCGCCGCCGCCCGCCTCTACCGGGCGGTCAAACCCCTCCTCCAGGAGGCATACCGTGACCTCGGCTATCCCGGGGTCGATTTCGAGGACACGCTCGTCCGGGCCATGGCCGAACTCCTCGGAACGCCCGTCGTAGAAGGCCCCGTCAGACTGGAGCAGAAGATCCTGAGCTACGCGATGACCGACGAGAAGCTCGAAGGACTGAGCCCGGCGCAGAAGCAGCTCCTGCGCATGGGTCCGAAGAGCGTCCGCGCGGTCCAGGGCAAGCTGAGGGAGCTGGCCGCCGCGCTCGGGATCTCGGAATCGCGCCTGCCGCGGGCAAAAACCTATACCCCCCGTTCGGAATAGTCTCCGGCCCGGGTCTCACTTCCAGCGGAAGGGATTGTCTTTCCTGAAATCGGGGAGGAGGTGTTCGTCCGGCCGGAAGGGTTCCGGCTGCAAGAACATGTGGTCGAAGCCGAGTGTAAGGGCTTCGTCGGCGGCCCGCCGGTACTCTTCCTCGGAAACGCCCCGTTGGATCTCATCCGGAGCCCGGAAACAGGGATGATACTGGCTCATCAGGCTCAACCCGATGAACGGAGAGAGGTTGTCGCGGACCCACTTCAGGATGACGAGCGTATCTTCGACCGAGCCAGGGAGGATGAGATGCCGGATGACGAGCCCCCTGCGGGCCGTCCCGCCGGGGCCGAGGTCGAGGACGGGCTGCTGGATGGCCATCTCCCGGATCGTTTCGGAGGCCCGGACGAAATAGTCTTCAGCCGCCGAAAATTTTTTCGAGATGACCGGCGAATGGTATTTGAGGTCGGGGAGATAGATGTCGACGATCCCCTCCAGGGCCCGGACGGCCTCGAGGCCGTCGTAGCCATTGGAATTCCAGACGAGGGGGATGGCGAGACCCTCAGAGAGGGCGATGCGGAGGGCCCGGAGGATGGGCAGGACGACGTGGGTCGGAGAAACGAAATTGATATTATGGGCGCCTTTCGCCTGGAGCCCGAGCATCAGGGCCGCGAGTTCTTCGTCCGAAACGGGCTCGCCCTCGAGGAGCCAGCTGAGTTGGTAGTTCTGACAGAACAGGCATTTGAGGTTGCAGCCCGTGAAAAAGATCGTGCCCGACCCGGACTTGCCGCTGATCACGGGTTCTTCGCCGAAGTGGAGCAGGGCGTGGGAGACCGAGGCGAGTCGGCCCGTCCGGCAGACGCCTTCCGCTCCCTTCGTCCTGTCCACCCGGCAGTCCCGCGGACAGAGCGTGCAGGATGTCTCGAGCGGGGAGATGCGGTCGAGTGCCTTTTCGACTAGCTCCAATTTCCTTTCGTATTTAGCCACGGGCCTCATTCTATCATATTGAATCAAGGGGCGGCTGCAGGTATAGTAGGGGACTCATGGAACTGATCAACAAGATCCTCGACATCGCGTTGCACCTCGACAAGTACCTCAGCGCCATCATCCAGCAGTACGGCCTGTGGACCTACGCCATCCTTTTCGTGGTCATCTTCATCGAGACCGGATTCGTGGTCATGCCTTTCCTGCCGGGGGATTCCCTGCTATTCGCCGCCGGAACGTTCGCGGCGCTCGGGGCGCTCAAGATCGGCTGGCTGATCGCCCTCCTGGCCGCGGCGGCCATCATCGGGGACACGGTGAACTACTGGGTCGGCCATTTCCTCGGACCCAAGGTCTTCAGCAAGGAAAAAGCCCGTTTCTTCAAGAAGGAACACCTCGACCGGACGCACGCCTTTTACGAGAAGCACGGCGGCAAGACGATCATCATCGCCCGCTTCGTGCCGATCATCCGGTCCTTCGCCCCATTGGTCGCGGGGATCGGGCGGATGTCCTACGGCAAGTTCATCGCCTATAACGTCATCGGGGGGGTCGGCTGGGTCGTCCTCCTCACCGGCGCGGGCTATTTCTTCGGCAACATCCCGGTTGTCAGGAAGAATTTTTCCCTGGCCATCCTGGCCATCATCGCCCTATCGACGGTCCCCATCGTGACCGAGTATCTGCGCCACCGGAAAAGCAAAACCTAGCTCCTTCCGGTACATTTCCGCCGCCCAGTTTTTCGGCGTTGAAACCGCCGGTCTCCTTTCGAATCCCTCAAAACCTATCCCGAACTTTCCCAAGCCGCAGGACGCTGTCCGTTTTGGCAGCAATAGGGGCCATGCATATCCCCCGGCCCCCCGGGAACCAGTCCCGGCGGTTCCCCCATCGGTACCCGATGGGTCCCCCTCCGCTACGGGGGTTATGCATGCCCCCTATCACTGCCCGGGCAGCGTCAGGCTGATAAACAAGATGCAGTCACCAAGCAATAAGGTTCCTGAGGTTGTTCAGCAGAAAATTAGGGCAGGTGTCGCAGTCTATCGTTTGACCGATGCCAGCCCCTTGGCCAGGCGGCGGAGCTTCGGGGAGCGCAGGGCGAGGTGGGCGGTCATATCGGTGTGCAAAGGCGTCAGCGAGATATAGCCCTCGTGGGCGGCCATGACGTCGGTGCCGGCGTCGCCAACCCGCTTGGGAATCCCGGTCCCGATCCAAAAATAAGAGGAGTTGCGCGGGTCGGTCTTCTCGATGATCTCCGGATCGTAGAACTTCCAGCCCAGGCGGGTGATCTTGACGCCCTTGACCGGAGGGGGCGGGATGTTGACGTTGAGGGCCGTCCCGGGCGGCAAGCCCGAGGCCAGGACGTTCGCGGCGATCGTCCGGACGACTTCCGCGGCGAACCCCAAGTCGAAGCGGCCCGCGGCGTCGGGAAGAAGAGAAGCCGCGATCGACGGAATACCGAGGAACGTCCCCTGGATCGCTCCGGCGACGGTCCCGGAGTAGTTGATGTCCTGCTGGCCGAGGTTCGGTCCGGGGTTCATGCCCGAAATGATGAGGTCGGGGCGGCGGGGAAGGAGCTTCTGGAGGGCGAAATAGATGCAGTCGCCCGGCGTCCCCTCGACGGCCCAGACCCGCGGCTTGACGTGTTGGATGCGAAGGGGCCGCCGGAGGGTGATGGCCAGCGAACAGGCGCTTTTTTCCCGGTCCGGCGCGACGATGTACGTTTGGCCGAGGGACTGCAAGCGGCGGTAGAGGACTTGGATCGTTTCGAGGTAGAAGCCGTCGTCGTTGGTCAGGAGAATGACGGGGCGGCGAACGGCGGCCCGGGCCTTCGGGGCCTTCTTCATGCGGACTTCTTGATCATGACGAGGAGCATCTTGAACCGTGTCACGGCCCGGAGGGCGTGCGGGATAGCGGCCGGCATGATGATCATCTCACCCGGCTTGATCCGGTTGGCCTTGCCGCCGATGGTGATGTCGGCCTCCCCGTCGAGGTCGATGGCCATGGCGTCGAAGGGCGCCGTGTGCTCGCTCAGCTGCTCGCCCTCGGCGAAGGCGAACACGGTCACGGTTCCCATCGGCTGGCTGATGACCTCGCGGCTGACGACGGCGCCGTCCTGGTAATTGACGAGCCCGGCCAGGTCGATGGCCCGGGCCTTCAAGTCTTCCGTGCTCTTATCTTTGGTGATCTTCATTGAGGCGATCCTTTGGAAGAAGAAGATGGTCGGGACGGGCGGATTTGAACCGCCGACCCCATGCACCCCAAGCATGTGCGCTACCGGGCTGCGCCACGTCCCGAACAGAGGCCCCTTATTATAGCAGAAAAGGGGCTATTTACGACTTTTTTTCCGCCCGTCGTCGAGGGAGGAAACGATATCCTGGAGCTCGTCGCGGACGTTGTTGAGGGCCTTGCGGAGCCGCTCCGGATGGACCGGGTTCGAGCGGACGAGGCCGAACTCGTCCTCGATCTTCCGCTTGATCCCGGCCATGGTCAGGGTTTTCCCGGCCGAGAGTTCCTTGATCCGGGCGATGATGGCCACGTCCTGTTGCCGGAAGAATTTCTCGCCGCTTCCCGTCAGGCCGGCGTTGAGGAAGGGGAATTCCTCCTCCCACGAAGCCAGGGTCGCGGAGTCGACGTCCGTCATCCGGCTGACCTCGTCGAGCTTGTAGACGAGTTTCGTCTTCGTTTTTTCGTCCTTGAAGAGATTGGCCTGAACGGTTTCTTTTTTCACGGTCGTCCGGAGGGCAACAGTAGCATTTTCTCGGGGATTGGTCAAGGCGCGGGCCGGCCCGCTGTTGTGATATAATCCGGGCCTGGCGCCGCCCATGGACAAAAAGA